>CANJPY010000010.1 GCA_947476255.1 Chthoniobacteraceae bacterium | reverse complement strand
ATTCCAGCTTCACTGCAAACGTCGCCGCCTTGAGCGCCTCCTCAAACCGGCCCTCCCGCAAAGCGTCCTGCGCGCGCACTGCGAACGTCGGCGCCGTCTCGCGCAAACTCTGCAACGCCTCGCTCGCCTCACGCCCTTTCTGCACCACACGCGCAGTAAACCCGCTCACCACCAACAACAACACCGCCGCAGCCCCCGCCAGCACCCTGTTGCGCCCCACCCACAGCTTCACTCGCTTCCACGCACCCGCCTCCTCCGCACTCGTCGCAAACCCGTTCTGATACGCCTCGATGTCCCCCGCAAACACGTCCACGCTCGCGTACCGCTTGTTCCGGTCCGTCGCCATCGCCTTGAGCGTCACCGCCTGCAACGCCTCCGGTATCTCCACGCCCATCGCCGATGGTGCGCCAACGGCCACGTCTCTCTGGCTTCCCCGCTTGGTGACCATCGAACTGATCTCACCCTTCTTCACCTTCGTGAGCACCTCCTCCAACGTCGTTCCTGCAATGGGCGGGCGCAGCGTCAAAAGCGCGTACAAAATCCCGCCCAGCGAATAAATATCAGAACGGACGTCCAACTCCGCCACCATCCCCTCCGCCTGCTCGGGCGACATGTACTGCGGCGTTCCCATCACTTCCCCCTCCAGCGTCATCCCATAATCGCCCGTGTCCTTCACCGGCGACTTTCCTGTGGCGACGTCTTCCTTGCCCCCCAGAATCTTCGCGAGGCCCCAGTCCATCACCAGCACCTCCCCATACTCGCCCACCATGATGTTCTCCGGCTTAAGGTCCCGGTGTAACACACCCTTGCTGTGCGCAAACGCCAGCGCATCACACACCTTCCGAAACACCGTCAACAACGCCGCCCGCGTGTACTCCTTCATGACCGCCGCGTCTCCCTCCCGGAGCGCATTGAGCACTGCCTGCAGCGTGCGCCCCTTCACCAGCTTCATCGAGTAAAAGGGACGGTTCTGCCCATCTACTCCTATGTTGTAGATCGGCACAATGTTCGGATGCGCCAGATGCGCGAGTACTTCCGCCTCCTTCGAAAACCGCGGGTCCTCCCCTCCTTGCGCCACGCGGCTCACCTTCACCGCCACCTGCCGCTTCAACTGCGGATCCTCCCCAAAATATATCTGCCCCATCCCCCCGCGCGCAATCTCGCGTACCAGCGTGTATTCTCCGCTCAGTGGCGCTTTGTTTTGCGCGGTTGCCTCTGCCGCATTGCCAGCTTGCCGCGCCTCCGCCTCATGAAGCGGGCGCTGGGGAATTGTCACGTCTGTGCATGAACCCCGGTTCGTCGACACACGTTGCGGGATCGTCACCGCCAGACTCGCCGCTATTTGTCTGTCCCCTCTTTGCCTGGTCCCCCGCTGCGGAATCGTCACCTCTGTGGACTCCACCGGCGCCTCCTCACCCATCGCTCCCTGGACCTCCACCACCAGCGTGACCTCTCCCACTTGCACCGACGCCGGGTATTCCACCTCCACCCGTCCCTCGATCGCATGCCCGTTCACCAGCGTTCCTCCGCCAAGGTCCTCCACCTGCAGGCGCCCGTCCCCAAGACACACCCACGCGTGCCTCGCTGCAACGCCCTCACCTTGGAGCGTCCACACATCGGCTGCCTCTTCGCTTCCAAGCACAAACTGCGTCTCCCCAGATTCAAAGGTACCGAGCAATCCACTCGGGCCGTATAAGGCAAGCGACCAAGACTTCATGCCGTTTACACTGAATAAAACACATTCATAATCAACATTAATACTGCGCCACTTCCTCCGCACGCCTTCTTCTCTGAACACCCACACATCCCTCCCACTCCCCGCATCCGAGTCTGTTTCTGGATTCCCCCGTTTCCACTTCTCCAGATGTCCGAGGACTCCCTGCATCAACCCAACGACAAACTTCTCAAGGCCACCTTTTCGGTTCCGGAGAACGCACGCGCATTCTTTGAAAACCATCTCCCTGCCGACCTGGCCGCAGCTCTCGAGTGGAGTTCCCTCGCTCTGGAAGCGTGCACTTTTATTGACCCCCAGTTCGCCAGTTCGGAGAGCGACCTGCTTTTTCACATAAGGCTCCACCAAAGCGATGCGTTCCTCTACCTGCTCTTTGAGCACCAAAGCACCGAGGACCCGCGCATGGCGCTGCGCCTGCTCTCCTACATCGTGCGCATCTGGGAACGCTTCGCAAAAACCAACGCACCTCCCGCGAAACTCCCCGCCATCCTGCCCGTCGTGCTCGCGCAGGGTAAACGCCCGTGGAAAACCTCCACACGCCTGGAAGACATCATTGATCTGCCGCCCGCGTTTGCACACGTCTTGCGCGCGTGGCAACCGACTCTGGCATACCACCTCATGGAATTGGTGCGTATGCCTTACGAAGCCATAGCAGGCACTCCGGAGGGGATCGTCACATTGCGTGCCCTCAAGGCGCAGCCCATGAACGAACTTCTCGGAGATGCGCTTTGGGACGAACCTCTGTTATTTTTGATCCCGGAGGATGCATTAGAACGGATCCTGAGATACATTCTCAACGCTGAAGCTAATGTGAGTCTGTTCGAGGAACGCATCAAGAAGATCCGAATCAAACCCCTTCAAACCAAAACCATGACACTCGCCGAGCAACTCATCCAAAAAGGAAAGATGGAAGGAAAGCTGGAAGGAAAGCTGGAGGGCGAGCGCGAGGGCCTTCAAAGAGGTAAGACGGAGGGTCAATTGCGTGCCTTCAGGACCGCCGTGCTGCGCGCCTTGGAAATCCGGCATGGAGCTTTTCCGGAGGGGATCCGAGAGGCTGTGGAAAGCATCCATGATCCCCTTCGCCTTGAAAAACTTCTGGAAACCGCCTTTCGGTCCGACTCCATCGAGATTTTCGCGCAGAACCTGTGAGGCCGCCTCCTCTTTGATCGGCTTTGATCAAAAACCTCCAGACCAAGCGCTTTGAGCCCCCCCCAATCTCAGGACTCCTTGGCACCGAAGCCTGTCCTAGCTCGCGCACTTAAACCGGTACACGGTTGAACTCCGCAGCGTCTCCCCGGGCCGAAGAACAGTATTCGGAAAATGCGGCTGATTCGGGGAATCAGGATAATGCTGGGTTTCAAAACACAACCCATCCCGGCAGGCATACACACGGCCCGCTTTTCCGCTCAGAGAGCCGTCCAAAAAATTACCCGTATACAACTGCATTCCAGGTTCCGTGGTGTACACCTCAAGCACACGCCCAGAACTCGCCTCGTAAACACTCGCCGCCAACGCCAAGTCGCCCCCCTGCGCATTTAACACAAAGTTATGATCAATCCCATTCCCCAACCGGATCTGCTCAAACGTCGCTCCAATGCGATCCGATAACTTTGCACCCGTCGTGAAATCCAGAGGCGTTCCCGCCACGGCCAAAATCTCACCCGTCGGAATCATCCCCTCGTTCACGGGCGTAAATGCATCGGCGTACACGGTGACCTCGTGATCCAAGATGGTTCCCTGCCCCTCGCCCTTTAAATTAAAGAAGGTGTGCTGCGTGAGATTTACCGGCGTCGCCTTATCCGTGCAGGCGGCATAATCGATGTGCCAACCATGATCGGCGTCCAGCCAATAGGTCACAGTGGTCGTGAGCGTCCCGGGATACCCCTCTTCTCCGTCCGGACTCGTGTACGAGAAGCGCACCGCGGGTTCCCCCTGACATTCGACCTCTTCGGCTTCCCAAAAAACCTTGTCAAAACCGCGCACCCCTCCATGCAGGGCGCACGGAATTCCCCCCGGCGCGTTGTTCTGGGCCAAAACACGCGTCTCCCCGTCCAAAACAAACGTTCCCCCTGCAATGCGATTCCCGTACCTTCCCACAATGGCGCCGAAAAAAGGCGAATTGTGCAGATATTCCGCGAGGGTCTTAAATCCAAGCACGACATCCCCCGCAATTCCATGGCGGTCGGGCGTTTCCAAACTCACCACCACTGCGCCCCAATTGATCGCGCGCAGCCTCATTCCCCGAGCGTTTGTGAGTGTAAAAAGACGCACCGACTCGCCGGTTGGAAGTTGGCCAAATAACTCGGAATGCAATGAGGTGGCTGCCATAGTAAGAAAACGTTACCAGCTTTCTACGTCTTCTGGCAATTTGAGGAATCCCCTGAATCTTATGGACTACAAACCCTATCGCGATCTGCCACCGCTCGCAGGCATTGCCTCCTTTGACTCAGCCGCCCGGCCCGGCCTCTCCGTGGAACAGTGTGTGAACCGCTTAAAGCGCATCCACTGGGCTCTGCGCCGCCTTCACGAAATTTTCATCCACCGCCTGGTCTCGGAACCTGTCTACGAACTGAAGATGGGATTCAGCCTCCATTCCCACTATTGCGCGGAGCACGCAGCCGTATTGCGCGCCCGCGTCGCCGAAATGCGCGAACCCCCGCTCGGACTCGACCATGCCCCCGACGCCGCGCTCGAAGTTTTCTTCGATGAAATCCTCGCCGCCCCCGACACCGCCGCGTTGCTCACGGGAATTTATGCCCATGCCGTCCCAAGGCTGTTGGCGGCTCTCAAGAAATACGTCGCGGATACAAACCCTCTTGTCGATCACCCCTCTTTGCGAGTCTGCCGTTTCGCGGCCATCGAGGTCCAAGAGATGGCAGATTACGGCGCACGCTGTATCGCCCAACTTGTCAGCGCCGAGGACCAGACACGTCTTGCAGCTTGGTCGGGTCTCCTCCAAAAACTCCTGGCCCACTCCGGTTCGCTCGACGGCAGCGCCGAACGTACGGAGGGGCTGCCGGGACGCAACTTTTCAGCCAGCAGCTACCAGTTTGACCCCGTTCCAAAACGGGATGAGCGTTTTCAGGACCCCTACAACATGGGCGTCCACGCGGAAGTTTTCCTGTACGACCCGGCGCAACCCGTCGCAGCCAAGCCGCTGATGTTGTTTTATAAACGTCTCCGAGAAATCGACGTCCCCGAGGTGATCGCCTCCATCATCGCCGAAACCAAGGGCAAGTCCTGGGCTTACAAGGTGGATCTGACCCGCCAACTTTGGGACGAAGCCCGGCACGCCATGATCGGCGAAGTCGGCTTTGTGCAGGCAGGCATCGACTGGCGGGACTTTGTGCGCATCAACTTCACCTGGTCCCTCGCACTGAACTCCCAATTACAACCGCTGGAACGGCATGCCGTCTTGTTTTTCATCGAACAAGGCCTCATGCCCAAGACAGGCAAACGCTTTGAATGGGAGGTCGGCCTCGCCTCCGGCGACGCCTTTGCCGCGCTCGCCCAAGACTTCGACTGGGCGGACGAAGTGCTCCACGCACGCATCGGACGCGACTGGTACGTCAAGGAAATGGGCGATGCCAAAAAAGCGACCGCTTATGGCGACGAATGCTGGTCGCGCGTGCTCATTGATTGGGATAAATATCGCCTAGACGGCCTCACAGCCCACACCAACTGGTGGCAACCACTCTACTCCGAATGGTGCCGCGTTCACGGGAAAACGCCCGATGCCAAAGTCCTGGCGTACGAAACCAACTACTCTGCCAAACGGGCGGATCTGCGCGAACTGAGCGGTTCCGCCTAATCTAATTTCGCTATGGAAACTCCACACCTTAGTTGCGTTGTCACGGGAGCGGCCAGGGGCATCGGACTTGAAATCTCGCGCGCCCTGCTCGATCTGGGCGCCAAAGTTGTCCTCGGCGACACTGACAGGAGCGCCTTGGACCGTGCGCTCACCTCGCTCGGAAGCCCTGCAGCCGTCGCAGTGGACGCAAATGTGGCCCTCGCGTCTGACATGGCCAGACTTGCCGAGCAAGCGCAAGCCCATGCAGGCCCCGTCTCGCTTTGGATCAACAATGCCGGACTGGCCCGGCATCGCCCCATTGAAGAATACACGACCGACGAAATCGACCTGATGCTCGACGTCAATTTGAAAGGCACGATTCTGGGCAGTCAGGCGGCCCTCCGCGCGATGCGCCCGCACGGCCGAGGCCACATCATCAACATCATCTCCACCGCAAGCCTTCGCGGCATTCCGGGCGAGACCGTCTACTGCGCCGCAAAATGGGGCGTCCGCGGCTTCACTCACGGCCTGCGCGAGGAAGCGGCCACACACGGAATCCGCGTCACAGCGCTTCTGCCCGGCGGCGTCGACACCGCATTCTGGCACGATGCCACAGAACGCACGATGCCGGTGGAGGATTTCCTCACGGCACAACAGGTCGCAAAAGCCGTAATTTCACTCGTGCAAATGGACGCCTCGGTCGTCCCTCAGGAACTCGTCCTGCGAGCCCTCCTCGACCGTGACTTTGCACAACCCAAAGCCTGATTTCGACATGAGTGCCGCCAGGGTTGCTGCCATCCCTTTTCGAACAGTCGAAATCTCCGATCCGCGCTGGGAAAGAGACGGGTTGCGACAGGTGACCGTCAAAAGTCCCGCGCTGGCGCAGCGTGCCGACCTGAGTGTATTCGTGTGTCCGGGCGCTGAAAAAGCAACCGGCGTACCGGTGGTGATTCTGCTGCACGGCGTCTACGGGAGTCATTGGGCGTGGGCGCTGAAAGGCGGTGCGCATACCACCGCGGCACGTCTGTGTGCAGCGGGAGAGATTCCACCCATGGTTCTTGCGATGCCAAGCGATGGTTTGTGGGGAGACGGGAGCGGTTACCTCGCCCACCGCACCCAAGATTTCGAGCGCTGGATTGTGGAGGAAGTTCCCGCAGCAACGGCTCTGGCCGCGCCCTGCGTTGGCCCGGAATCGCCCATCTTCATCGCCGGCCTCTCCATGGGGGGCTTCGGCGCCCTGCGTCTTGCCGGCAAGTTTCCACAACGTTTTGTAGCGGCATCGGGACATTCGTCCGCCACACGGTTGGAACAGCTCCGAGATTACGTTGAGGAACCCCTTGCCACCTTTACCGCTCTGGAGGAAGACCGCTCGGTCCTTGACACTTACCTGCGGCAGAAGGGGCCGTTTCCAAAACTGCGTTTCGACTGCGGCACCGAAGATCCTCTTTTGGAGTTTAATAGAGATCTGCATCGCGGCTTGCTCGGAGCAAACATCCCCCATCAGTACGACGAATTTCCCGGTGGACACACCTGGGCCTACTGGGAACTCCACCTTGAAAAAACACTCCGCTTCTTCGCCTCTACGCTGAATATTTCCTAAAGATCTTCTCTCTGAAGGTATTTATCAAGAGTCCCCGGTTCCGTCCTCCCACGTTTTACTCCCATGGTTGCCGCTAAGCGTTCACGTCCCAAAGTCCTCTCCCGCTTCGCCGTCCCCGTCGTTTTGTTTACCGCAGCCAGCGCCCTGCTTGGCGACACGGCTCAACCCGTCCCAAACACCCAGGCGCAGACGGCGTTTTTCGAGGAACACATCCGGCCGGCTCTGGTCGAAAATTGCTACCAGTGCCACTCCGCCGACGCCCAAAAAGCGGGCAAACTCAAGGGCGGCCTCTTTCTAGACACCCGCGCAGGCACCCTCAAGGGCGGTGACACAGGCCCCGCTCTCACTGCCGGCAAACCGGAGGAGAGTCTTCTCGTGAAGGCGATTCGTTGGGCGGACACAGACACGCAGATGCCCCCGAAAAAACGCCTCCCCGCGGAGATCGTGGCCAAGTTTGAACAATGGATCGCCATGGGCGCTCCGGATCCCCGCGAGGGCGTGGCCGGAAATGCCAAGCGCGAGATTAATATCGCGACCGGCAAAGAGCACTGGGCCTTCAAGCGCCTTTCCCGCCCCGAACCACCCAAGGTCCAAAATACCCACTGGGCCCACAACGAAATAGACCGCTTTATCCTCGCCGCCCAAGAGGCCGCTTCTGTACACCCCGCCCCTGCCGCCAGCCGGGCCACCCTCGTCCGGCGCGCCTATTTCGACCTCCTCGGGATTCCGCCAAAACCCGAGGACGCCGAGGCCTTCGTGCGGGACGAGGCCCCGGACGCGTTCGCGCGACTCGTAGACAAACTCCTCCAAAGCCCCCAGTACGGCGAACGCTGGGGACGGCACTGGCTCGATGTCGTCCGCTATGCAGAAAGCGGTGGCTACGAATTCGACGGCTTCCGCCCGGGCGCCTATTTCTACCGCGACTGGGTGATCCGCTCGCTCAACGCAGACCTGCCCTACGACGAATTTGTGCGCCAACAATTTGCCGGCGACGAGACCAACTCGGACAAGGTCGAAGGGGCCTCTGCCACCGGTTTTCTGGTTGCCGGTCCTTACCCGGGCCAGATCACTGCCAAAACCGTGGAACGCATCCGCTACGACCAACTCGACGACATGCTCTCGACGGCCGGCAGCGCAATGCTCGGGCTCACCATCGGCTGCGTCCGCTGCCACGACCACAAGTACGATCCCATTCCGCAAGTCGACTACTACAACCTCGCCGCCACCCTCGCCCGCACGGAACACGGCGAAATCAAACTCGAGCGCTCCAACCCGGAAGCCGATAAAATCAAGGCGATCTATGCTGCTAAAAACACCGCCCTTCAGCGTGATCTGCAAAAATTCGCCTCGGATGAACTGCCCGCGCTTTTCTTGAAATGGACGGACCAGCAGAAAGCACAGCCTGTTGCTCAAGCCGACGCTCCATGGAAAGTCTTCGACGTCTTGGGCGCCTCTGCGGACAAAGCCTTCCTCGAACCCGCCAAGGACGGTCTCGTCGTCTACACCGGAAACAAAACCAAGGACGATGTCTACACCGTGAAGGTCCGCACCTTCCAGAAGGGCATTCGCGGCTTCCGTCTGGAGGCGCTTGCCGATCCTTCGCTGCCCAAAAAGGGGCCGGGGCTTTCCGATAACGGCAACTTTGTCTTGGGCGATTTTAAGGCCACCGCACGACCTCTCGATCCGGCACTCAAGGCCAAGCCCGTCCAGCTCAAGCTCAACGCTGTCAAAGCGTCCTTTGAGCAGAAAAGTTACCCCCTTTCCAACGCGGTCGACAACAATCCGCAAACAGGCTGGGCCATCGATCCTCAACAAGGCAACGACCAGACTGCCGTGTTTGGTGTCTCTGGCGACCCAGCGGGTTTCGAAAACGGCACCGAAATTGAGTTTCAACTCCGCTTCACCGGCTTCTTCGGCTTGGGCCGCTTCCGCATCTCCTTCTGCAGTACGCCAGAACCCGCACCTCTGGAAGCCGCTGCCGAACCCCAGGACCGCTCCGAACTCGCCACCTTCGCCGCTCTCGCAAAACCGCCCGAAGGCGAGGCCCGTACCGCACTCGCCCGCTGGTTTGCCCGGTTTGATTCCAAAACTGAAGCCCTCGTGGAGCCGCTGCGCGCGCACGAGCGCAAAGCTCCCAAACGCGAATTTGTCGATGTGTACTCCACCAAACCGGGCGGCAGGGACGTCTTCCTGCTCAAACGCGGTGAAGTCGACAATAAAGCCGCCAAAGCCGATCCAGGGTTCATCCAAGTACTGAGCGCCAGCGGCCCCGAACACTGGACCGCGCGAACCGCAGCAGCAAACGCCGCACCTGCTGCACCACCCGCCACAACCTCCCCTCGAGTCGCACTAGGCCGCTGGATGACCGATCCCGAACAGGGTGCGGGGCACCTGCTCGCACGTGTCCTCGTGAACCGTGTCTGGCAACATCACTTCGGACGCGCCTTGGTCGCCACCCCGAACGATTTTGGCGTCCAGGGCGAAAAACCTTCCCACCCGGAACTTCTCGACTATCTCGCAAGCCGTTTCATCGAGAGTGGTTGGAAACTCAAGGAACTCCACCGGCTCTTGCTGCTTTCCGCCGCTTATCAACAAGGCGCCGAAACCACCGACGCCAACCGACGCGCCGACCCCGACAACAAACTCGTCTGGCGCCAACCCGCGCGCCGACTCGAAGCCGAGGCCATTCGCGATTCGCTCCTGAGTGCAGCAGGGACGCTTGACCTGCGCCAGTTCGGCCCTAGTGAAACCAAACTCGAATCCCTGCGCCGCAGCGTGTACCTGCGCGTGCGCCGCAGTGAACTGGTCCCGTTCCTCACGCTCTTCGATGCGCCTGAAGCGCTGCAAAGCATGGGCGAACGAGGCCTCACCACCATGCCGACCCAGGCCCTCACCCTTCTTAACTCACCCTTCGTTCGGGACTGCGCCACCAAGCTTGCCGCCCGCGCCCTCGCAGACAACACGCCACCCGAAGCCGCCTTGGAAAAGGTTTTTCGCATCGCCCTCGCCAGACCGTCCACTGCCGCCGACCAAGCCAAATTCGGCGCCTATTTCAAGCAACTCCAGGGCGAAAACCCGACGCCCCAATCTACGGCAAAAGCGCTGGCTCTCACCTGCCACGTCTTGCTGTGCACCAACGAGTTTGTGTACGTCGACTAACCTCCAGCAAGCGTCCCAGCTCCTCCACGCCATGTCTGATCACTCCTCTCCCGAGCCGCTTCGCCTGCCCTCCCGCCGCCGCTTCCTCAAACAGATGGGCCACGGGTTCGGTTCGCTCGCCCTCTCCTCGCTTCTCCACCAACAATCCCAAGCCGCCGCCACCGCCAGCACGTCCCCCATTCAGCCACCGCACTTCCCTGCGCGTGCCAAGGCGGTCATCTGGCTCTTCATGACGGGCGCACCCTCGCAGGTGGACACCTTCGATTACAAACCCGAGCTTCAAGCTCACGCCGGCCAGCCCCTCCCGGGCAGCGACCCCAAAACCGGCTTCTTTCAAACCAGCGGCAAGTGCCTCAAATCCCCCTTCGACTGGAAACAGCACGGAGAATCGGGCTCCTGGGTGAGCAGCCTTTTTCCCAACGTCGCAAAACACGTGGACGACATGGCGTTCATCCACTCCATGTACCTGCGGGCCAACAACCACGCCCCAGCCTCCATCGAGTTGATGTGCGGCTCCACCGTGCCCGGGCGTCCCGCCGCCGGTGCCTGGGTCACTTACGGTCTGGGCGCTGAAAACCAAAACCTGCCGTCCTACGTCGTCATGCATGGCCGCAAACCGCGGGGCGACGACCAGATCTGGAGCGCCGGCTTTCTCCCCAAAAGCTTTCAGGCGCTCGCCCTCGACGCCCGCCGCAAGGAGGCCATCGACGACATCCTGCGCGCCTCGGACCAAACCGAGGAACAACAACGCCAGGCACTCGACCTCCTGCGCGACGTCAACTCCGACTACGCCGCAGCGCGGGGCTCCCAAAACGATCTCATGGCGCGAATCGGCAGCTTTGAACTAGCCTACCGCATGCAGACGGCTGCTCCGGAAGCCATGGAGATCAAAGGCGAATCCGAGGCCACGAGAAAATTGTACGGCCTCGATGACAAAGTCACCGAAACGTTTGGCAGACAGTGCCTCATCGCGCGGCGCCTCGTGGAACGCGGCGTGCGCTTTGTACAAATCTTCGCAGGGCGGGGCGCTCCGGGCGATGGCTCCGTCGACGACGTCCCTTGGGATGGCCACAACAATATCGAGACCAACCACCGCTCCTGCGCCGCAGCCACCGACTTGCCCGCGGCTGCCCTTCTTGCCGACCTCAAGGCACGCGGAATGCTCCAAGACACCCTTGTCATCTGGGGCGGTGAATTCGGCCGCACCTCCGATTCACAAGGCTCCCTTGGGCGCGACCACAACCCTCACGCTTTTACCATCTGGATGGCCGGCGGCGGCGTGCGCGGCGGCGTGCATTACGGAAGCACCGATCCCTTTGGCTACAAGGCAGTCGAGAACAAGGTGCACGTCAACGACCTGCACGCGACCATTCTGCATCTTCTCGGTTTAAACCACGAAAAGCTCACCTACCGTTTCAGCGGACGCGACTTCCGCCTCACCGATGTCGGCGGCCACGTGATCCACGAAATCCTCGCCGGCTAACCCGTCCGGCTTCCCTCACATCGCGCGAGCGCGCGCCACGCTCCCCGCGCGCGAGCCCGGACAACTGCTCGCAAGCTGTTCCTATCTTGCACGTCCCTGAGCCGCTACAGAAACTTGACTGCGGCGCGTGACGAGGTTCCATGCAATGCCCCCGTTTGCCACAAGACCGCCGCTCCAATCCGCGTGCTTGGCCAACGAGGGGCGGTGCTTCCTCGAATTGCTGGCCTGAACCCAGGCCCTTGTCTCCTCGGCACCTCGGCCGTGCGCTTCCCCTCTACTTGTGGCACAAGCGGCAGGCTCTATTTCGCTCCGGTTCAGACGTCGCTGGACGGGGCAACCGCACTCCTTTAACGAAAAAACAGGTTGCCACGGTGTGTATGGACCTAAGGCTGAGGCATCCAGCGATCCATTCAGCTGCGATCCACGAATAGTTGCGCCATTCACGCCCCCTCCGCCTCCCTCCCCACCTCCACTCGAACCATGGCTACTTACATCAAGGAACGCCGTCAAAACAAAGGATTCGCGCTCATCCTCGTTCTCTCGATCATGGCGCTGCTGCTCGTTGCGATCGTTTCGCTCCTAGGACTCTCTTCAAAAAGTGTCGCCCTTGCCAAAGCAGAATCCTTAAATCCACTCGCACCGCAGTTTGCAGAGATCGCTTCCCAACAAATCATTCAGGATCTGCTGAGTGAAATCCGTGCAGGTTCCATTGAACCGACAAGCACCCCCGCTGGCACCGTCTTGTATCCGGCTACACCGCTAAGCGCCGTCCCGAACCGAAGCAGTGTTCAAACAACCACAAGCCTCTCCCCTCCCAATCTCGTAAAGCAGAGCGCCTCTTCCAATCAGTTTTACGATCGTTTACTCACCTTCAACACACAGTCCGTTTATCCACAAGCTGGCACATACACGCTCACACCACGTTGCAGCACCATCTCAACCGCGACCGGTTCGGCCATTAGCGCAGCGCGCTGGAATAAACCTTTGCTCCTTCCCCGTGCCACCCCCTCGTCCCCCTCTGATATGACCCCGGCCACCAGTGGCACATTGCGATTTGCCGGCAACAGCGCCCAAAAATGGGCGTGGAAAGCGCCCGATTGGATTTATCTGCTAGCCGATGGAACCAATCCAGTCACTTTTGCCGGTAGCCTCACCCACGGCACATCCAATCCGGTTGTCGCAAGATATGCTTATCAGATCTACGACATCGGAGGTCTTCTGGATGCGAATGTCGCCGGCTACGACCCAGACCCTCTCATCGTTGCGGGCTCAGTGGCCTCAAGACGCGGGAGCACGGGCTTGGCGGACCTCACCCAAATCGGGTTCACCGCGAATCAACTCAAACAGCTCCTCGCCTTTCGCAACGCCGCCACCCTTGCCTCTCCCGACGCCGGTCCCCATGGCCACCGTTACGTCAACTTTCTGCTCAACAACCAAAGCAACTCCGGCTTTATGCGCGCATCTGGCGGCACCTCCACCACCGTTCAAAATCGCGCCTTCACCAGCCGCTCCCATTTGGTGAGTTTTCTGAATTCCCAGGCCAGCAACAACTCCGAAAAAGCCCAAATCCTGAATTCCCTGCAAAGTCTCACCCACTTTTCCCGAAGTCTTGAGCAGCCTTCCTTCCGACCTGGCTTTTATGACTCTGCACAAACGGGTTCGAGCGCGCTTTCCCCTGTCTTCAAAAGGCCGACCATTGTTCCCCCTGCAGGCAGAATGGATGACATCCTTTATCCCATCTCAACCGTTCCCGTGGCGTATCTGGGGAGTGGCGACATACGGCGAAAATATAATTTTCCCAATGAAATGCCTCTTGGCAACAACCGCGGAGGCAATGATGCCTGGGGTACACTTGCCGAGCGCGGCCTCAAACCCGGAGACCCAAGGTCTCTTCAGGATGTCATCAACCCCGCCTTTTTGGAGCTCACGGTGGGCACTTTGTTTACCCGCCAAGACGGCTCAAGCGCTAGGGTTGGCGAACCGCTCGTCAAAAAACGTTTTCCTTTGGATAGACTCGCGTGGGTGACCTACAAGGGACCAAGCGCATCCCTGCCCACAACGGATCCCCTCTACAACGGCGCTGGGACGCCCAAGGCCATTCTAGACTGCCTGGGGCTCACGTGGATGACAGACAGCGCAGGCGTCTGGTTCTGGGCCTACGCACACGGCAAAATCGGCGGGATTTTCAATCTCGAGGATTTGCTTTTTACAGATGCCGCCACCGGCAGGCCGCGCGAACCGGATTTTTTCGAGATGTTAAAGGCAGGCATCGCCGTGGGTTCTCTCGGAAAAAGCTCCGCCCCTTCACATTCTTCTGGTACTCCCTGGGATCCTGCTACTTACATCCAATCCCGTGACCGCGTTAGTGAGTTCCAAATCCTTGAAATTGGGGCAAACCTCATCGATCAAAACGATACCAATAATTTTCCAACCATCATTCGTCTCCCTAATCCAGACCCAACTTTGAATCCAAAAACCGCACTGGATTCCACCCGCTACAGCCCTCCGCTTTTCACCGCACGAGGCATTGAAGACCTGCCCTATTTTTACCGCTTTCACATTCGGGCCATTGATGACGCCTCAGACACTCCGAGTCCCGCATTGCCCGCTCCGGGCGGGCCCATCGAAATCACCCAAAATCTCGCCGCCTACGCGGGTGCTTTTAGATGCGGCACTACCGTAGTGATGGGCTTTCCTGAATTGTGGAATCCTCACGCTGCGGATTCCTCAAAACCCTTCGTCGCGGCAAACAATCCAAGTGCGTTTCGCATCGTTGCAGCAAGCGAGACCCCCCAGGACATTGTCGTGGCCCCCAAGGCGGCCACAGACAGGGGACTCGCCACGATCCCAAAAATGGGAAACATGGCGGTTTCAGGCAGTCTGACCATCTGGTTGGAGTACGCCGCGTCCATTTTCGACTTTTCCATTAAAACCGTAGGCTACAGCGCATTCTGGGACGGTATTTCCTCCACCCTCACCTTCTTGCAAGGAGTCAACATCGGAACGCAACAATACAGTGAGGCCTTGCCCATGTCGTACATCGCGAATACTCAGACATGGAATTGGCCATCAATAGACTATCCCTCGGGCAGTCTCTCCGGCGCCAAAAGCTCGTCTCTTTTCTGGTCAGACGCCAAGACTTTGTCCGCCGGTTCGATGGCTCTCGGCGACCATGAAACGAACTATTTTTTTGCGGCTGCACCACTTTGGAAACTTCCAGCCCTTGATTCAACGGGGTACACTCCGATGGAAACAAGGCCTAGCGGCTGGCCGTCAGGCGCCGTCTCTTTTAAAGGTTCAATTGTTCCAGGAACCAGTGTAGGCGCACTTCCGCAGCCGGGAGACACCAATTCTATTTATCAAATTGGCGCAGGTACTCTTGCATCGTACTATGTGTGGCATGGAGGCACTTCAACGTGGAGTGGCGGTACCTATAGCATTTTGAGCTATCCCCTGACTCCCCGCATCTCGGACCTTGCGCTCACTCATAATTACACAGTACGTCCGGGGTCTTTGACTTACACCGGTGGAGGAAGTGTTCCGGATCCTTTCCCCCCCTATCTCAAATACAAGAGAGCCTTCACCGACCAACCGGGAGTACAACGCAAAATATTTCAAAGCGGCGTCTCAGGAACCCCTCCAGGCGTGCCGCCCGGAACCGCAGGTGCTACATCGTCCGTCACTGTCGATGTCCGCGGAACAGAGATTCTTTTTAATGTCTCATCATCGACCCTTTTCCGAGAGCCTACCACACTCTGTAATGTGAATCTCCCTAATGGTAGTAATCTTCAAGCTGGACCTGACAACTTCTTTTCAGGCGCTCCTTATTCAGGTGCCGTACAAGATTCTCTCGGCACGCGATGGGTGGGGATGTCTTTGGGAGAAGTCCCAAGAGACTTTATTTTACTTACCAAGATGTATCGAAAGGACAGGACGGTTGTTTACGTTGATCCAAAAATCCCTGCCAAAGGCCTTACGTGGTCCGTTGACTCGCTGGACACAATTCAAGATGTGACGCAAAACAGACGCGGCCTGCCAGACCCGCTCACGCCCCCTCCATCCCCCCCTCTCTCGCCGTTTTATCCACTCCGCTATTTCCACGTACCCGTCACTGTCGCGGGGGTCCAAAAGACCTACTTTACCTTACGGCTTCAATTCAAGGACTCCCTCAACAAATGGGTGACTTATGACGAGCGCTTCCTCGAAGTCACCAATGACGGCAATTCCCGCAACAGCTGTGCGGCTGTTCTCAATCGAACCGAATTAAAAATCCAAACCTCGGCAGCACCGCAGGATGCAGGTGGCGAGATCGTTTGGACGGAGACCAAACGCCCTCTTGCCTGGAGCATGCCTTTGATTACCTCCTATGACCCGCGCACCGCACGTTTTGGAAACCCTTTCCGAAGCGGTAATTTAGGTTATAACAGTGTTTACGGAACAAAGTCCCATGAGCTACAGGCGCTGAATGCCGGGTCCCTCAACCTCACTGGTTTGTTCCCGGATGGAGGCGCCCCTTCTGACCGCTCAAGCACCACTTACGTGGACCTTCCCTCTTCCACCAAACCGCCGCAAACACTCACGCCGAGATTTCAGGCTCCCGCAGGTTGGAACAGTGCGTTCTTCAACGCTTCCTCTGTCACTTTTGACGATGCGTATCGATATGCCGTGGGCCTAAAGCCGGCAGACCTTTTGGGGAATATCGCATGGTGGGCAATCGGAAAAAACGCCGCAGGGAACCTCCTCTACCAAAAACCCAGCGGCAACGCCCTTGATTATGGCTGGCAACCAAGGCTCTTCGCCCCCTCGACTTCGCTTCCCTCAGGAACAGCACCATTAGGCACTTATAAAACAGGCATTACTACAGACACGACCCTGCCCACCTTCCTCCAGCTTGGAAACGGTAGTTATTACGCCGATTCCTTGCGCATGGGGATGTTGAGCGAAAACATCGCGCCTTCGGTGGCTTCGACGACCGATCCCAACGCACACTATCGGCAGGCATACGCAGACCCCGATGACATCATACGCCGCGCCTCCGGAGGCCTCGCCGCGAGCGGGTCATACACTGGCATAGAGGGGCTCCCCCTCGCTCAAGGCTCCCTTGCCAGCACCAACCGACCTCTCATTCTCAACCGCCCCTTCCGGTCCGTCGCGGAAATGGGGTACGCCTTCCGGGGAACCCCGTGGAAAAACATCACGTTTTTCCTCCCGGAAACCGGCGATGCCGCCCTGCTCGACCTTTTTTGTTTGAGCGACACGCCACTTCAGCCCACAAACACAACTTCGTCCAATCGTTCCCTGCCTCTGGTCGCCGGCAAAGTGAACCTCAACACCCGTCAGGAGCCTGTCTTGAGGGCACTGCTTGCGGGTGCCCTCAAAAACGAATTCTCCGAAAGCGACACCCTGAGCCCATCCTCTGACGCGGCCAATGCCGCCCGCACCCTCATCGACAGAACCACCGGAACACAACCGTGGCTGGGCCCACTCACCAATAACGCCGAACTGGCTGGCAAACTCTTTGCGAAGGATCTGGATCTCACCGGAGTCCCTACCACTGCCCCAATCTACACCACCACCGTGTTCCGCACCGGCTCGGAGCCCAATCGTAACCCTGACATGGAAGCCACCAAAAGTAAACTCACCTGGCATTTCACAGGCTACTCCGCCGATCTGGACAACGTCTTTGGCACCACCAAAGACCGCAAAACCCAGCGCCTCAGAGAGTCCGCAATCCGGGCACTCGCAGATTGCGGTCAAACACGCGTCTGGAACCTGATGTTTGACGTCATCGTCCAAACAGGCGATCTGGCAGAAAACGCCACCTCGCTCGCCACCTTCCGTAAGGGCGCTGAACAGCGCCTCTGGCTGTACCTCGCCATAGACCGGTTCACGGGCCAGATCCTTGAGCGCCAGCAGGAGTGGGTGACGGAGTAGCCAATCTCCGAGACGCCCTCCAACTCGGAGCCTATCGCATCCACGGCCTGATCCGCCTTTCTCCGGAATTCTCCTTGCCGTCTGCGAGCCACGCCCCAAACTACAACCTCACTTGCGGGCGCCGCGAGGAACCCCGTGCAAACCGGGGGCAGTCGCGCTGCTGTAACCGGGGACGGACTCCCAAAATGCCAATCTTTAATGACGCCACGGCGCCAAAAAGGGTGAAGGCGGGAGCGAGGCGGCCGTGTGCGGGCCTTGTGCCCGTACAAAGCCAGAACCGGGAGCCAGAACATTCACGGCACCTGCAACTCATTCGTCCAAGGGCTTTCCCTTGGGCGGCAAACCTTCTTCGCAATAAAGAAGAATGAGGGAACGGGTTCCGGCGCAAGCCTGAAGCCGGGTCTCTCCTATCCAGGAAGATCCATGCAGAACAGCCTCGATTCAGGCGGTTTGGCGGAGGTCGACGCGTCCCCAAGCCGCGTCGCGCTCCATCGTGCCGTCAAACAACGCTTACTCTCACAAACCAAACCTCCCGGGTCTCTCGGGATGCTCGAGTCCATCGCAGAGAGAATCGCACTGCTTCAAAACACCCTCGCGCCAAGCGCTGAGAGAACACGCATCTGCGTATTTTCAGGCAGCCATGGAATCGCCGAGGCCGGCGTAAGCGCTTACCCGTCGGAGGTCACCATCCAAATGGTGGCAACCTTTCTCGCCGGGGGAGCCGCCGTTTGCGTGCTCGCCAGGGCGGCAGGAGCTTCCCTCCATGTCGTCAATACCGGCGTCGACGGCGTCACGGATCCGTCCTGGCTTCAAAACCCCGCGTTTTTCGGCCGCTCCCAACGCGCGGGCACGCGCTCTTTTCTTCGCGAAAAGGCCATGAGTTCCAACGAGTGCAAAGGCGCCATGGAAGCAGGCGCCGAACAAGTGGCCCTCGCACGCCAAGACAAGATCGACGTCCTGGCCATCGGCGAAATGGGCATTGGAAACACCACCTCGGCCGCTGCACTCTGCGCCGCGTTGCTCCAACTCCCTCCAGAACTCGTCACAGGCCACGGTACTGGAGTCGATTCCGCAGGCCTCGCACGCAAACAACAAGTCATCGCACAAGCCCTGGCCAAGCACACCCCTTCCCAAAACGAAGCGCAAGATCCACAACACTGGCTCGAAGCGGTGGGCGGCTTTGAAATCGCCGCTATGACGGGCGCCATTCTCGCCGCCTCCGAAGCGGCCCTCCCAATCGTCGTCGACGGCTTCATTGCCACAGCCGCAGCACTCGTCGCCAGCCGCCTCTCCCCAAAAGCATTAGACGTCTGCTTCTTTGCACACCAGTCCGATGAACGAGGCCACCGCCTCGTCCTTGAACGCATGCGCGTCACTCCAATCCTTTCGCTTGGAATGCGCCTCGGCGAAGCAAGTGGCGCCGCCCTCGCTCTTCCCATTCTGCGCGCTTCAACTCGGCTTTTCTGCGAAATGGCCACCTTTGAATCCGCCGGAGTCAGCGTACCCGCAAACGCCTGATTTTGACATGCCCCGCGCCTGGAACCATTTCCTAACCGCTTTGATGCTGCTGACACGCGTCCCCGTCAGCCGCTGGTGCGTGTATTCTCCTGAGGCCGTCGCAGCAGCCGTCGCCTACTTTCCAGCCGTCGGCGCCCTTGTCGGAGCCTCGGGCGCGATCGCCCTTGCCATGGCTGCCCCCAGCCTCCCGGCAAAAGTCGCCATCCTTGTCAGCATGCTCACCACTGTGCTGATCACAGGGGCCTATCACGAAGACGGACTCGCAGATGCCGCAGACGGTCTCTTCGGAGGTTCCTCTCCGGCGCGGCGTCTTGAGATCATGAAAGACAGCCGTCTCGGAAACTTCGGCGCGATCGCCCTTTGGTTTGGCTTCAGCGCGAAGTTCTACCTCCTTGACTCCCTTCTTATCAAAGGGCTTCCACTGGCAACTTCAGCCATCATCGCGGGTCACGCCCTCGCACGCGCAAGCGCCGTCGCCGTGATGCACCTCCAACCACACGTCGGCCTCGACACCACACGTTCCCACCCATTTTGCAGGCGCCTGAACAAACAGCAGCTCATCGGCGCCCTCCTGCCGCCCGCACTGCTGGTCGTTTTTTTCTTCAATACCGCCGGTGTCCCGATCATTGCCGCCAACGCTTTGTGCGTGTTTCTGGCCGCCACGTTTTTTCAGCGGCGCATCGGCGGCATCACTGGTGACTGCCTCGGCGCCACCGTCCAAATCTCCGAGATCACGACCCTCCTCGTCCTACTCACCCGCGCATGAGTTCCAAAATCACACTCATTCTTGGAGGAGCCCGCAGCGGCAAAAGCCGTCGCGCCGAACAACTCGCAGCGAACACCGGAAGCCCGGTGATTTATGTTGCGACCTATGCCTCCAGCCATACGGACACAGAAATGCTGGAACGCATCGCCAAGCATCGCTCCACGCGGCCCCCACATTGGACCACGATTGAAAACGAGTTCGACCTCCCATTGATCTTCCAACAACACGCCGGCAAAGCCGTCTTGATCGACTGCTTGACGCTGTGGTTGTCCTATCACTGCGAAGCAACAACCGAGCCTGAACTTCTCGCCAGACTCGACACCGCGCTCCAAACAGCAAGGGCCAAAAACATTTCTCTCTTCATCGTCACCAATGAACTCGGAATGGGCTTGGTCCCTTCCACCGCACTCGGACGTTCCTTCCGTGATCTCTGCGGACGCGCCAACCAGCAGGTCGCGGAAGCAGCAGACCATGTTGAATTTCAAATCGCAGGCCTTCCGCTTGTTCTCAAAGGAGGCGCGTCGTAAATGAGCCAGGCATTCCACGGCGGTCGACTCGCGGAGGCACGCTTGAAATTCGGGCACGAGTCCTTTTTAGATTTCAGCGTTAATACAAACGCCTTTTGGCATCCCCCTGCCCTGCCACCGACAGTCCCGGCATCGAAGGCCATGGGACGCTATCCCGAAGCTGATGCCGCGAGTATAAACTCACGCCTTGCAGCAATCTATAACGTAGCAGAAAGACACCTTTTAACCACGGCGGGCGCCATCGAAGCACTCTATCTTGCAACGCGACTTTTCGCGGGAGGCAAAGCCGCCGTCTACCACCCATGCTTCGCAGACTACAAACGCGCCTGCACCGCCGCTGGCGTCTTCGTCAAAGACCTGCTCCTTTTTCCTGACCAACCCGACCTCGCTTTTGCCGCAGAAGAACTCCTCGATGTGGATGTCGTCGTTCTGGGCACCCCCAACAACCCCACGGGAAGGCTTTTCCGGACCCTTGAAAAACTTCTCACACATCCGCAGCTCAAACATTTGTCGTGGATCATTGATGAGGCGTTTATTGAGTTCACGGAAGATCAGGGGCAAAAATCTCTTTTGCAAAAACTCCCGGACTTCACAAACGTCATCCTCATCAGAGCATTAACCAAAAGCTGGAGCATCCCGGGCCTTCGTCTTGGTTTTCTTGCCACCTCAAATTCCACATGGTTGCAACAACTCCAGTCGTTGCAACCACCCTGGCCAGTCAACGGCATCACGGAAATCTGGGCGCAGTCCGCCCTTACCAAAGCCAATCACCACTCGATGCTTGCGAGCATGGCCCGCTCCGCGGAAGTCCGCGCAGATTTCACGGGGCACCTCCGATCTTTTCCGGGACTGACCCCGTTAGAATCGCAGGCCAACTTTTTCCTGCTCCACTGCGCTGATTCAAACGCGGAATCCCTCGCAGAGGACCTTGGCCGCCAAGGTATTTTAGTCCGAACCTGCCATGGATTTGAAGGCCTCGAACGCACGCAATATCTCCGAATCGCGGTGAGGACACCATCCGAGAACGATCGACTCGTAGACGCATTCTCCAAAATCACAGGATACAAGCCTCGCTTCCACACACGAACGCGCGCGCGAAAAATGCGCGCGATCAGCGTATTAGGAACGTCTTCAAACAGCGGCAAGAGCTGGTTCGCCACAGCACTCTGCGCCTGGCTCACACGCCGCGGGTTGCGCGTCGCTCCATTTAAGGCGCAAAACATGTCGAATAACTCCGCCGTCACCTTTGATGGAGGAGAAATTGGACGTGCTCAAGCCGCTCAAGCAGAGGCGTGTGGACTGGCTCCCTCGGTCCGGATGAACCCGATTCTACTCAAACCCTCCGGCAAATCAGGATCGCAACTCGTCCGACTCGGCCGTGCCGAGGGCCACATCAAAGCCGCCGATTATTACAAGTCCATCGAGACCTTGTGGCCAACGGTCACGGAGAGCCTCGCGTATTGGGAAACGCGCTGCGACGCCTTAGTTCTGGAAGGTGCAGGAAGCCCCGTCGAACTGAACTTGATGCAGCGTGACCTCGTCAACTTCCGCCCTGTGCGCCACCTTGATTCGCGCTGGTTGCTCGTTGCAGACATAGAACGCGGCGGAGTATTCGCACAAGTCGCAGGCACGTGGGCGCTCACTCCCGCAGAAGACAGGACCCGCTGCATGGGGGTGGTCGTTAATAAATTCCGTGGAGATTTGGCGCTGTTCTCGGACGCAAAGCAGTTCTTTGAGCCTCACTTTGGCGCCCCCTATTTGGGAACGCTCCCCTTCGTGCAAAACCTCCAGCCAGAAAACGAGGATAGCCTGTCGTCGGAGCCGTCAACAGCAAGGGAGGGCGCTCCCATTCACTGGATCCGGTTTCCTCACGCCTCAAACACCCAAGACACAAACCCTTGGCAATTAGACGAAGGCATCCGGGTGGAGTGGACAGAGGATCCTGTCACGATTGCAAATGCGAGTGTGCTCGTACTTCCGGGCACTAAAAACACCTTGTCCGACCTCCGCTGGCTCAAACAAAACGGCCTCGCGGACGCGGTTCTCTCAGCCGCGCAAAAAGGCGCTGTTGTGATTGGCATTTGCGGCGGCTTTCAAATCCTCGGTCAACGCCTTGCGGACCCGAAGGGAGTGGCTGGCGATGCCGGCGAGGAGGAGGGCTTGGGACTTTTACCCGTTGAAACTTGGTTTACTGAGGACAAGGACGTCAGAAATGTGGAGGCCATTTTTGAAGGTGAACGTTGGAACACCTACGAGATCCACATGGGCAAAACCCGCACCACCGGACCATGCGAACCACTTGTGCATGTTGCAGACTCATCTGGTCCACGCGAGGAAGGCTGCCGCATGGGTAAAATCTGGGGCACCTATCTGCATGGTTTTTTTGAAGCCACCCAAGTCCGGCGTGAGATCACGAAGCTCGCACAACTAAGCGGTCATAAAGTCTCCTCGACAACGTTCCGCCAGCAACGGGAGAGTTTATACAACGGAATGGCTGACTTATTGGACCAGCACCTAAACATGGAGGACATTTGGCGCTATGTGGCAGACTGACGCTCTCCAGTTTTTATTCGCAGTCGTACTCGACGTTCTTTTGGGCGACCCCCAGGGTTGGCCCCATCTCACCCGCTTCGCAGGAGGGCTCACCAGCTTCTGGGAACCGCTTTGTGCGCACATGTTTGGACGCACAGTATTGGGGGGCCTCTTTTTATGGTGCTTTGTCTGCGGCACCATGCTCGGCTTGTACTTTCTAGTCCGAAACGGGCTCTCCCTCGTTCATTCCTCCCTGATCTGGATCTGGGACGCCATCGTGATCTATCAAACCCTGGCTGCCCGGGACCTCGATCGCCATGCGCGCAACATCGCATTGCCTCTCCTTCTCGGTGACATTGACGGGGCCCGCAAAAGTGTGAGTTACATTGTCGGAAGGGACACGCACGATCTCGACAGCAGTGGCATCAGCCGCGCCACCGTAGAAGCCGTCGCCGAAAGCGCGACCGACGGATTTGTCGCCCCCCTCTTTTGGGCCGCAATCGGGGGCGCTCCTGCCGCCCTTTTGTATCGCTGCGTGAACACCCTCGATTCCATGGTCGGTCACCGGAACGAGCAATACGAACGCATGGGCAAATTTTCTGCGATTGCAGATGATGCGCTGAACTTCATTCCTGCGAGATTGTGTGCTTTCGCATCCCTGCTTCCCCGTTTTTTTCACCACGCCGCCTCGGTGGTTACAGATGCGGGCAAACATGTCAGTCCAAACGCCGGTTGGAGCGAGGCTGCCGCCGCTTGGGCTCTTAATGTTCGCCTGGGTGGAACCAATTTCTATGACGGCATTCCGTTCGAAGGTCCCGTGTTTAACCCAACAGCCCCAGATCCCTATCCCAGCGACATTTCCCGGGTATTACGCTGGTTCTGGAGTATCGTGTTGTTCTGCGTTCTCTTGGGAGCCTCCGCCCTTTACCTGAGAGATCGCCACCCCAAGCCCCCCCCTCACCCCGCAGAAACCCTTCCGTCCGCACCAAGCTCGGGCTTCACCCCTCCCATTCTCCAACGCCCGTTTATTCAACAGCAGGCAAGCCCGCCGGCGAAGATTCACGGTCAAATCAAACGCCCCACCCATTATGGAACAGAACCAGCGCCTTAAACACGGGGCATTTCAAATCTACACCGGAGAGGGAAAAGGCAAAAGCACGGCTTCCATGGGCCTCATGCTGCGTGCATTAGGCTGCGGGTTTCACGTGTATTACCTGCGTATGATGAAGCCCCGCTGGAAAACCGGCGAGCTTGCATTGTGCCCGACCCTTCACCCCAATCTCACCTATAAAAACGTAGAACAAGATTGGATCCTCTCTCGCAGCAAACACATTCCGGAACACGTAGAAGCAATGACCAAGGCACTTGCCGTGGAAATGGATTCCCTCCAAGCAACACTTCTTGCAGGGGAACATGACTTAGTGGTCGTGGATGAAATTAATTACTGCATTCACCGCGGACTCATCCCCGTAGAGCGTGCACTCGAACTCGCACGCGCGCGCCCATCAAACGTGGAACTCGTCTTCACAGGCCGCTATGCGCATGAGGATCTCATCAACCTTGCCGATGTCGTGACAGAGATGCGCAAAATCAAACACCATTTTGACCAGGGCGTCAGCGCAAGACGCGGCATCGAATTTTAACAACCTCCATGTCGCCATCATTCGTAAATTCCAGACCCACAGGGTTCGTCTTAGGCGGCCTGCATGGCAGTAGTGGCAAAACCGCCATTACCTGCCTGCTGCTCGCAGGTCTGGAAGCGCGCGGGCTGAGTGTCCAACCGTTCAAGGCCGGTCCGGATTACATCGATCCCGCCTACCACTCTCGCTTCAGTTCGCGGCCGTCCCGCAACCTCGATGCATGGCTGATGGGGCGAGAAACAGTGCTGCGCGAGGCTGACCGCCATACCCAGTCTGCGACAGGAATTCTTGAAGGAGTCATGGGACTTTTCGACGGCGCTTTCCCAACCTCCGAAGAGGGCAGCACCATGGAACTCGCACGCTGGCTAAACTGGCCGGTTGTGTTGTGTATTCCTGCAGCAAAAGCGGGCCGATCCCTTGCCGCAGCCCTTCGTGGCTTTATGGAAGAGGCACGCCCCTCAAGGATTGTGGGAGTCGTATTAAACGGAGTGAGCGGGGCCTCGCATACCGGATACCTGCGCGAGGCCATCAAGCCCTTGGGCATCCCCGTTCTTGGGGCAGTCCCCCAGTCCGAGTTATTACACTGGGACGAGCGCCACCTTGGGCTCCAAGCGCCTCAGGAGACCTTGCTTCCTTCTCCCCAAGAACTATCCCGACTCGCTGAAGAAACGCTTGATCTCGAAGCCTTCTCCAACCTTGCCTCTATTCACAAAACAACCGTCGAACAAGAAGCCAAAGCAACGACAAACACACCCCGAAAACGCGTTGCCATCGCACGCGACTCCGCTTTCCATTTTTATTACCAAGCCAATCTGGAATGGCTTCAACAGCAGGGTGCGGAGATGCTCCCGTTTTCTCCACTCGACTCGAAAAAGCTCCCGACCGACCTTGATGCAATCATTCTTGGAGGAGGCTTTCCAGAGATATACGCCGATCAGTTATCTGCGAATACCTCCCTTCGCAGTGAGTTGCATGACGCGGTTTCAAACGGTCTGCCCTGCTACGCCGAATGTGGAGGGCTTATGCTGCTTGCCGACGAGCTTGTCACTATAGACGGCACCAGATTTCCAATGACCGGTGTCATCCCCGGCAGCGTTGCAATGACACGCTCATTGCAGAACTTTGGTTATTGCAGCGCGGATGGAGTCCATCCAGGCCACGAATTTCACCACTCCCGCTGGGAAGCAGAGGCAACTCAAGCAAACGCATGGACGGTCTCGCGGCGTAGAAATGGCAGCAGTAGGAAAGAAGGTTTCCGAACCCCTACGCTTCACGCATCCTATGTTCACCTCTACTTTCCACAAAACGCTTCCCTATTGGGCACACAACTCGGATTCCTAACATGATTCACTGCATCGGCGCCGGCCCAGGCGATCCCTCCTATTTAACCCTTCGCGCTCGCGACCTGCTTGCTGAAGCCGACGTCGTTGCCGGCTTCGATGCAGTCCTTACGGTAGCCCGCCCTCACGTGCCATCGAGGTGCCTGGAAATCCCAATGAACTACAGGGATCAAACCGCTCGACTGGCTGAGGTAGCGGCTTTACACCACGCGGGGAAACGCTGCGTCGTTGTTTTCATGGGAGACATCCACTTCTCCGGTTTCCAATTTCTTGAACGTGTCGACATCGCTTGTGGCCATCCCGTGGAAACGGTTCCGGGAATCAGTTCGGCCCAGATTCTGGCGAGTCGCGGCCGCGTCTGTTTTGACGAAACAACGTTCATCACCTTTCACCGCCGCGGTGATCTCGAACCCTTTAAACGGCACCTCGTACACGTCCTGGAAGACGAACGAAATGCCATCGTTATTCCCCGCCCTTGGGATTTCATGCCCCGGGATATTGCAAAATATCTACTCGATAGCGGCATTCCCGGAGAACACCCGGTCGAGGTATGGGAGCAACTCACGCGCACAGAGGCTAACTGGAGCGGACATCTCCGCGATTGTAATGCCGAGTTCACCGACATGAGTATTCTCCTCATCCGCGCTCTAACCCCGTTCCCAAGCCAAATCCATTCGTCTCCATGATCTCACTCCCTGAAGACATCGCCCTTGTTGTTGCGGGGCACGGCAGTCGTGACCCAGAGGGCGTCGAACAATTCGAGCGCTTTGTCGACGTTGTCCGCATGCGCGCAAACGGTCGTATTGTAGAACACGGTTATCTGGAGTTCGCGCGCCCCACCATCGACGAGGGAGTGCGCAAGGCCATCGCCGCGGGCGCGAACCGGGTCTCGGTAGTGCCGGGCGTATTATTGGGGGCAACCCATGCGAAGAATGACATGCCCGTCGAGGTTCAGGCTCTTCAACGCGAGTTTCCAGATTGCGACATTCGCTACGGTGCTCCGATGCATCTGCATCCTTCCGTATTGCAACTCTGCAGAGTCCGCATCGTGGAAGCAGAGTCACGGGGCAGAGAGATCATCCCACGCTCGGACACCTGTCTTGTCGTTGTAGGTCGGGGCACCACGGATCCTGATGCAAATTCAGATGTCACGAAGCTGGCGAGGATCCTTGAGGAGGGCATGGGGTTTGCGGCGTCGTTCGTCTGCTACTCCGGCACCGCAAAACCTTCGCTGACCGAAGGCCTCGAGAGTGCAGTTCGACTGGGATGCCGAAGATTGCTTGTCCTTCCCTTCTTTCTTTTTACCGGCGTCCTGATCAAACGCATTCAAGCCGCCGTGGAAGCGGTTGCAGCCAGTCGCCCCCAAGTAGACGTCCTGTTCGCAGGCCATCTGGATGTCCATCCACTCACGGCTGACGCTCTGCTGGATCGTGCGCGAGAAGCCTTCGAAGGCAAGGCCCTCATGAACTGCAGTCTGTGCAAATACAGAACCGCAATCATCGGGTATGAAAGTGAAGCAGGCTCTCCGCAGGTAGGGCATCATTTTCATGTCCGCGGCATCGGCACCGGTGCTGCTGCATCGCCCGCACCCTCTCCCTCTTCCTCGGTGCCAGTCCCCGAGCCGTCACCGCCGCCCGCTCCCGCGAACGGCCCCTATGAAATGCACCCCATCGAAGAAAAGAGCTTCGAGATTATCGCGCAGGGACGCGACTGGAGTGCATTTCCGGCCGACCAATTAGACCTTCTCCAACGCCTCGTACACACCTCGGGAGATTTTGAAGCACCGGACTCCGTGTTTAGCTCAGCGGGTGCACCCAATGCCGGCATTCAAGCAATCCTGGACCGCTGCACCATCGTCACAGACGTCACCATGGTACAATCCGGGCTTAGGCGCTCGTTAATCGCTCAACTCGGCCTCCGCACGGCGTGCCTTGTGCACGATGAGGAAACCAAAATTGTCGCACAGGCCAACGGACTCACAAAGTCAGCCGCAGGCATCCGCCGTGCTTGGCTGAAATTTGGAAATGACGTCCTCCTTGCCATTGGAGATGCACCTACCGCCGTGGAGGAAGCCGTGCGGCTCATTCAAGAGCAGCGCTGGCGGCCGCGCTTGGTCATTGGCCTTCCTGTGGGTTTCGTGGGAACACAGGAATGCAAGGAACGCCTGCGCCGGTGCCTGCACGTTCCACGCATCACCAACAAAGGAACTCGGGGGGGATCTCCTTGGGCTGCGGCAGCCGTCAATGCCCTTCTCATTCAAGCCAGCCGGCGCCCGCAAAAATGACATCGCCGCACCCCAGTTTTAATCCGGTCGTTCCCTACGACCTCACGACTCTTGCGCCAAACGGGTTGCGTCGTGGATTTACAACTGGCTCGAGTGCGACCGCCGCCACCAAAGCCGCTTTAACCTTGATGCTTACCGGCGAACTCCCCGCCGTTTCACAGGTAACCCTCCCTGATGGCTTGCATTACATCACCATACCGATCTCTCCCGTCCCTCAGACGCCCGGCTGGTTTTCTGCATCCGTCATCAAAGATGGAGGGGATGATCCAGATCAAACCCACGGCGCACGCATCGTCACCCGAGTGCGCCCCAATGACGAGGGGAAGGTCGTTTTTCTACGCGGCCCTGGTGTTGGTGTCGTCACACAGCCCGGGCTCCGGTTGGACATTGGTGAACCAGCCATCAATGCAACGCCGCGGGCTATGATCGTGCGGGCTGTCGCTGAGGTTCTCGAAGCAGACGACGGAGGCCACGGCATCGATGTGGAAGTCGGGTGCGAAAATGGAGATGCAATTGCGCGAAGAACGTTCAATCCTCGCCTTGGAATCATCGGAGGCATTTCAATTTTAGGAACGACGGGGATCGTGGAGCCAAAGTCGCTCGCCTCCTTCAAAGCGTCCATTGAAGTTTATCTACGCGTGGCTCTCGGAGACAACCCCGACGAAATTGTACTCTCTCCTGGAAATCTGGGACAGCGCTTCGCCCGAGCGTCCCTCGATCTTCCATTAAAGCAGATCGTACAAACCTCTAACTTTATTGGATTTGCGCTCGATGCCCTTTCGAACACGCTTGAAGAGTCGTCTCAATCTCTTACGACCCTCTGGCTTGTCGGGCATCCGGGCAAGCTTGCGAAACTTCTCTGCGACCAGTGGGACACCCACTCCAATCAGGGCACCAGCGCCCTTGAGGGCCTGCAGACTGTGGCAAAAAATGCGGCGCCGCAATTGATGGACATCCTGCGAAACGTTCCGAGCACGGAGGCCGCCATTGAGGCGTTGCGCGAAATCCCTGAGTCCATTGAATTTTGGAGCGCCGTCGAAGCCTGTATTGGCAGTGCTGTCCAAGGAAGAACGAGCCATGTGGGAAAAATTAACGTACGCTTGTTCGCCATGGACGGGAAGTCCCTTGGAGGAAATCAATGAAGCAGCTTGGCACATTTTTTGGAATCGGCGTCGGCCCTGGTGAACAGGGTCTGATGCCAGTGCTTGCCTGGGAGCAACTCCAGCAATGCAGCATCATTTTCGTTCCAAAAGCCACCTCGCAGGACGCGTCCACAGCGCGGTCATGCCTCCCTCTCAACGACATTCCCGAGTCCCGCTTTCACGAGGTTGAATTCGACATGTCGCGCGACCACGATGCTCTTTTAGAGCGCTATACAAAAATGGCGGCCGCGATAGCCGAACATCTGCACATGGGTGAAAACGTCGCCTACTTGACGCTCGGCGACACAATGACCTACTCCACCTTCAACTACACTCTCCGCGCCGTTCGCAGTCTTATCCCAGAGGCTCCATGGCGGATCTTTCCCGGAATCACCAGCTACTCCGCACTGGCAGCAACGACAGGGTTTCCCCTCGGCGAAGGCAAAGAACGCATCCAGATTCTTCCGTGTCCCGAGTCTTCCGACGAACTTCAAACCTCCATTGAACGCAATGACATTGTGGTTCTCATGAAGGTCGGCAAACGGCTTCCCTACGTTCTTCAATTGATCGAGCAGATGGGACTAACCCAACACAGCGCCTTCGGCTGTCGCATCGGAATGCCAGACGGCTATTGCCTTCGCGATCTTTCTCCGCTCATCGAAAACCCTCCCTCAGGGTATTTGTCCACCATGCTGATCCGCAACCCTCACCCTCTCTACTGATGAACGTTACTTTTATTGGCGCGGGCCCCGGTGCCGCTGATCTCATCACATTAAGAGGAGCGAAGGCTTTGGCAGAGGCCTCACTGGTCCTCTATGCAGGCTCGCTGGTTAGCAAAGACATGCTCGCGCACTGCCGGCCTGAGGCAGAGATTCACGACACAGCCTCCATGAATTTGGAGGAGCAAATCGAGCAATACCGCAGGGCCCAGAAAAACGGCTGGAAGGTGGCGCGGTTGCATTCCGGAGACCCCTCGATCTACGGTGCCATCAGTGAGCAAATGAGAGCGCTGGATGACTTGGATATTCCCTACGAAGTCGTTCCTGGAGTTTCCTCCTTCACCGCCTCCGCGGCTGTGCTCAAAGCCTCGCTCACGCGACCGGAGATCTCCCAAACTATTATTATCACGCGGTCTGAAGGACGTGCGTCGGCTGTTCCAGAGGGCGAATCGCTGGCATCCCTCGCAGAACACGGCGCGAGCATGGCGATTTTTTTATCGGGCGCCGGCCTGATAAAAGCGATTGAAGAATTGCTTACGAAACTCCCGCCACAAACCCCAGCAGCGCTTGTTTGCAAAGCTTCCTGGCCGCAGGAAAAGCATCACACAGGAACGCTCGGGACCCTTCTCGAGGGCATCTCACCAGAGGAATGGCGCCTCTCTACAATGCTCCTTGTGGGCCACGCACTCGTGAATGGAGAAGGCGCCGCTTCTCGCCTGTACAGCCCGGAGTATTCCCACCGTTTTAGAAAGGCCGCAAGGGAGACGGCGAAAGTCTAGCATCGGACCACCCACCTCAATTTGATGCACACCCCTGCAGCCATCTGGATTGTACGAGAATCCGCAAGACCCCTCGCCGAACGCTTGGCCGTGGCATTGGACGCCATCGTACTCCCTGCCGCCGTGCCTCCTGATTCCGGCCACGACTCAAACAGAAAGCAGTTTGAAGGAGTCTTTTACAAGCATGACCACTGGGTGCTACTGATGGCCGCCGGAATCGCCACCCGCTTTTTGTCGGGCCTGCCAAAGGACAAACTCTCAGATCCCGCGGTCGTTGTCCTCGACGAAGCCGCGCGATTCGCCGTTCCGTTGCTTGGCGGCCATGAAAGAGGTGCAAACCGTCTTGCGTACCGCGTCGCTGAAATCACTGGAGCGACCCCCGTCATTACCACTGCCACGGAAGCGTTAAAACCCCTCACGCTGGGGATTGGTTGCCGGCGTGGAATGAGCGCGGAACGCATTCATGTGGCGGTGCAACGCTCCTTGGAAATCGCCGGCAACACCTTGAATGAGGTGAGAGAGGTTGCCACTGTAGACATCAAAGCAACCGAACCCGGGCTTAGAGATTGGCTGCATACACACGCTCTTCCCCTGCGCATTTTTTCCTCCGAGCAACTCGCTCACCGACCTTTAACCGCGACCCCCTCAGACTGGGTGCGTCACAACGTCGGTCTCGCAGGAGTCTGCGAACCATGCGCCTTACTGGCTTCGCCACGCGGGCGTCTCATCCTTCCGAAACTTGCCACGGCCGGAGTCACGGTCGCAATCGTCTCGGATACTGCACCTCAATTTACCCTCTCATGCACGGCCAATTAAACCTAGTCTCCGTCGGTCCGGGTTCCACGGAACTTATTCCCCCACGTGCACGCGCGGCGATCGAGCGGAGCGAAGTTATCGTTGGGTACGGGCTTTATTTGAAATGGATACAGCCCTGGCTCGAAGGGAAAGAAATTCATGAACTCCCTCTCACTCAGGAGAGAGATCGAGCGGCACTCGCACTCAAAATTGCGAGGAGCGGTCGCACCGTCAGCTTGGTTTCAAGCGGAGATATCGGCGTATATGGACTCGCGCCCCTCGTATTTGAGATGCTCGAAGCGACTGACAAACTGGACGTTCAGGTGATTCCGGGAATCACCGCGGCTTTGAGTTGCGCCTCCCTCTTGGGAGCGCCGTTGGGACACGACTTTGCGACGCTCTCTCTTTCGGATCTTTTATGCCCCTGGCCATGGATCGAAGAACGGGCGACGCTCCTGGCCAGATCCGACCTTGCCGTAGTGTTGTATAATGTTCAAAGCGAAGCACGTAGAGACGGAGTTTACCGCATTCTCGATATTTTCCTCCACCATCGTCCCGGCACCATCTGGTGCGGAACCGTACGCAACGCGTACCGCGAGGGCGAAGCAACGGCGGTCTGTTCTCTCAAGGAGCTTCGCGAACGTAATTTCGACATGCTCACCACGCTGGTCATTGGTACCCGCTTCACCAAGCGAACAGGGCCGTTTTTATACGCTCCACGCGGCTACCATGGATGGGAGACACAAAAACCTATACCACCTCAAGCAGTCTGGCTTTTTACCGGAACGCGTGATGGGAACAAACTGGCGGCTGAATGCGCTGCGCAGGGCATGGCGACAGTGGTGTCCGTAGCTACCGAATACGGTGCCACACAGGCGCTGAGGCACTCTCCCGAGTCGGCCATCGTTTCGGGACGCATCGGCCAGACAGCCCGCACAAATTTACTGAAGCAATCCAAAGCCCGGGCCGTGGTCGACGCGACGCATCCCTTTTCCACGGCGATTTCCTCCCAACTCATGGCCATTTGTGGGGAGTTGAATATTCCATATCTCCGTTTTAACCGGCCCAAATCTTGGCTTCCATCTCATGTGTTGGCAGCCGGTTCCATGGAGGAGGCGGCAAACATCGCCCGCGCCCAGGGGAACCGCATTTTTATTTCCACGGGAGTGAAGGATCTGAACACGTTCACGAAGACAACCGACCGCGAGTGGTTTGCCCGCATCACCCCCGGGGTGGAGTCCCTCGAGCGGGCCCTTGCCGCGGGCTTGCCTGCATCCCATATCTGCGCCATGCAAGGGCCGTTCTCTCAAAGAGCCAATGAATCTCTATGGCTGGACTGGCAGATTGATTGTGTCGTCACAAAAGACTCTGGTGAAACAGGTGGATTACCTGCAAAAATAGCGGCCGCTCACGCCTTGAAAATTCCTTTAGTTGTCGTTCAGCGCCCTGAAATAAACTATCCGTCATTTACAGAAACAACAGATGCCGTGCTGGGTTGGCTCAAAGCGCTCCCAGTCGATGCTTGATCGGTTCCCGAAATTTTAAGCCTACGGGCTCCCCAAAATCCAACACCCCACTCCATCGTTTTTAAGTTATGAAGAATAAAAACTCCCTTATTCCACTGACGCTCCTGACTGGCGCGTTGCTATTGCCTCACTCCGCACAAGCACATCACGCCGAGTTTATGGCTGGAAATCCCTTTCTGCAGGGCCTCAGCATGCCTGCACACGGCATTGACCATCTTCTCTCTGCCCTTGCCGTTGGCTTGATCGCTTCGCGCGCTCCCCAAAATCTTCGCCCCAAGCTTCTCTCGTTATTCGCGCTCGTTGCGGTTCTTGGCGGCTTTGTGAATCTCAGCGGGGTGAGTCTGCCCGAAATCGCAGTGCCGCTGACAGTCCTTCTTTCTGGAGTGTTACTATGGAAAAACGTTTCCAGTGCCCTTGTTGCTGCGGTTCTTGTCGCCACGGCTGGTCTTGTCAATGGACAAGCGCTCATTGAAAGCGCGCCGCTGAATTTCTCTCCTTTCACTACCGCCCTGTTTGCCGCTGGATGTCTCATCAGTGCTGGAATCTTTACTGGAGCAGGATTGCTGCTCGGTCGGGTTTTACATTCAAACCAGACCCTCATCCGCATTGCAGCCGCGTCTCTCATCGCGGGCGCGGCCCTTGTTGCTTCTTTCCCTAACCTCAACTCAGCGGTGATCCGCTGGATCGAATAACCTCAATTCTCTCATTTATGAAAATCCCAGTCACGATCGTCACCGGTTTCCTTGGTTCGGGAAAAACGACGCTTATTTGTGGTCTTTTGAAAAAGAACCCCGACCGGAGACTAGCCGTTCTCGTTAATGAATTTGGAGAGGTCTCCGTGGATGGCGCTTTACTGCGTTCCGCTGGCGAGGAATGCGGCGTTGAAATCCACGATCTGCCCAATGGCTGTATCTGCTGTTCGGTGAATGATGATTTTGTTCCCGTGATGCGCCAACTACAGGCGCGCAAACACCAAGTGGACCACGTCATTATCGAGACCTCGGGCCTGGCTTTGCCACAGCCCGTGATGAGCGCCCTCAACTGGCCGGAAGTACGCGCCGATTTCCAATTGGATGCCGTCATCACTGTGGTCGACGTCCCTCAACTCATCGCTGGAGAACTCGAATCTGGGAAACCAGTGCCGGGCGGAGGCGCTCCTGAGGCTCCATCCCATGTGGATGCCGTTGACACCATACTGCTACAACAGCTCGAAAATGCCGACGTTGTCGTCTTGAACAAAATCGACGAACTTTCAGAGGACGATCTCCTCAAGGCGGAAGAAGCGATCCGCGCGCGCGCGCCGAAGGTTCGTTTTATGGAACTCGCCTATCACGCGCAACTCGACACACGTTTGTGCATGGGCCTGCATCTCCACGACGAAGCCGCTCCGCCAGCCCATGAGCATGGCCACCATCATCACCATGGCCCGCTGCACCAGATGCCTGAGGCTTTGGACAAACCCATTGACGACCAAACCCAGTTTGATGGCCATGCCCACAGCGGCCTCGACTCCCATCACCATGGCGAAGACACCCACGAACATTTCCATGGCCATGACCCAGGCTGGCAGTCGTTTCTTCTTACAACAACGGATGTCCAGGACGCTGAGACGCTGAAACGCGCCGTTTCCGAGGTCGCATTGCGCCAGCCCGTGTTGCGCGCCAAAGGACACATCGCGATCCCAGGAAAACACCATGCGCTGGTGCTTCAAGCCGTCCGCGCTCGTGTCCAAACCTACTACGATGCTCACGACCACGCCCCGACAAAGTCCTCAGTCGTCTTTATCGGATACCATCCAAAGCGCCAGCAGGTAGTAGAGATCCTGCACGAGATCACTGGAACGCATTGGGCGTAACCACGGACTTTTGCCGCGCCCGCGGCGGCATCCAGTGAACCGACCTCACCCTCAAACATCGACCTCGATTGCACTGGGTAGGCACACAAGACGGCGGCCTCGATTCTGAGCGTGAACTCATCCTTAACGCTCAGACCACAGGCGAGATTGTATTCCTGAGCACCGCAGATACAGATCTGTCTGCGGTTGCTTCGCAGTGGGGCCCTGTTTTTGGGAACCGTCTTCGCCTGACACACGCCGCACCATTGCGCCAACCTGTTGCGGCCGACCACTTCGTGCAGACAGTGGCAGCGGGAGCGCGCATCGTACTCGCCAGGCTTCTGGGCGGCCGCTCCTATTTTCCCCACCTTTTTCAGGCTCTCGAAAGCCTTAAAGAGACCCACCCTCGCCCTCGTCTTTTATTCCTCTCTGCCACTCAGGAGCGTGATGACGATCTTCAGGAAATCGCGGACTTTGACGGGCTGACAGCATCGACTCTAACCAACCTCTTTTCGGAAGGAGGAGCTGCCAATTTACGCTCTGCGGCTGCACTGCTTGAAGGCTTACTTTCCGGCGCCCCCGCTTCATCTTTGGCCTTGCCACAAGTTGTCCCCATGCCTCATTGGGGATGGCACAAACTGGCACCCGTCTCGGATGGCGGAGCGCATGTTTGGATCACCTTCTATCGTGCGCTGTATCAGACTTCGGATCTTGGCGTGGTGGATGCTCTTACTGCTCAACTAGAGTCTCACGGTCTGCGCGTCAGTTCTTTTTTCTGCCAATCCCTTAAGGAAGCAGGCGCGCAGCAGGCGCTTCTCACGCAGGCACAAAATTCGGCACCGCACGTCGTTCTGACGATGCAAAGCTTTGCTGTAGGAGCTACAGGGAGCGACCCGTCCGTCTTCCCTGACGCGTTGGGGTGCCCTGTTCTTCAGGTTCCTGTTTCTGTTTCGCCTCGCTCTGTTTGGCTTAAAAATCCCGCCGGGCTTGCTCCAGGCGAAGCAACAATTCAAGTCGCACTTCCAGAAATCGACGGACGTCTTCTCGCTACGGTCGCTGGGTTTAAGGAAGAAACCCACCATCTCCCCGATGCTGAGTTTACGCTCAAAAGACTCACTCCTGATCCGGAGCAAATTCGCTTTATCGCACAACTCGTTGCAAACTGGAGTCGCCTGAGGACGATTAGAAACAGCGACAAAAAAATCGCCATCATTCTAGCCAACTATCCAAACAAAGATGGCAGGATTGGAAATGGCGTTGGGCTTGATACACCAGCAAGCGCTGTTGAGATTCTCAACGCACTTTCGCGCAAAGGGTATTCCGTTTTAAACGTGCCGGAATCCGGAGATGAACTCATGAAGTTGCTCCTGGCAGGCGTCACGAACGACAGTTATGCGTCCTACGGAAAACGAGGCACCCAAGTCATTTCGAGCAGAGATGTTCTTGAAAACCTAGAACAATGGCCAGCGCATCGTCTCGAAGAAATGCGACTGCACTGGCAAGATCCGCTCCCCGACGCTATCGCCGTACCGGGCATCCAACTCGGAAACGTTTTCATTGGAATTCAGCCGCCGCGGGGATTTTCAATCCAAACGCAGGCGGCTTATCACAGTCCCGACCTTCCGCCTCCCCCACTGTACGCCGCTTTCTACCTTTGGATTCGGAACCATTTCCAGGCAGACGCAATTATTCATCTGGGAAAACACGGCAACCTCGAATGGCTTCCAGGGCGCGCGCTTGGTTTGGGGGCCGATGATTATCCCCAACTTTGCCTGGGTCCGCTTCCCCATTTGTATCCATTTATTGTCAACAACCCGGGAGAAGGAACACAGGCAAAACGAAGAACTTCTGCGGTAATTATCGACCACCTTACTCCGCCTCTCTCACGAGCCGGTCTTTATGGTGAGCTCGAGAATCTGGAGCGCCTTCTCGAAGAACACGCGCATTGTGTGGCCCTTTATCCGAGGCGCGCCGCGGAGTTGGAAGCGGACATGGAGAAACTTCTGGCGGAGGCTCCTTGGAGAGAGGATCTCCCTGAACAAGGAACGTCGCTTCCTGCGATCGCAAATTTTCTCTGCGAGTTAAAAGAAAGTCAGATCCGCTCTGCACTCCACATATTCGGACAGACGCCAACCGCTGAACGGGCGACAGATTTCATACTTAGCCTGATACGGTTACGGAGCCATGACCGGAAAAGCATCTTCGATGTCCTCTGTGGCGAGGAAGTGGAACTCTCGACATTACCACCGTCACGCCGGGACGAATTAGACTCCCAAGCCCGGAGCTGGATCATTGCCGCCTGTGCGGGCGCTGATGATCCGAGCGTATCTCCAGATCTGGCGCGCATACGCGACTTTATTCAAAAGACAATCCTCCCGCTTCTTTCGAAGACGAGCGATGAAATCAACAACTTGCTTGCCGGGCTCGATGGAAGATTTGTCCCGCCCGGTCCTGCTGGTGCCCCCACGCGCGGACGCATCGACGTGTTACCCACAGGTCGGAATTTTTATGCGCTCGATCCCCGCGTGGTGCCAACAGCGGCAGCGTGGCGATGTGGGAAAGCCCTGGCGGAGTCTCTTCTCAAAAGGCATTTCCAAGATCATGGGAGTCCATTACGAAAACTCGCGCTTGTGATCTGGGGAACCTCAAACATGCGCACTGGTGGAGACGACCTGGCACAGGCGCTATGGCTCTGGGGGTGTGAACCTGTGTGGGACGGCAGTACTGGTCGGGTCACGGATTTCAAAATCCTGCCAGCCTCTGTGTTGGGGCGACCACGCGTTGACATCACGGTTCGGGTATCCGGGCTGTTCCGAGATGCTTTTGGAGACACGCTCAAGTTGCTCGCAGCGGTACCAAAGAAACTTGCCGCTCTGAATGAACCCCTGGAGCTGAATCCTATCCGCGAAGCTTTCCTGCGGGACCAGGAAAACCTGACTCGTTCAGGCAGCTTGCCAGACGCAGCCGCACGCACGGCGTCTCTGCGCGTTTTCACATCTGGTCCAGGTTGTTATGGCACCGGAGTTCTGCAGGTGATTGACGCCGGCAACTGGGAGCACAAAGAGGATCTGGCAGCCGTCTTTCTGCGTTGGGGCAATCATGCCGCTGGAGCTGACGGCCAACTGACAGCAGAACCAGAAGCGCTCAAAACTCGCTTGAGCGAAGTCGAAGCCATAGCGCAAAATCAGGACAATCGGGAACACGACATTCTCGACTCAGACGACTATTTTCAATTTCAGGGCGGCTTGCAGGCCGCGATCGAAACACTGCGCCATGTTCCGCCGGCGAACTATCACGGTGATTCGTCGGATCCAGCAGCACCAAAAATCCGGAGTCTTGAGGAAGAACTCATCCGAGTCCTACATAGCCGCGCCTTGAATCCACGCTGGATTAGCGCAATGCGAGAGCATGGATACAAGGGCGCCTTTGAAATCGCAGCGACGATTGACTACCTGTTTGGGTATAGTGCGACGACTGGTTTGATCCGCGACCACCACTTTGAAGCCGCCGCGACAACATTGGTGCTCGAGCAGGAATCCTTCTTCCGCGAGCACAATCCAGACGCATTGAAGGAAGCCAGCGAAAGGCTGCTGGAAGCCGCACAACGAGGCCTTTGGGCGGCGCCCAATGAAACCACCATTGGTGAGCTTGAAACACTCCTGCTTTCACTCGAGGGCGACAAAGAATAGCTCGCTGTTCGTTCCCTGCGCCCCCGCACCGCTGCTAGTAAACCTCGACGGGTGAACGCTTCCCATTTTCAGGACTTTGCTGGTCTGCCGCATCCTCTCCAAGGGTATCCGCCCTCAATTGTCTGACCTCGAGATCTCTACGGTGGAATTCGTTTTCGTCCCAGACATCAGGAGCCACAAGCTTTCGCTTGAACTGCGCCACCTTTTGCTCAGCACGTTCCAAATCCGCGGCCGGAACCTGGTGGAGGTGCCTGAGCGCCTCCTCCACGCAATCAACTCGATGACAGATCATTGCCATGTCATTACCCGCGGTGACCGCAAGCCGGATGGTTTCCTCGAGACCGTGGTGGTTTAAGATCGCTCCCATATCAAGGTCATCCGTGAGGACAAGGCCTTCAAAACCGAGATCCGTATTGAGGAGGTCACGGATGATTTTTGAAGACAGGGAGGAGCACAAGTCCCCAGCACCAAGCCCCGGGAATAAACCGTGTCCGATCATCATTGCGTCCACCTGTTTGGAGAAGTGTCTAAAGACGCTGAGTTCGTGCGCCTCGAGTTCCTCACGAGTGAGGGAAATCACAGGGAGTTCATGATGCGCATCCAACGGTGCACGCGAGTAGCCTGGAAAATGTTTCCCGCAACTCAAAACGCCAGTGGCCCTCATCCCATCATTAAACAGAGCTGCGTTGCGAATGACCTGCGCCGCGTCGTGTCCATAGCACCTGCCGCGCAGAGAGTTATCAGCATCATCATCAAAGGATATATCGAGCACGGGGCACAGATCAAAATTGAACCCGAACATGCGCAAGAGTTCTCCCGTAATGCGCCCATGGCGCGAGATGAGCTCGGGGTCGTTTTTATCCCTCAACTGGTTTGCATTTGGGGGTTCGTGGCCAATCAAGCGCAGTCGTGAAACGCGCCCTCCCTCCTGGTCAATGGTGATGATCGGCTCGACTTTGCTGACATCGCGCAGGTCGTCCAAGAGCTTTCGCAACTGTGCAGGCGACTGAATATTGCGGCCAAACAAAATAAAGCCTCCGGGTTGAATCCGGCGGAAGGCGGCGGCGGAGTCAGCGTCCAGCACGGGACCGGGCACGCCGGAGAGTAGGAGTTGTCCAAGAGCACTCATGATAATTCCACTTTAGAAGGTGTTGTTGCGGTAATGATGAATTTCAAATCCCTCGTGTTTAGCGACGATTTCGTGGAGGCGAAACTGGGATTCGAACTCCGGAAACCACGCATCACCCGCAGGCTCAGCGTCTACAAGACTCAGATAGAGATCGCTGCACTTGGACAAAGTCTGGGTGTAGACATTGGCTCCCCCGATAATCCAGACAGGTGCAGGAGCGTACAAAGTTTCATCCAAGTCCTGCAGAGACCTGAGATTGTCGACGCCCTCCAGATTCGCTGCGGAAGAAACCACCACATTCCTGCGTCCGGGCAGTGGTTTCCCCAAGCTTTCAAAGGTCTTACGCCCCATCACAATGACGCCGCCAAGGGTCATTTTTTTGAACCACCGGAAGTCCTCTGGCAAATGCCATGGGATTGAACCGTTCAACCCGATCACACGGTTGCGAGCCATTGCAGCGATTGCTTTCATACCTCAAAAAGGCCTTCTAAACGGCAACGGCAGCTTTGATTGCGGGATGCGGCTCGTAATTCTCCAGCGTGAAATCTTCGTAAACAAAATCCTGAATCTCGCGGACCGCGGGATTGAGTCGCATGCGAGGAAGGCTTCTGGGCTCGCGGCTGAGCTGGAGTTTCGCCTGTTCCAGATGGTTGTTGTACAGGTGAAGATCTCCAAAGGTGTGGACGAAATCACCGGGCTCCAAATCACAAACTTGAGCGACCATGAGTGTGAGCAAGGCGTAGGAGGCAATATTGAAGGGAACCCCCAAAAAGATATCCGCACTCCGTTGATAGAGCTGGCAGCTCAAGCGTCCATCGGCCACATAAAACTGAAAAAGCGAGTGGCACGGCGGCAGTGCCATTAAATGGATTTCGCCGGGATTCCAGGCCGTGACGAGGTGACGCCGGCTGTCGGGATCCTTGCGCAGACGCGCGATGAGATCCGTGATTTGATTCATCGAGCGACCATCGGGAGTCCGCCAGTCCGTCCATTGGGCTCCATAAACTCGCCCCAAACTTCCATCCGCACCCGCCCATTCATTCCAGATAGAAACGCCGACAGCATTGAGCGAAGCCACGTTGGTATCGCCGCGCAGAAACCAGAGCAGTTCATGAATAACGCTTTTGGTATGGACCTTTTTGGTCGTTACCAAAGGAAATCCCTCGGAGAGATTAAAGCGCGTCTGGGCACCAAATACAGAAAGAGTCCCCGTGCCGGTGCGATCCGGTTTGGGATGGCCGGAATTCAAAACGAGTCGAAGCAGGTCTAGGTACTGGCGCATGGGAATAGAAACGATTGGTATGAATGTGGCCGATGCATCCGTCGAGCGCCAACTCAAACACTTCTTAGGGAACGCAGGGTTGCACAGATTGCCCTCCGAATTTAGAGTGAATTCCCACCATGGAAAGCGACTATCCAGTCATTTTATTCTACAAATATGTGCCGATCGAGGTGCCGGAAAGGTTTGCCGTTGAACAGCGCGGCCTTTGCACGACCCTCGGACTCAAGGGCCGTCTTTTGATCGCCTCCGAAGGCATGAACGGTACTTTCGTTGGTCCCCGGGACTCGATCCAGAAGTACATGGATACGATCCATGCCGACCCGCGTTTTACAGACGTAGAGTTTAAGATCAGCGAGGGCGGGCCCGATACTTTTCCGAAGCTCGTGGTCAAAGTGCGCCCGGAAATCGTTACGCTGGGGGCCAAGATTCCGCTGACAGCGGATCTGGACAACCATCTGAGTCCGACGGAATGGAAACGGATGCTTGAAGAGAATCCGGAAGCGGTCGTGGTCGATGTCCGCAACAACTACGAATCAGCCGCTGGAAAATTTGAAAATGCGATCGCCTGCGAGATCGAAAATTTCCGGGAACTTCCCGACTATTTGGAAAAACTTGAAGAGTACAAAAACAAGACGGTCCTGATGTACTGCACAGGCGGAATCCGGTGTGAGAAGGCGTCTGCTCTTTTTCGAGCCAACGGGTTCGGGAATGTTTTTCAACTCCACGGAGGCATCGTGAATTACCAGAAAGTGTACGGCAACGAACACTGGCTGGGAGAATGCTTTGTCTTTGACAAGCGCATGACCGTGCGGGTCGACGAAGCGCTGAAACCCATCGGCACCTGCGCACATACGGGACGCACCGCAAGCCGTTTTGTAAACTGCCTGCACGACCTCTGCCATCGCCTCTTCATTCTTGCGGAGGAAACGGAGAAGGAAAATCCCGAGACCGTGTTGTGTCCGGAGTGCCTTTCAAAAGGGCTTACGCGAGAAACAGCCGATTACAAAGGAAGTCCGGCGCGAGAAGTTCGCTCCGCTTAGACGTTGGTGAAAGGGCACGCTCCGCAGACCGAGAGAAGGCTCCCACTTTTTGAGGACCCCACTTACACCGCTCTCATCGCACCCAGTCGTGCGAGACAACAAAGCGTGTTGGCGTCCCTAATTTCGCCTGAAAACACCATCTGCTGCATTTCCTCCCACGAGAAGGCGCGCACCTCCGTAATTGCCTCGTTCACATCCAAGTGCATGCCACTTGGAGCAGGCACAGCCCCCTTGATCCAGATTTGGTAACAGTGTTCATCCGTGAAGCCCGGGCTTGAAAGAAAATGATGCATTGAGACCACTTCCGATTGTGGCCCCGGTTCGTAACCGGCCTCCTCGGAAAGTTCACGGAGTCCCGCGGACACGATGGTCTGCCAGTCGTGGACACCCGCTTCATCAATCTGGCCTGCAGGAAATTCCCACAATGTTGCACGCACGGGCACCCGTTCCTGCCGTACGAGAAGAAAGCCCCCGTCGGACGTCTGGGCGGCAATCACCACACCCGCCTTCCGGTGGCAGACGGTCCATTCAAAGGGCTCGGAGCGACTCGGCGAACTCAATTGCACCTGATCCACCTCGAGATACTGGTGCACAAACAAAGACACACGCCGATTGGTGATCCAACCTCCCTCGTCTCTTACAAATTCGTGAAATGGCATCGCAACTCCCAGAGACTAAGCCAGTGCTGTTTTCCACCGCTGCAATTCCGCCGCGACATTCGCGGGCGCCGGTGCACCCACCGCCTTGCGCGCCTCCATGGAGCGACGCACTTGGAGAATTTCGTGAACCGTGTTTTCGAAAAGGGGCGAAAGCGCCTGATACTCGGCCACTGGAAGCGCATCCAGGCCACACCCCAACTCCGAACACCTTGCGACCGCCCGTCCGATAACCTCATGCGCCTTCCGAAACGGAAGCCCGCGGTTGACCAAATAATCCGCGAGATCCGTCGCAAGCAAATTTGGGTCCGTGACCGCCTCCGCGCAGCGCGCGTGGTTGACTTTGGCCTCACGCAACATTGGGGCAAAAACGCCCAAAGCAGCCTTCACGGTGTCCACGGAATCGAAGATTGCTTCCTTGTCTTCCTGCATGTCGCGGTTGTACGTCATGGGCAGGCCCTTCATCAACGTCAACAAGGACATCAAGTTGCCATAGACGCGTCCGGTCTTGCCCCGCGTCAACTCGGCAACGTCCGGGTTTTTCTTTTGCGGCATCAGAGAAGACCCCGTGGTGAAGGCATCAGAAAGCACGATAAAATGAAACTCGCTGGAGGCCCAAAGAATAACGTCTTCACTCAAGCGGGAAAGGTGCATTGCCACGAGGGAGAGGCCTGCGAGCAATTCAATGGCGAAATCGCGGTCGCTGACGGCATCCATCGAGTTGCGGGTCAAGGCAGGGAAGCCGAGCAAGTCTGCAACGAGTTGCCGGTCCAAAAGGATGGTGGACCCAGCGATCGCGCCTGAGCCCAGTGGCATCACGTTAATGCGCTTGCGGCAGTCGGCAAGACGGTCTCTATCGCGCTGCAGCATTTCCACGTAAGCAAGCAGATGGTGTGCAAAGTAGACAGGCTGCGCTCTCTGCAGGTGGGTATAACCGGGGATGACAACTTCGGCATTGCGCTCCCCCAAATCCACCAGAGCCGACTGGAGTTCCCGCAGCAACCCATCAAGGACATCAACCTCAGAGCGAAGGTACAAACGAATGTCCAACGCCACTTGGTCGTTGCGGCTGCGGGCGGTGTGAAGTTTGGCCCCAGGGTCCCCGATTCGGCGGGTCAACTCCGACTCAATGTTCATGTGGATGTCCTCTAATTCCATGCGGAATTGGAAGGCCCCCGTTTCAATGTCTGCTCCGATGGCTTGGAGTCCCTTGACAATGGCTTCACGCTCCTGAGGAGTCAGCAACCCGGCTTTTTCCAAGGCGGCAGAATGCGCCACAGATCCCTCGATGTCATGGGGCCAAAGGCGCCAATCGTACGAGATGGATTCCGAGTAAGTTTGGAGGAGCGCAGCGGTTTGCTGCTGAAAGCGGCCTTTCCACATAATCTAAAACAGTAAGCTCAAACCATAAGCCCTAAGAGAAATCGGGGCGGACAGAAAGGGAAAAGCCTCCGCAGACACAGTCTCATGGAGAATTTCACACAATTTCGTCCCAAACGCATGGTTTTAGCGAAGCGGCTTTTTGGTGGCGCAGGTTGCTTCCTCCACTTGCGAGCCACTCATTTGCAATTTAGGCTAGCCCTCATGTCCCACAAAATCGTTGCCGCACTTACAGCGGAACGGTTGTCGGCTTTTTTAAAGCGGCCATTCACGGCTGCTACGATTTTAGCGCTCATCTTGCTGCTTGCGTTTCACAGGCCAGTACTTCGTTCCGCCCTCAAAGGGATTCTACGCACTGTGGCCGCACGAGAAGGCTTGTCGCTGCAGGTTAAAATCTCGGGCAATCCGCTCTCCACCCCCTATTTCGAGGATCTCCTGGTTCAACCAGCCAAAAAAGAACATCCCACGGTAGACGTCATCAAGATTACAAAGGCAAAAATCACCTACAGCCCCCTTTCACTGCTTTTGAAGGGACCCACACATTGCCTCCGAAGACTTTCCGCCGAGGGCGTCCGAGTCTGCCTGCATACAAACGAGGACCCTAAAGCAAAGCTGGAGGATCACTTACGCCATCAGCTTGGGGGCATTCTGGCAGTTCCAGAAATTGCTCCGGAGTCGCTTACGGTGAAGCAATTTGAGGTGGAGGTGGCGAAACACGGCGAATCCGTGTTTGTCCTGCGGGAAGGGTTCCTAGACACCCAACCCGGCCGAGAAGGAATGCTGCGGGTCGGATTTCTGCAGATCGCAGGTCACACACCCATCCGTGGAATCGAAACGATGCTTGCTTGTACGGACTCAACATGGACCCTTCGGGACTTGGAGCTTACCCCTGCCCTTGCTGTTGCAAGTCTGAAAGTGGGAAGGGGATCTAATGCACTAAGGAAGCATGAGCTTGTTTTCGCTTTGCGCGGAGGAGAGGGAGAACTGAAGGGACAAATCCAAACCACTGAGGACCAAAATCCGTGGAGCGCCACACTGGAAGCCCGTAATTTTTCAGCCGCGGCGGTGGCGGATTTTGGCGGGGGCGAACTCAAAAGTCTGCCGGAAAACCTGAGTGGCACCGTGGAGATTACAGGCAACCCCGCGCTCCCCCACTCGTGGACGGGGGCGGTACGCTGCGATTGGAAGACAGCTGTTTTCAAAGGCCCTTCCGCGGCTGTGAGCGTCGACGCAAAGCTTTTAAAGGGAGAACTTTCACTCACGTCACTGTCTGTAAAAACCGAGTCATCCGCGGCCGTCTGCTCTGGACGCATTCTTCTCCCGAACAATCATTTCTCGATTCAGACCTGCTCTGGGACTTTGTCGGTTAAGGCATCCAGTCGAGAGCTCAACGAATGGCTGCCGAAGCCTAGTTCAGCGCATTCAGCGGGGGGGGCTGAAGCGGATGCAAAAATCCACCTCAACCGGGGTGTGGTGCAGCTCGAATTTCAGGGAAATGCAAAGAATGTGAACTCTTCGTATGGGAAAGCGGAAGACGTTCACGCAGAAGCGACATTTTCGATGCCCGTGGGCAATGGATTTGATTTAAAACACATCGCGGGAAACGCTCTTCTTTACTTTCAAAAGCCAGCATTTGAAACACCCGATTTTCAAGCCGCTCTAAGCGAAGGTGTTTCTGCGCTCACAGTGTCGGATGGCAGCGTTCGGTTTTGGAACCTGCAATTGAAGGACTCCAGTAATACCGTCGCAGGCGAATTTTCTTTTCCGCTCATCAAAGAAGCACCACCCGCCCGAGCGCATTTAGAATTTCAGTTCCAAAACCTGGCCTCCACCGCGGCTTCAATTCGCGGGTATCCCTTGAAAGGCGTATTGCAAGGCACCCTCGAGGGAGCACTTGAAAAGGGAGTGCCTCAGGGAAAATGTGTTCTTGCAGGAGGCAGCCTCGGCTGGGGAAATTTTCCACTAGAAGACATTCACGTTCAGGCGGAAAGCCAAAATGGCACCCTTGTACTCACGGACCTCTCCTTGGCGTGGAGTCCGAAAGAATGGATGCGTGCCGCGGGCAAGATCAGTCTCACCTCACCGTATGCGTACGAAATCGATGCCACCGCGCAAATGCCCCGTCTGGACCGTACCGGGCCTTTCCTCAAGCAACTCGGATGGGTGCCACAAATCAGCGGTGCCCTGGAGGCAAAAATGCAGGGGCAGGGCGAACTGGAAACGCTCACGGGCACAGGATCATGGAATCTCAAACTCAAGGAAGCTCGTTGGGATAATTTGCACTTTAACACGGTGGAGTGCGCCGGACTTTACCGCCCGGGGCAACTCATCGCAGACCCTCTTCGCCTCACCTCTCGGGACACGAAGTTTAGGGCCCATGTCGAGTGGCGAGAAAACATCCTCCGCCTCGAAGATATCAACTTGGAGCAATGGGGCACCCCCACGCTTTCAGGGTATCTTTTGCTGCCTCTCACCCACGACGCGCAAGGAACGCACTGGGTAAAGGGGGCGCGCGTGGCAGGCCAGTTGCGCGCGGACAAACTGGATATCGCGAATCTCTACGCCGGAGCCGGAAAAGCTCCCGATTTCAGAGGCACCGTCCAATGTTCACTGGCTCTTTCGGGCACGCCTGAAAAACCCTCCGCCGCCTTTAACGTGCGTGCCACGGATGTCCGGACCAAGGCGACACCCCGTTTTGGAGCGGCGATCCTCGAACTCAAGGGCAGTTACCAAGAGGACACCCTTCAGGCGGAGGCTAAACTGCTCTCCGCAATGAAGGCACCGCTGTTTGTGGAAGCTCGAATTCCGCTGCCCTTGGAATCGCTTTTTTCCAGTCCCGTCGAATTCCGGAGGCTCCCTATGACAGCCCATATTCACACTACGGGGGCGACCCTCTCCCCCCTTGCTGACTTGTGGCCCGGCCTCCGGCAAATCAACGGCACTGCTTCTTTGGACGCCACCCTCAAAGGGTCCCTTGAGTCGCCGCACTGGAGCGCCAAGCTAAACGCGGACTGCCCCATTGTACACTTTGCAAGCGACCGTGTCCCTGCGATTAGCGAGCTTCATCTGGGGCTGGATCTTGACGATAAACACCTGCACTTGCGCACTCTGAAAGCAGAGTTGGGAGGGGGGTCACTGGACGTGCAAGGAGACGCCACCTTTGACACGCCCAATAATCCAACCCTCAACTTTACGGCCAAAGCCCGGGAGATCCTCGCCGTGCGTAACCGCTCCCTATCCCTGCGCCTCAACGGCAATTTGTTTTTGAGGGGGCCCTGGAAACGCGCCGTGATCGGGGGAAACGCCGCAACGGTCAAAAGCCGCGTGCAATGGGATCTCGAACTTCTGCCCCTCACTGCACTTCTTCCTGGATTCCACAAGGAACAGAGGACGGCAGGGAAACCGTGGTTTACTTTTACGCGCGCTCCGTTTTCGGACTGGAAATTCGACGTCGCCTTGTCAACCACGCCGGGTGACCCAATTGTGCTGCGAGGCAATCGATTGAGAGGCACGGCCGAGGCCGAACTGCGGTTGGAAGGAACGGGAGCAACGCCCACCCTGCATGGGGCCTACCGCACGAATGATCTGGTAACCACCCTGCCCTTCGCCCGCATCGAAATGTCGCGCGGCCGCGTCTGGTACACGCGGGAGCAACCGTTTCTGCCTCAACTTGATTTTACAGCTGAAACGGAAGTCCGGAATTACCGCATCCGCCTTTACTTGGGAGGAGCCGCTGAGGCTCCACAAATTTCCAGCAGTAGCGAACCGCCTCTGAGCGAGACGGATTTGCTCACCCTAGTCACCACGGGTGCGCTGCCCTCTGACGCTGCAGAAAACGCACAAGCGCTTGCGGGCAGGGCGGCGACCGTTCTTTTTCAAGAATTCTCCCACAAAGTTCTCAAGCCCGGGTTGGGGCAGGAGCCCTTCTCGGCCCTGCGCCGTTTCAGCCTCGACCTCAGCGCCGTCAACGGTCGCACCGGTCATCAGGAGACCCGCCTCACCTACAGACTCACCGACAATTTTTTTGCGATTGGAGAAATTGGCGCCGACGGTGACTTTGCGGGCCGCTTCAGATATGTCCTTCGTTTTCGCTAGCCATGCCGCGCAGACCGCTAAAGACCAAAACCCTGATTTTCCTTTGTGTGGGAAGCCTTGGATTTGCCACGGCTGGAAGCAACGGTTACGCCGCGTTTTGGGGGCTGTGGTCTGCTAAAAACACCCCCGCCCTGCCGTCTCCAAAAGGGGAAAATGTCAGGGTGGTATTCCGCGGGGCAGGTGCCTTTTCAGAAACCAAGCTGCGTGCCGCGATAGAGGAGCAGTTGAGCCGCATTCAATCAGAAGGATTGTCGCGTCCAAACGCAGATGATGCAGCGTATTACACCGCGGCATTCTATCACCAAAATGGTTATGCCAACGCCGACGTGCGGTGGAAGATTGCCGGCACCACACTGTCTTTGGAAATCCAGGAGGGCCGTCTTGTCCAGCTTCAGTCTGCGAGTATTGGAGGGAACCGCTCGATCCCTTCCCCCAGGCTTCTATCCCTGCTTACCAGTGTCACCACCAACCGTCTCAAGCTTCCTGAAAACAACATCCCCTTTGTCCTAGATGAGCTTCAGATGGGGGCCAGCCGGATTTTAGATCTCTACCAAGCAGAAGGTTTTTTAGACGTCCAAGTGGAAACACCCGAGGTGCGTTTTGCAGATGATGGCTCCAACGCAAGCGTCCACCTCACGATTATCGAAGGAAACCGCTACCAATTTGGGCAACTCCGCTTTAAGGGTGCCTTGGGCTACGCACAGGACGATTTGCTTAAAGAACTGGCGCCGCTTTTGCTCAAACCCTACACCCCCACACGGGTTATCTCCATTGAGAACGCAATACGCCACTTCTATGCCAACCGGGGCCACTTTGAAGCCACCATAGAGGTGCACCCCGCGGCCACTGAAGCCGTCAAAGAAGTAAAGATCCCTCTTGAAATTCGCGTCAACCCGGGTCCCGTCTATCACTTTAAGGGTCTGGAAATGGGGGGACTTGTACGGCTGAGGAAAAAATGGCTCGAACACCGTTTCGCCCCTCTGCAGGACAAACCGTTTACTCCCGATCTTCTCGAACACAAACGGCAGGAGTTAATGGCGTCGGGCCTGTTCGATTCCATCAAAATTACCCCGATCCCCCAACCCGACCGCTCTCTTCTTCTCCAAATAGAGGCCAGAGAGGCCAAAGCAAGGGAACTCGGACTTTCCCTGGGCTATGGCTCCTACGAGGGCGCCATGGGGGGCGTCCGCCTCGCTAACCAAAATCTTCTGGGTGAAGGCATTTTAGGAAGCGTCGAAGTCAACGTCTCCCAGCGTTCCCTCGCCTTGGAGACAACCCTTTCGAATCCCTGGTTGTTTGAAACACGCACGGAGTTCATCACGCGCGCCTTCATCCGCAGTCGTGTGGAACTGGGGTATGAAAAGCGGGATGCAGGAGCGCGAGCAGAACTCTCGCGACGCCTGTTTCCTTCGCTCAGAGCCGCGGCCTTCGGCCAAATTCGGACCGTGGAAATCACGAGCGCCGATATCCCCATCGCAGATTTGGGCCTCACGGCCTATCAAGTGGGGAGCCTTGGAGCCTCCGTGACTTGGGATAAACGCGACAACGCTTTTAACCCGAGCACCGGTTGGGTGGCGGCCTTGCTTGCTGACACAAATACGCTAAGCGATGGCTCCACCTTCGCGCGCACAAGCGGCCGTTTCACCTGGCATCACCCCCTCCCATGGCGGATGCGCCTCGCCGCAAGCGCCCGCTTTGGACTCCTCTCCCAAGGCAGCGCCGTTCCCATTGACGAGCGTTATTTTCTGGGGGGCTCGACCACTGTGCGGAGTTTCCGAGAGCGGGAACTGGGCACAGTCACAACCACTGGCTTTCCCACCGGAGGATCCGCCTACAGTCTAGCAAATCTCGAAACCGACTTTCCTCTGTGGCAAAACCTACGTGGGGCCTTCTTTTTCGACGCCGGCAGTCTCGCTCCCAAAGGCAACGAAATCCCACTCTCGGATTTCCGGTATGCCACGGGAACCGGCCTGCGGTACACGTTGCCCGTGGGGGCTGTGAGGCTGGATGTGGGGGTCAATCCGGACCGGCACCCTGGGGAACACTGGGGGGCGGCTCATTTGTCGTTTGGCTTTGCCTTTTGAGGGGGGCCAAAAGTTTGGTCCCGTAGAGACCCCCCAATCTTACTAGGACGCCGCAGGCTGTTTGAAAATACCCTTCGGTGAGATGAACGCACTGTGAAGGTTGATTTCATGCGCAAGGGCAGGCATAATCCGCCGACTATGGGTAAAGAGGACGCAATTAAGACACAGGGAGTCGTAAAAGAGGTGCTTCCCGGCACAATGTTCCGGGTGCAGCTGCAAAACGGCGCGCTCGTGCTCGCGCACATTTCTGGAAAAATGCGCAAACACTTCATCCGCATTGTGCCAGGGGACAATGTGGAGGTTGAGTTGTCTCCGTACGATTTGACAAAGGCACGGATTACATTCCGGGCGAAATGATTTAGAAAAGTGCTTTTTAAATTTTGTTACCCCTTCTTCTAACTTTATCTACGTAGCAAGGGTATGAAGAAGCTTTCGTTCCGCAACGCTCCGTACACCACTCCGTACACCACTCCGTGCAGAGAGGCCGTGCAGAGAGGCCGTGCAAGATGTCTGATTAATAAACACAATCAAGAATGGTGGATAAGAAGTTGGTTGAGAGGATGTTTAAAAAGATAATTTTCACGGGACCGGCGAGGGGCGACTCCTTGCTGGCGGGGAGAGAGGGCTGCGGGCTGCGGGAGAGCTTCAAGCTAGAACCAAACAACACCGTTAAAAAACAAGAGTCCAAACCCAAGGAATGCCATGAGTACTGAATCAAACCTGAAGATCGCCGATGAGTTGCACCCCTCCCAGTCGGATCTCCACTCGGTGGTGAACCGGAACCTCCAAGCCACCCGCGTGCACGCCGTACAGGCGGCGGAGGACCTCAAAAACGCGGTGGAGGCCAAGGGGCGCGAGTTGCTCCATGCTGCGGATGAAAAAGGGGCCATCCTGAAAGAGAAGGCCGGGCATGCTTACACAGACGCCAAGCAAAAGATGGAGTCTGTGCGCAAAGACACCGAGGTGTATGTCAAGGAGAACCCCCTGACCGCCGTGTGCATTGCCCTCGGAGCAGGGTTTGTGCTGGGGATGCTCGCGCGCCGCTAAGCTCGCGCGCCGCTAAGCATCTGCAGCCAAACAAGCTGAAGGAATCACCGTGCAGGACTTCCCCCATTTCGCCGGCGGGGGGGCGCCCGTGGCCCCCTCCAGCCTCCAGCCCAAAACCGCGGAAACCGCCCCTCCCTCAACATTCCACTCCTTCCGCGCGTCCCTCCCTCCAGCACCCCAACCTCCTTTTCACATCCCCCGCGGCTTCCGGCGCTCCGGCCCGCAGGGGGGGCACACGACTCTTCCAAACCCGGCTCAGGCCTGATTTCATGAACACTGACAATGCGCCCAGGGATGGCTTCATGCAACCCATCCGCGATGCGACTCTTGCGGCTCTAAGCTACCTGAGGGCGCGACTGGAACTCGCGGGCCTCGAGGGCAAGGAGGCGCTCACGCGTTTGGGCGCGGTGCTGCTGCTGGCGGCCATGGCGATCACGTTGACCATAGCTGGGTATTTACTGCTTTGCCTGGCGCTGGTTTTCGGAGCCGCCCGGCTTTTGCAAAGCGAACACGCCTGGATCTGGATCGCGGCCCTTACGGGGGCGCTGCATCTCGCCGGGGCGTGGGGGGTGCTGCTTGTGGCCAAAAGCTGGCTGCAGAAACCGATGTTTAGTTCCACACTTGAAGAATTTCGAAAGGATGACGCATGGTTGAAATCGACCGCCGCAAAGCCGCGTTGATCGCGGAACTGGAAATCTCCCGGGGGGAAATACGTCGCGCGTTGCGCGCCTGCGAGGAGAACCTCGATGTGGTGTCGGTCCTGCGCAGGAACGTGAGCAGCAACCTCAAGTTCTGGCTGCCGGGGGCGGCCCTTGGAGGGTGGGTGGTGTCCAAGCTGCTCACCCTCCGGATGAGCCGGCCCCGAAAGGTGCGCGACTTTGCGGGAAAAGCGCATGAGCCCTCTCTGCAGTCACGGAGCTGGCTTGTGGCGCTGCTCAAGGTGGTGGTGGATCTGTTGCGCCCGACCTTGGTCTCCATGGGCACGGACTGGCTCGCGCGCAAGGCTTCTGAATTTTCACACGCCGTGGAGGGCCAGCCCCCCAGCCCGCCCTCGCGGACAGCGGAGGGCGAAAGGCAAGGGCACGCGCGCAACGGCATATTTTAAACAGATATTTTCAGAAACACCGTCTTGGAGGGTTTGTTTTCAGAGGGAGTCCCCGCACAAGCATCCCTTGTTCGGAGAGGGACAGGGCACGGGCCCACTGGCTGGGCCAAGATTGCTGACGGGCTGGATTTGCAAACCGGCCGGCTTTCTGCTCTGGATTTCAAACATTAGCGAATGCCCGACGCCCCCCCCCACCCTCCCTCAGAGTCCTGCGGTGCCTGCGGACTTGCGATGGATCTCTCAGAGGTCTCCCCGCTGACGGTCGTGGAGTGTCCTCGCTGCAGCGCGCCACAAACGGTGTTTCAAAATTTCGGGCCCTTCCACTTGGAGCAACTCCTTGGAACAGGGGGTATGGGGGCCGTGTACCGGGCTCGGGATGTGGCGCTGGAACGTCGGATTGCGCTGAAAATCCTTCAAAAAACACTCAGTCACGACCACTCCTTAACGGCCCAATTCGAACGGGAGGCGGAGTTGACCGCCCGCATCAACCACTCCCATGTCGTGCGCGTTTATTCCACGGGTTCAGCCCACGGGATGTTCTACATTGCCATGGAACTTGTGGATCAGGGGTCTCTGGATGGCTTGATGGAGCAACGCGGCCGGATTCCGGAAGCGGAGCTTTTACGCATTGGGATTCAGGTTGCCGAGGGACTTCAGGCGGCCGATGGCGCAGGTTTGATTCACCGGGACATCAAGCCGGGGAACATCTTATTTGCACAGAATGGACAGGCTAAGATCGTGGACTTCGGGCTGGCTCTTCAGGCCAACATGACACAAAACCCTGCAGGAGAAATCTGGGGCACCCCCTTTTATATTTCTCCGGAGGCGCTGGCGTTAGAGCGGGAAGATTTTCGCTCTGACATGTATGCGCTGGGGGCGTCTCTTTGGCATGCGCTTACGGGCGCGCCACCACACCCGAATTCGAGTATCTCGATGCAAGAATTGCTGCAGCACAAAACCCAGCCTGTGGACCTCTCGAAAGTTTTCCCTGAAGCGCACCCCCTGACTGCGGCGGCCTTGAACCGGACCCTGAGTTTTGAGCGCGAGGAGCGGTTTCCTGACTACAAAAGCTTTATTCTGAGCCTTCGGGAGGCATTGAGTGCGTTGGGAGCCCCCAAGCCGATCCGTGTCGCAAAGTGGACCCCGGAGAAAAAACCCACGCGAAAACGTGTCGGCGTACTGGGACTGACCATCGCGGGCATCCTGGGGGCTTGGTGGGGGGCGCAACACCTCCCTGTCCCAAAAGCGCGCCCTCTAGTGGAACCCTCCTTTCAATCGGACAAAGAACGTTTGTTTCATGCCGTGAACCTCTTGGGCCAACCGGCGCAAATCGAGGTGGCAGTGCGCAGGTTGGAGCTGATAGCAAACAGCCCGGAACTCACTCCGGAGCTGCACTTTTGGACACACCTTTCCCTTGGCTTTGCGGCTTTGCTTGAAGGGAACCTCGAGCGCGCACAAGCGGCTCTCCATGGCGCCAAAGAACGGGCGGCAGCAGCGGCCCCTGAACTCAACCGCTTTCTTGAGCCGTTGGAGGTCCGCCCCCCCAGCGGAAGCCCAGATACGAACATTGATTCTGCGGTTTCCCAACCATGGGAAGGCATCAGCCAACTTTGGCTGGGCCTTGCCGCAATGATTCACAATCGTTTTTCCGAAGCCAAGGACAACTTGGAAAAGGCCGCCCAGTGCGCAGCCCCGCCCTCGGAGTTTGCCAAAAATTGGATGCCGTTCGCCAGTTTGTTGCTCACCCAAAGCCACAACTTTCAAAAGCTGGAAATCGAACTTGAAGCCGCCCTCAAAGGGGACGACCGCAACGCGCGTTTGCAAAAAGCCGAAGAATTGCTCCAGACCCAGCACCCCGCACTTTTCCTGCGCGTGCGCGCTGGCGAACTCCTGACAAAAGCGAAATCAGCTCCGGTGCGAGTCGCGGCCTCCGGGGCTTCTGCGGCCCCCGCGGCGTCGGGCGGAGCTGCCAGAGAGGCGACAGCAAACCCGCCAACGCCCGTGGAAAGACCCACGGCAAAGGTGGCGCCTCAGCCCGCGCCAACTTTGAGCGCGGCACCTCCACAGGCTGCGGCGAAGGCATCTCTGGAACGCCTCGAAGCTTTACGCGAAAAAGTTCGGCAACACACCCAGAAGTTCCAGTTCAAGGAGGCACAGAGTGCAGCGGCAAACTTTTCTCCCACTCACGATGCCGAACGCAATGCCACCGCCGCGCTTCAACGTCAAATCACCGCTGCAAATGCGCTCTTTCTCTGGGCCATCCAAGAAATCAACAAGGGAGGCACCCTCCCGTCCCCGGTTCTTCGCAATGGAAGCGCCTTTAAATCGGACCCGATCAAGGCGGACAACGAGCACGTTCTGGTGACCATCGCCCCCGGGACACCCGCCATCCCCATCGTCTGGACGGACATTTCTCCCCTCTACCTCATCAAACTTGTCCAATTCCGGCTGACAACACTCCCCACGCATCCACAACGCGCGGAACTTCTCTGGGGGGCCGGTCATATCCACCTCTTTCTGGGCTCACGGCAAAACGCAAAACCATTTCTAGAAGAAGCCGCACGCGTGAATCCAGCCTACACCGAGGCGATGACCACAGCACTCACCGGCGGCTGAGCTGGCTACAAGCCGTAGCTCTCATGGGCGGCTAAAGGCCATAAAATCGCGCTGCATTGCCTCCAAAAAAAGCCTCCTTCTCCGCCACACTCCAGCCTGCGGTCCATTGCTGCATTGTTTCATACCAACGCGCATATTCGGACGCTAACAGCGCCACGGGCCAGTCCGAACCCCACATCAAACGGTCCCTCCCGAAGGCCCCCTCAATCACGTCCAAGTAGGGACGCAGTTTTTCCAGGCTCCAATCGTCCCATTTCGCCTCAGTGACAATTCCGGACACTTTGCAGTACACATTTGGATGAGAGGCCAGCTTCTGGATGAGCTCGTTCCAAGGCTTGAGTGTCCCCTGCGCAATGTGGGGCTTGGCACAATGATCGAGGACAAAAGGCTGCCCTGGAATCTGCTCCACCAACTCGATGGCAGCTGGCAACTGCTTGGGAAAAATCAACAAATCGTAGCGCAGCCCGAATTTCTGAAGTTGCTTGAGGCCCCGGACAAACTCCTTTTGCAGCAAAAACCGGTCATCCGGTTCATCTTGAACCACATGTCTAACGCCCACAAAGCGCCGGTTTCGGGCAAGCGGAGCAAGTTGCTCCTCGATATTTGGCGCCCGCAAATCCACCCACCCCACCACCCCAAAAATACGCGGATTCTCATCCGCAAGTTCCAGCAGCCACCGACTTTCCTCAAGGCTCTGCCGCGCCTGAACTGCAACAGATCCGTCCAGCTCCAGCGGGGCCTGCAAAGCCCTGAGATCAGCGGGAAGCCAGTCTTTCTGCAGTGCAGAGCCCGGCTTGATCCACGGATACTGTTCAGGACTATAACGCCAAAAATGCTGGTGCGAATCAATGCGGGTAGGCTTCACAGGGAGTATGGAATAAAAAAGTTTGGAACCACAGGCGGAGGGCCGCCTCGCGATGCTGAAGCCTACAAATGAAACGGCCTCTGCTCAAGCCGCCAGAAACACACGTTCCAGAAGCCTCCCAGACTCCCGCCAGCTTTCCCCAAAAGCTTCTATTGAATTGAGGATACACCGGGCAGCGCCGCCCTGAAAAAAGCTGTTCTAGTGGACAAACAAACAACCCGCATGTGCGGAGGTGCACGAGCGCGTTCACCGCAGCGCCCGTACGAGGCGAATAAAACTCACTTGGCAGGTTTGCTTTCAAAACCCACTCCTCTAAGTTAACCACTCGTCATACGCTCCGGCGATGAACCCACCCTATGAATAGTCTGCTTAGCCGTCGTCGTTTTTTCCATTGGTGCGCCCTCTCTCTCGGGGTGGCCTTGGCGCCACGGTTGGAGGCACTCAGCACCGAAAGTCATGTCGCCGACATGACTTGGCCCTCCCTTTCCGCCGATATTTACCCAGAACCCTGTCAGATGACTGGGGTTGCCGTGGCTGCCGATGGAACCATCCTCGTCCTCAATCACGGTGAAAACCCGATTGAACCCCTGAAGCCGTTCAGGCGTGAGATCATCAAGAAACCTGCCGTTTTGGTGCTCGATCCGAAGTCAGGGAAAATGCTCCGCTCTTGGGGCGCGAACCTCCTCATGCGCCCGCACCAGATCTCCGTCGACGCTGCGGGGCATGTCTGGATTGTGGATTCAGGCCTCAAGAAGGTATTCAAATTTGATGCAAAGGGGACTCCGCTTTTGGAGGTTGGCGGCGAGGAAATCAACTTCACCCTCCCTACCGATGTGGCGGTGCTGAGTGATGGCTCCTTCATTGTGACAGATGGGGCGACCAACAAACGCGGGGTGAAATTTAGCGCCGAAGGAGAAAGTCTGGGAGACTGGGGACTCAAAGGCGAGGGGCCCGTCATTCTGCACACGCCTCACAGCATCACGGTAGACACCGAAGATCGCGTCTACGTAGCCGACCGCGAGAGACGCTGGGTGCAGGTCCTCAATGCCGAAGGAGAAGTGCTTGCGACCTGGAAAAAAGTAGGGAGCCCGCTCACCATTCGCTACCATAAGGATTCCATTTACTTGCTCTCCAACATGAGTGGAACCCGCGGCATTGTCCGTCGTTTCAACCTTGCAGGAGAATTACAGGAGTCCTTCCGCACCCGGGGTCTGGGGAAAATTCAAGACTACGAGTGGCCCCACGGCCTCGCCGTGAGTGACGGGGGCAACAGCATCTATGTTGGATTTGTTCTGACAGCGCGCAGGGTGCAACGCTACCACCGCGCCAAACACTGATCAAAGCGGGCTCCCCCCACCCGCCTATGATCATGGAGCTTTCGCCTCTGGTCGTGAAAGCTCTCCAGACTCCTTTTTTAAATCGTCGAGGATCAATCTTGCTGCGGGCGAGTGCTCCTGAAAAGACGAAGAAGCAGCGAGAACGGCCGAAGAAGCGTCTTCAAAATCAGCCCCACAGAAACAGCCACCGCCTTCATCGGAAAAGTCAGTCCTTTGAAAACCGGCTTGAGCGCCGTTTGGAGCGTGGGAAACTTTGAGTAGAGGATCGAAAGCGCTAAAATCAAAGCGATCCCAATAAACTTTTCCCCCGCGCTCACATGGACGGGTCCGGGAAGCACCTGGAGCCCACTCAGAGGATCGGTAAGCAACTCAAACACGAGAATAAAACCAACGTACCCGATCAGGAGAAACGCGGTTTCCTCCAAAATGGGATATCGTTCGATCAGTTTCAAACAAGCCCCGGCGACAAACCGAAGCGCGAGAATGCCGATAAATACACCGGTGCAAACCACCCATAACTTTGGACTCATCGCAACCGCGGCAACCACATTGTCCACACTCAGACTCAGGTCCATCACCTCAATGGCGATAATCGTGCCGATAAAGCCGCGGGAGCCTGAGCTGCCTTTGCCGTCGTCCTCCACAGAGACGTCTTTGTGTGTAAAATGATGACACATGAGATAGATCAGGTAGGCCGCCCCCCCTATTTTCAACCAAGGGTTTTCAATGATCCATGCCGCTAATCCCATGCAAATACCCCGGAACAAATAAGCCCCAAAGAGGCCCAACCGCAAAGCAAGCTGCTGCTGCGCCTTGGGCAGGTGCCTGGCCATGGCGGCAATGGCCAGCGCATTATCCACGCTCAAGAGGCCCTCGATAATAATAAGCGACAGGATGACAGGCGCCACCCCGATCACCTCTGCCAAGGTTGGGAGGGAACTGAACAGATCAGAGCCAAACAGAGAGGCAGCCATGGCCTCTGATTAGACGCCGCAATTCAGCTTCGGCAAGCGTTTATCGACGCCAGCTGAAGTTGCTATGTAAAAATAACCAAAGCCTGCACGTTTTAGGTTGAGCTTAACCGCAATCCTGCGTGATACCTAACGGGTTCGACCTCGTCGAATTTATACAATCTGTTATATGTTTCACTTTCTAGCCAACGCATCCGCTGCAGATACGGCCCATAGCATCGTCGAACAGGTCCCAGCCGCCGTGGAAAACGTGGCCACCATCGGCCGCATTTCAATGGCCGCTTTACTGGCATCTATCGCGATGTCCTCCGTGGTCATCGGGACTTGGCTGGGACTCACCTTCAAAGCCAGCAACAAAACCATCGCAAATATTCTGGCGTTTGGTTCGGGCGCCTTGGTGAATGCGCTCGCCGTCGACTTGGCCTTCGGGACGACCCAGCACCTCGTCAACTCGGGAGTCCCCAATGTGAAAGCTTGGGCCATTGTTGCAGGGGGATTTATTGCGGGTGGGCTGATCTACTATTACAGCAATATTTTGGTCGATAAATTCGGCGGTGCGGCACGTCACAAAACAAACGCACGGCGCCATGCCTTGGCGATGAAACGACAGGAAGCTGGCGAACTTCTGGATCGCTTGTCTAAAAACGCCGTCATTCGTTCCCTGCCCCCTTCGGAAATCGATCACATCCTGCCCCATGTCCGCGATTTCAAATATGAGTCAGGTCAGGAACTCTTCCGTCAAGGGCAGGAACCGGATGCCTTGTACATTATCGACGAGGGAAAATTGGGAGTTTTTGTGCAGCATGGCCATGAAACAGGGGCAGGCACGCGCATCGCCGAAATCAATGCCGGCGACATCGTCGGAGAAATGGCGCTGGTTTCCCACGCGCAACGTACAAATACAGTGATCGCCGAGACGACGGTCTCTGGAATGCGCATTGAAAAGGATGATTTTGAGCACTTGATGCAGGATTCTCCGCTCCTTCGTGAGGCGATTGTGAAACTCGCCGAACACCACACGCTGGAAAGCATTCAGAAACAGGCCGCAATTCTCGACAGCGACACATGGGAAGCCATGGCCACAGCCAGCATGAAACGCCTGCACGCCGGCGAAGTCCACCAAGCGCTCGCAGAAAGCGAGGGCGGCAACCCACTCGCCATCTGGATCGGGAATATTTTGGATGCCATCCCGGGGTCCCTCGTCATCGGTGCGACCTTCGCGGGTTTGTCGAGCTTCAACCCAACGCTGCTCGTCGCGATCTTTTTGGCAAACCTTCCGGAAGCCATGGCCAGTGCGAACACGATGCGCCATGCCGGTTATTCGAACGCAAAAATTTACGGTCTTTGGGGTTCCCTCGTTTTCATTGCAGCCATCTGTGGCGCTGTGGGGAATGCGTTCCTTCCGAGCGCTCCGGTCGAGATTCTGGCTCTGTGCGAGGCCGTCTCGGGCGGCGCCATTCTTGCCTTGGTGGCGCAGGTCATGTTCCCGCACGCGTATGAGGAAGGCGGTGATGTTGTCGGCTTAACCACCATCGGCGGCTTTGCTGTCGCATTCTTCCTCACTGCCCTGGAAATCGTGCACGTGGCCCACTGAGCCCACCCTCGGTGGCTCCAAAACTCCTCGTAGGGTGCGCAACCATGCGCCCAACGAGGACGGCAAAGCACTCTCTTCCCTCTAAACTCGCCTCCACCTCTCATTTGCTCTCCTCCCTGTGATCAAAGTCGCTGCCACCATTCATGTCCGAGACGGACGACACACAGACCTCTCCGGCATGACCGCGCAACTCTGGGATGAGGATCCAGTGTCCGACGACATTCTCGCCAGAGCGCCGATTACAGGCACATACCCCGACTTCCAAGCCGAATTCAGCTTCGAATTAAGTGCAGCCTCAAGTCCAGATAGTCCGATGGAACTGAATCCAGATCTTTACGTGCTGGTCGAAGATGCTCACAAAAAGGAGATTTTCCGCTCCAAAGTGCACAAAAATGTCTTTTGCGGAGGACTCGCAGGCTCCAGAACTCCCGCTGTTTACGAGTTGCAAATGACTTTCGTGCAGGCATGACACAGTTTTGAGGTTTTTCTCCTCGGAAAAAATCGCACGGAGATTTCAAGGGCGGGCGCCTGCAAGTCTGGGTTTGTTCCCAGCGAGGTTTTGCTGCAAACTGCGCGAACATGTCCTTTCGAATCGGTGTTATCGGTACAGGCCACATCGGCCGTTTGCATGCCCGCATCCTCAGTGAAGTTGCGCCGGGCGAGTTCACGTGTGTCTACGATACAAACGTGGACGCGGCCCGCGAGGTGGCCCGCGCCCATGGGGTGCAAGCCATCTCTTCCATGGAGGAGTTCATTCAGAGCGTCGATGCCGCTACGGTTGCCACGCCCACTCCCTTTCACTTCGCTATTGGCAAACAACTGCTTGAGGCAGGCCGCCATGTGCTGATTGAAAAACCCATCACGGAGACAACCGCCGATGCCCATGCCCTCGTCGAACTTGCCAAACAACGCCGCCTCGCACTGCAAGTCGGCCATGTCGAGCGCTTCAATCCTGTCCTCTCCGCACTCGAATCCAGACTCCACCATCCCCGCTTTATCGAGAGCCACCGGCTTTCTCCCTATCCCAATCGCAGCACTGAAATCGGCGTTGTCTTGGACCTGATGATTCACGATCTCGAAATCATCCTTCATCTCGTGCGTTCTCCCCTCCTTTCGGTGGATGCCGTGGGCGTTCCCGTTCTGAGCGCCAGCGAGGATATCGCCAACGCCCGGCTCCACTTCGCCAACGGATGCATCGCCAATCTCACCGTCTCACGTGTCAGCCCCGAGCGCATGCGTAAAATCCGCGTTTTCCAAGAAGACTGCTACCTCTCCTTGGACTACATGCGTCAGGAAGGGTTCGTGTACCGAATGGCGGAAGAACACCGCAAAGAAAGCTCTCTTCTCACCAAACTCTTTGCCTCCGGGGATACGACCATTGTCAGCGAATTCGCGGGACGCAAAATTTTGCGGGAGCCCGTACCCATCGAAAAAGGGGAACCCTTGAAACGCGAACTGGCTGATTTCATCCGATGCGCGAAGGCGGGAGCCGAACCCAAAGTGAGCGGACGCGAAGGCACCGCCGCCTTGGAATTGGCGCTCGATATCACGCGCCGCATTCAGGCACATCGTGACGCACATCCCGCAACCCAGGCCTCCCATTGAGCCAAGCCACAAAACAACAGTCCCTCTACGTCGTGGCAGGGGAGGCGAGCGGAGACGCCCGGGGCGCCGAATTGCTTGAGGCGCTGCAACCCCAGTTGGCGGGTCTTCGCGTGCTGGGCGCGGGCGGTCCTAAAATGCAGGCGCTCGCCACGGGGCCCTTTCTGGAATGGAGCGGCGAGGCGGTGGTCGGACTGTGGGATGTGCTCAAGAAATACGGTTATTTCAGGGCGCAAATGGACCGCATGCTGGCAGAGATTGAAACAACACAGCCCGATGTGCTGCTGCTTATTGACTATCCCGGGTTCAACCTCCGTCTGGCCAAGGCTGCCAAACAGCGTTTCCCAAAGCTTAAAACCGTCTTCTATGTCAGCCCTCAAGTCTGGGCGTGGAATCGGGGGCGCATTCCCAAAATGGCCCGCTATCTGGACCTGATGCTTTGCATTTTCCCTTTCGAAAAAGCCCTCTATGAGGCCTCCGGTCTGAAGACCGAATTTGTCGGTCACCCCATGCTCGACTCCCTCGCCCCGCTCAAAACGGAGACTCCCCGCAGCGAAAATCTCGTCGGGCTCTTTCCAGGCAGTCGCGACAAGGAAGTGCGCCGACTCTTCCCAGTCATGCTGGAAGCGGCGCGCCTTCTGAGTTCGCGTGTGCCGGGACTCCGCTTTGAGGCACCTGCGGCGAACACACGAGTGGCAGCGTGGATGCTCGAGCACCTGAAAAACAGCAACCTTGATCCCGCTTTCTGCCGGATCGGACTGGATCGCTTTTATCCTCTGGCACAGGAAGCCACCGTCGGGATGGTCTGCTCTGGCACGGCGACTCTTGAAGCCGCCTATTTCGGGCTCCCCATGTTGATCACCTACAAGGTCGCCGCGCTCACCTGGCTGGCGGGAAAACTGCTCGTGCGCATTCCCTTTATCGGAATGCCTAATGTGCTGGCAGGGAGACAAATCGTGCCCGAATTATTGCAGGGCCAAGCCAGTCCGCAAAAACTCGCGGCGACTCTTGAGGAATTGCTGCAGAAACCCAGCCTTCGCGCCACGCAACAGGACGAGTTCGCCAAGATTATCCGGGGTCTAGGGAGCCCGGGCGCGGGAGCGCATGCCGCGCGCGAGATTGCGAATGTCCTTTCGCTGACACGCGAAAATAACGTAGCAAAAACCGCCTGAGACCTCCGCGGATTGCCTTCCTTGCCTTCCTCCTCTTCGCGGTGTAAGTCTGCCCCGCCTTGAAAACGCTTCGCTCCATTTCGTCAACCCAACTCGCCTTTGGGAATGCGCCACGTCCTCTGGTTCTCGTCCCCACCATGGGAGCTCTCCATGCCGGGCATACCGCTCTTTTTGACAAAGCGCGAATCCTTGCAGGGCCTCAAGGAACGGTCGCAGCCACCATCTTTGTCAACCCCACCCAATTCGGTCCCAAAGAGGATTTGACCCGTTACCCGCGCCCGTTTGAAGCCGACGAAGCCCTCTGCCGCCAGCACAGTGTCGATCTTCTTTTTGCCCCGGATGCCGCGGAGGTTTACCCCGATAACTTTTCCACCTGGCTCAATGAAGAATCCGTGAGCATCGGCCTTTGCGGCGGAACGCGCCCCGGACATTTCCGAGGGGTTTGCACCGTAGTGCTCAAACTGTTCCTAATCTGTCAGCCCACACACGCCGTGTTTGGAAAAAAAGACTTCCAGCAATGCGCGGTCATCGCACGCATGGTTCGGGACTTCAATGTTCCAGTCGAGTTGCACTTTGCAGACACGGTGCGTGAACACGACGGACTCGCACTTTCCTCGCGCAACGCGTACCTGAGCACCGAGGAAAGGAGACAGGCCACTATCCTGCAACAAGCTCTTTCGGAGGCGAAAGCGGCGGTGGCGGCGGGAGAGACGGACGCCAAAAGGCTCCAGCGCTCGATCATAGAGCGCGTGGAAGGCGCTCCGCTGGCACGAATCGACTACGTCTCCGTCGTGGACGGCAGTTCTCTTCAACCGGTGGAAACCCTTGCGCAAGGAAGCGTCGCGGCGCTTGCCGTGTTTTTTGGCAAGACGCGCTTGATTGATAATATCCAGCTTCTCTAGGTCGGCGGCGAGGAATTCAAGAGATCGAAAATCTCTCGTGGCTCGGGACTTTTCTAGAACCCGCCGCCCGAGATGCGCCACTCCTCCAACAGCTGTTGCGGAATGTCTTCCAAAAAGGGAGAGATCCGCTGGACCGCGTCGCCTCCGCCGGGGTTGCGCTTGATGAACGGCCAGCACAAGTACAGCTCGTCCTCCGCGCGTGTCACCGCCACGTAAAACAGCCGACGTTCCTCTTCGAGAGAATCCAGATTAGCCATCGAGCGCTGCGAAGGAAACATGCCCTCGGTCAGCCACACCACAAACACCACCTTCCACTCCAGTCCCTTCGCCTGATGCACCGAAGATAGAATCACGCTTTCTCCACTGGAATCCCTCGCCGTGGTCACAGGATCTGCAGACCCCAGCAATGCCAACTGATCCAAAAACTCTTCGGCGTTGGTGTACTGCGAGGCAAACGATGCCAGCGTATTCAGATCCTCCCGACGCGTGTCGTAGTCCGGAAACTTGGTCCTCGCATAGTCATCATAAACAGCCTCGCGCACAGACTGAAGCATGTGCGAGGGAGCCATCGGAATCCCACCGGGGGCAATCTCCTCGAGAGTGTGTCCGAGTTGTTTCCACGCCGCCAACGAGCGCGCTGGAACCTTCTGCTCGGAAAAGGCCTGGGCAAAGGAAAAACCGGAGCGTCCGGCGAGGCGGTCCTCCACCAATTCCCGCCCCAACGGCGCGACTGCCTTCCAAAGACTTCCTGCAGAACGATCTCCAATGCCCGGCAAAAGGCGCACCATGCGCTTGAACGCCACCTCGTCCTGGGGATTCACCACAAACTTCAGAAACGCACCGACGTCCTTCACGTGTGCCTGCTCAAAAAAACGCAGGCCACTCGTGATTTGAAAGGGAATGGCGTGTCTGGTCATTTCCATCTGCAATTCCATCGAATGGTAATGAGCCCGGTAGAGGACCGCCATGTCCTCCCAGGGCATGCCATCCTCGTGAAGTTCGAGCATTCGGGAGACGACAAATTTCGCCTGATGCGCGCCGGTCTGAAGCGGAATGAGACGCGGTAATTCACCGCCTGTACGTGCGGAAACCAGTTCTTTGCGCAAAGGCGTTTGCATGCCTTCAATGGCCGAATTCGCGACCTCCAAAATTTCGGGTGTACTGCGATAATTCGTTTCCACCTTGTAGATCTGTGCCCCCGGATACCGCTCACCGAAACTCAGAATGTTTCGATAATCAGCTCCACGCCAGGAATAAATAGCCTGCGCATCATCACCCACCGCCATCAGATTCCGATGCCGCGCGGACAACAAATCAATGAACTTCGACTGCAACGGATTGGTGTCCTGGTATTCGTCAACGAGCACGAACTGAAAGCGCCGCTGATAAATGTCGGCAATACCCGCATGGGTTTCCAACAACCGCACCGTCATCGAAAGAAGATCGTCAAAATCCAACGCATTCGCCTCGAGTTTGCGCCGAGCATACCTTCCACCGGCATCTTGAATAAGCTCCGCCCATTCTTCCAAGTGTGGAAACCGCTCCGGGATCACCTCGGCCACTGAACGCCCGACGTTTACGGCATAGCTGAGCACCTCTCCAATGACCGAAGGTTTCACGGGCAATTCCGACACCTTCCCTCCTCGCATGTCGAGCAGCGCTCCCTGCAACAATTCGTCCGCATCCTCGCGGTCCATGACCGTGAAGCCGGACTCAAAACCCGCCTCTTGAACGTGCCTGCGCAAGATCCGGTTGCCAATGGAATGAAAGGTTCCTCCCCAGAGTTCACTCAAATCGTGCGGAACCAAGGAGGCCACGCGCTCCAACATTTCACGGGAGGCCTTGTTCGTGAAAGTGAGGAGCAGAATGTTATCTGCAGGTACCGCATTCTCGAGCAGATAGGCGACCCGATAAGTGAGCGTCCGCGTCTTGCCCGACCCCGCTCCTGCAAGCACAAGAGCCGGCCCCGGAGGGCAAGTCACGGCCGCAAGCTGCTGCGGATTCAGCTCTTGGGCAAAGTCGATGCGCGGCACTGGCGCAACGGAGGGTCGAATCACATATTCACGCGCCATGAGAACAAAAGAGCATTAAAAACAAGGAGCAGACTCACACAATCCGGGGCGTCAAAAAGCCCTCTCACTTGCTTGTGAGACGACGGAAGCGCACCTCTTTAAACGCCGCCGTGGTGCGGAAGCTCGCAAGGCCCAAGGGGACGGAAAGGTCAATCTCACCAGACCGCAAACCAAGTTCCTTCCCCTTGGTATCGAGGTCCACTACACGTTCTTCGTCAATCCATGTCTGAATCCGCTCGGGTTCAACTTTCACCCGGATTTTATACCACCGGTTGTCTTTAAAGTGGCGGATCGTGCTGGTTTCGTTTTGGGAGGCATCCTCTCGGTTGATGCTGGAAATCCCCACCGTTGCGCCCCCCCAGCCGCCAACAACGAAAGTCACGAACCGTTCGCTGACGGGAAAGGTCACGGCGCAAAAAAAGTCCAGCCCAGTGCGCCTCTGCGCCTCGAGCTCGATTTCGTAATTCATCTTGGGAAAAGCACGCGTCCAGTTGACTCCGCTCAACTCTTCGCCCTGATCCACCACCAAAAAACCATCTTCGACACTGGCCTCCCCGCCCCCCCCGAACTCCGTGCGCTTCCAACCCGAGAGCGTTTTTCCGTCGAACAGCGTCTCCCACTTGCCCACCACCAGCGACTCCGGTTTGCCCACCACCGGCGACTCCGGTTTGCCCACCACCGGTTCTGATTTAGCGGGCACCGGCCGCTCTGACTGCGCACGGGCACTGGCAGGACTTCCAAAAAGTCCGGCGGAAACAAAAATGATGGGGATCAAACGCCAAGGAGTGGAATTTCTCACCCCTTCTCCATCCACTTCTTAGGGCGTTTGCACCAGCTAAAATCATCAATCGGCTCAAATTCTACGTTTTTGTGCTCAGTTGACGCACCGCCTCATAAAGCACAATCCCGACGGAAGTCGCCAAATTCAGACTGCGTGTCTCCTTGGCCATGGGAATGGTGAGGCACGTTGAGGCGTTAGCGGCAAGAAGAGGTGCCGGGAGCCCGCGCGTCTCGCGCCCAAACACGAGGTAATCTCCGTCCTCAAACTCCGCCTCCCAATAGGCTGCATCCGTCTTGGTCGTCAGAAACCAGTAACGAGCCCCTTCTGCCTGCCCTGCCACGAAAGCTTCCCAGTCACGCCATTGCCTGACATGCACCAGTGGCCAATAATCCAGTCCCGCTCTTTTCAGGAGTTTATCGTCCAGCGAAAACCCGAGTGGTTCAATCAGGTGCAGGGTGGCGCCTGTGGCCAGACAAAGACGGCCAATATTTCCGGTATTGGGCGGAATTTCCGGCTCAAGAAGGACGACATTCAGCATGAGCTCGAAAATGACAGAGATTCAGTCCCATGACCATGAGAGAGCGTTCTCTGGCGTATTTCTTGCTATGCAGTTCGAGTGATTCTACGCGATCTTACGGATCAGCACCGTCAAATCTTGCACAGCCTCCTTCTTGGAGCTGGGGCTGCGGCAATCGCGTTTCTCGCGTCCACAATCGGATGGCTCCCTCCAGTCTCTGGCGCGCCGTTCCTAAGCAAAATAGCCGTTATATTTCCTCTCTCCTGGGGCATGGCGTGGGTTTTTGGCGTCGTCCATTCGCCGATTTGGAGAGGCATTGTACTTTTAGGCGCGCTCACTCAATTGCCCTTCGCCAGTTATCTTGCAGAACGGTTTGACGTTCCCTTTTCCTCCTGGCCCCTCGCCCTGAGCCTGTTTGTCGCCGCGGGCTTGCCGGAATGGATCCGGTACAAATCCTCCAAAGCCGCCGGACTCGAACTTGATCCTCATTTTTTTCAGCCAGTCGCGTTCCGCCCGAATCCGGTGGCGATAGAGAAGTCCACACAAACCACAGAGTCCCTTGAACCTCAACGCGTGGCTTGCACCGTCATGTTTTGTGAGCTTGTCAACCAGTCCTCTCTAGCCGACAGCCTTCCCCCGGGGGCCTGCACTTCGTTTTTTAACCGCCTCTTGTTCCTCTATGAAGAAACGGCAACCGCTCATGGGGGGCGCTCTGACCGCAAAGACATCGAAGGCTTCCGTTCCATTTTTTGCACACCCTTCGGAGTCGAGGAACACCCGGAAGCAGCCCTGCACGCGGCTCTCGCGATCCGAGGGCGCGTACAGGCACTCAGTCAGGAATGTGCGGTAAAATATGGCAACGAGATCGACGTTCGCATCGGGGTCAGCACTGGAGATGCCCTCTTGGCCCTCTTTGGACCTTCTGAGCAAACAAGACCAGGTATCGCGGGGGAAACAGCGGAATGGGCACAACGGCTGGCGGGCGCCAATTTGCTCTATGGATCACGCATCCTCATCAGCGCTCGCACGGGACTTCTTGGCGGGCATTCCGTAGAAAGACGGCCGATTGACCTGTTGCAGCGCATCCACCCTCCACATCCGCCGGAGGATGTCTTTGAAGTCCTCGCCCTACAGCAGACTCTCGACACTCCCACCCTCGCGCGCCTGCGCGTGTACCGGGAGGGAGTCACCCTCTTTCGCGCGCGCAAATGGGCTCAGGCTCGGGCGAAGTTACGCGACGCTCGGCCACTCACCGGTACCGATGAAGCCATCGATTTGCTCCTGATGCGCATCGATGAACAAGAGTCTCTCTCGCAATACTCGCACTCCGAAGGATAATTTCTGCCCCTCACATGAACCGTGCAGAATACCCCGCCCCGCTCCGCTCCCTGATAGCAGAGCTCAAGCGTCTTCCGGGCATTGGCTCCCGTAGTGCCGAACGAATCGCACTCTGGATGGTGCAATCGCCCGATTCGCATCCCGAATCGCTGGCGCGCGCCATCGAGTGCGTGAAGCGGGAGATCCAGCCGTGCGAAAGATGCGGCTTCTTCTCAGAAGCGAACCTTTGCCCCCTCTGCCTCGATACATCCCGCGACCCTCTGCTCCTTTGCATTGTGGAACAACCCACGGATATTTTGCCCTTGGAACGCTCGGGTGCTTTCCGGGGATTTTATCATGCCTTGGGTGGGAAAATCTCGCCCTTGGACCATGTCGGTCCTGAATCCCTGAGAATTCCAGCTCTCCTGCAGCGCCTCCGAGAGCACCCACCCCACGAAGTCATTTTAGCACTTGGCGCGGACGTCGAGGGCGAGGCGACATCGCACTATCTTGGGGATATGCTTCGCGAGTTTCCGCTCAAAGTCACGCGTCTGGCGCAAGGCCTCCCTGCAGGCACAGGCCTCGAATATGCGGACGAACTCACCTTAAGCCGCGCCCTCTCTGGCCGTACGAGCCTCGCCGCGCACCCCTAGGCTTTCATTCCGGCAAACCCCTAACCGCATGCCGCGTACGATCCTTCAGTTGCCAAGAATGGCACCAGAGTCTCTGAGTCTTCTTAAAAACGCGGCACTGCTTCCACCCAGACTCAGATACACGCTATTCAACAAGGAAAAACTCGAAGAACGAGAGGTTGCGAACGTCGCAGATATTCCCGCGGCATCACCGGAAGGCGCAGTCCTTTGGATTGAACTTGATGGTATCTCCAACATCGAGCTTCTTCAGGCTCTCGCAGACCGCTTCGGGATTCATTCGCTGGCCATCGAAGACGTCCTCACTCTCGGCCAACGGCCAAAACTCGAACCGTACGAAAACCACCTGTTCATCGTTTCCCACATCATTTCAGTCGAAGAAAATGGGATTCTCACAGGAGAACAAGTCTCCCTATTCATGGGCCGTGGTTACCTTCTGAGCATTCAAGAAACGCCGAGAGCGGAAACTTTTCAACCAGTCCGAGAAAGACTGAAGACTGCGCGCGGCCTCATTCGAAAAATGGGCGCAGATTATTTGACCTACACACTTCTGGATACCGTTGTGGACCATAAATTCCCGCTTCTCGAGCAACTCGGAGAAGCTCTGGACGATTTGGACGATGAAGTCGTTTCCAAACCTTCCATCGAACACGTCCACCAACTGCATAGCTGCAAACGCTTACTGGCACAAATGCGACGTTTCGTCTGGCCAGAACGCGAAATCATCAACGCCCTCCTCCACGATGACAGCGGCCTTGTGCATCGGGAAACCAAAATCTACCTGCGCGACTGCTATGACCACACGGTCCAAATCATGGACTTGATTGAAAGCTATCGGGATGTCTCCACCGCAAATATGGACATGTACCTGTCGTCAGTCGGGATGCGCACCAATGAAATCATGCGGGTACTGACCGTCATTTCGTCCATCTTTATTCCCCTCACCTTTCTCGCTGGAATTTGGGGCATGAATTTCCAAGGCGAGGCAAACGGTCAGGCGTTTCCGCTCAACATGCCCGAACTCCACCATCCCTTGGGCTACCCCATTTGCCTTTGTTTGATGCTTAGCGTCGCCGTTGTGCAAATCATCTATTTCCGAAAGAAAAAATGGCTCTAAAGACCCTTTTCGGGAACTAGACGGCACAGGCGCTGAGAGCAAAACCGCCTTGATAAACCACCGCCTTCCTCGAGGACAATCGTTTCGTTATGAAAAGCCAGCCTGAGATTTACTAGGGCGCTACGGTTTCAACGTAACGAAACTGTCCATCCTTCACCACAAGCATTACAGCAGACTTGTCAGCATTCCGGGCGGCATTCAGCGTGATTTTACCAGTCACCGCCATAAAACCATTCGTCTGCGCAATCGCCTCTTTTAATTTCGCCCCCTCCGTAGTCCCTGCGCGCTTCAGCGCATTGGCCAAAATCATCGCAGAATCATACCCCAGCGCAGCCATGGCATCCGGTTCGGCATTATACTTCGCGCGGTACTTCTTTAAAAACTCCTGAATCAGCGGAGACGGATCCTCAACCGAGAAATGGTTGGAGAAGAACGAGCCTTCAATCGCTTTGCCTCCAACTTCCACAAGCGAGGGAGAATCCCAACCGTCTCCCCCCAACAACGGGACTGTGATCTGAAGTTCCCGCGCCTGCAGCGCGATCAAACCAGCCTCCGTATAATAGCCAGAAGCCAGAATCGCATCGGGCTGAGTACCTTTGATGGCTGTCAATTGCGCTTTAAAATCCTTGTCTCCAGACGAATAACTCTGCTCACTCACCACCTCGCCACCGTTTTCAACGATGTGGCTCTTGAAAAACTGGGACAGTCCAACGCTGTAATCCTGCTTCACATCCGTCAAAATCGCCACCTTCTTCCACCCCTTAGAAAGCGCAAACTTGGAAAGAACCGTACCTTGAAACGGATCAATAAAACACACCCGAAAGATCTGATCCCCCACCTCCGTCACTTTCGGATTTGTGGAAGCCGGAGAAATCATCGGGATTCCTGCCTGCTGACAAATAGGAGCCGCTTCAAGGGAACGAGAGGAAGCCACCTCTCCAAGAAGCGCAATAATGCGGTCGCGGGAAATCATCTTCCGCACCACCGTAGCAGCCTCTCCTGGACGGCTTTGGTCATCCTCTGTGATCAGGCGCAACTTCTTCCCCAGCACACCCCCAGCCTCATTAAGCTCGTCAATCGCCATTTGGGTCCCTTTGTGTGAAGACTGCCCGAAACTTGCCGTCGCACCCGTGAGCGAAGCAAACTCTCCTACGGGAATATCCACACTTCCACCGGCTTGAGGAGCCTTTTTGCAGGCCGCGAACACGAACAAGGGAAGCGCAAGGAAAAGAAGATGGCGGGGTTTCATGAGCAGGGGTATTTCGAAAAATGAACAGCACTATCTGTCTCGCAGAAAAATATTGAACTGCGACAAAAAAAGGCCGCCCCGCAAAGGTTTTAGCCGATGCGGGGCGGGGAAACTGGCGACGTCCTACTTTCGCGCAACCTATAGAAGCACTATCATCGGGGCTGCAGCGTTTCACTTCCGTGTTCGGAATGGGAACGGGTGGGTCCACTGCGCT
>CANJPY010000009.1 GCA_947476255.1 Chthoniobacteraceae bacterium | reverse complement strand
CCAAAGGGATGCCAGAGTGTGCTGGGGCTGTCTGAAGCTGCGTGGTACCGGTGAAGAACCTACGCTTGGCGCAGTCTTGCATCCCTCCGGGATGCCTTGTTTTGTGGTCTGAAAACCGGTGGTGTCGCTTCGCTCAACCACCGGCAAATGGCGGTGATGCCTCCGGCATGTGATCCCTCAATGCCGTTTCTAGTCTAATAGAGGCTGGACTCTGTCTCATAGAGGCTGGACTCTGTCTCATAGAGGCTGGACTCTGTCTAATAGAGGCTGGACTCGGTTCAAATGCGCCCTAGGCTTTCACGGTCATGTTTTCGCTTCTTTCGGACAAACTGCAGGATGTGTTCAAGAACCTGCGCGGGCAGGGCAAGATTTCTGAAACCAACGTTCAGGATGCCATGCGGGAGGTGCGCATGGCGTTGCTGGAGGCGGACGTGGAGTTTAGTGTGGCCAAGGCTTTCATCGCTCGTGTGAAGGATAAGGCGCTGGGGGAGGAAGTCCTGCGCTCGGTGACTCCCGGCCAGCAGATTGTGAAGATTTTTCACGACGAACTCACCACTCTTCTGGGTGGGCAGGAAGCGCCATTGGACCTTGCCGACCCGGGCCGCATCCTGGTGGTGGGTTTGAACGGGGCTGGGAAAACGACCTCCAGTGCCAAGCTCGCGAACTGGTTAAAGAAACAGGGCCGGCATCCGTTGCTGATGGCGTGTGACTTGTACCGGCCGGCGGCGATTGAACAGCTTGCAACGTTGGGCAAACAAATTGGGGTGCCGGTGTTTCGCCCGCAGCCCGGGGAGCAGGATGTGCTGAAGGTGGCCCGAGAAGCACTCGAGTGGGCGAAGGGGCAGGCGGGGAATGTGCAGATTTTTGACACGGCTGGGCGGCAGGAAGTGGACGAGGCGCTTCTGGAAGAAGTGCGGCGTTTGAAGGAATTGTTGCAACCTCAGGAGACCCTGCTGGTGGTGGACGCGGCCACCGGGCAGCAGGCGGTCAGTGTGGCGAAGCGGTTTCATGAAGTGCTTCAGGTTACCGGGATTGTCCTGACCAAATTGGACGGGGATGCGCGGGGGGGCGCTGCGTTGTCGATGCGGGAAGTGACGCAGCGGCCGATCAAGTTTGCGGGTGTCGGGGAAAAGCTCGACCAGTTTGAGACCTTTCATCCCGACCGTCTTGCGGGGCGGATTCTGGGGATGGGCGATATTGTGTCGCTTGTGGAGCGGGCGGCGGAGGCTATTGATGAGGCGGATGCGAAGCGCATGGAAGAGCGCTTCCGGAGGGCCGAGTTTGATTTCAACGACTTTCTGGAGCAGTTCAAAATGATACGCCGTTTGGGGCCTCTTGAAAATATCCTTGCGATGCTGCCTGGGATGGGTAATCTGAAGGACTTTTCCGTTGACGAAAAACAGCTCAAGCGTACGGAAGCCATTGTGCTTTCGATGACGCGGGAGGAGCGGGGCAACCCGGATCTTCTCAATGCGCGCCGCCGCCAGCGGATAGCGCGAGGGAGCGGCGTTTCGGTGACGGACGTGAATGATCTGGTGCAGCGTTTTGGGATGATGCGCAAGATGATGAAGAATATGGGACAGTTTAAGAAGTTGCTGGGTAAAAGCCAGCGGCACGGTCTCCGCGGCCTCTCGTGAGTGCGGCGGGGCTGTTTTAAACGGTCCCAGCAGTCTCCGCCGGCGAGTAGTGCCAGATGAGGACGCTTGGCGTTCCGCAACTGGCAATGCCTGCAGCGCAGGCGGGCAGTGCCTGCAGCGCAGGCGGGCAATGCCCGCAGCGCAGGCGGTGAGTTTCCCAATGTTGTTGCGCTTATTTTAGTGTAGTCGAAATCCTTTTTCTCTGTTCAGATACCCAACTAGAAATCCGTTTTATGGCAGTCTCCATCCGTCTCCGCCGCGAAGGCACCACCAACAGCCCGTACTACAAAATCGTTGTCGCCGATTCCCGTAGTCCCCGGGATGGCAAGTTTATTGAAATCATTGGGAACTACGATCCCAAGAAAGCCGATCACAACTCGAATCTGGATTTGGGGCGTGTGGATTATTGGGTGAGCCGCGGGGCACAGCCCTCGGAGACTGTGGCGAGCATCATTCGCCGCACGCGTCGCGCTGCCCAAGCGGCGGTGTAGTTTCTGCGATCGGTCAGCCCAAGAAAAAAATCTTCTTTGGGCGGACTTGACGGCCTTGTCGGGAGTTTGAACATTTGCTCAACAACATGAAGGCCTTTCTTGAATACGTTCTGAAAAACCTGGTGGATTCTCCCGAATCGGTGAGCGTCCAGCAGGTTTTGCATTCTGGGAGAACCACGTTAGAGGTTCGGGTAAAGCCCAGTGATGTCGGAAAAGTCGTGGGCAAACAGGGCCAGACGATTGCTGCGATACGCAGTGTTGTCAATGCGGCGGCGTCCCGTTACGGCGGGAAGGTGCAGGTCGATATCATCGAAGAGGCCCCCTCTGGGAACCCACTTGGAGGACACGGACCTGCGCGGGGTGACCAAAATTCTGAGGACCCAGAGGCTTGAGTTCCGGTTTTTAAAGCAGATTGCAGCGGAGAGGCAATGACGTTGCCGTTGCTCCCGGCCTGAATCGGTTTTCGCGGTGTGCCGCCGAGTGCGGTGACTTGGGCCGCTAGAAAAGCAAGCGCCTACGAGAGCGTTGCCCTACGAGAGCGTTGCAAAGGGCTCCGTGTCGTACGCGTCGCAGACGGAGTGAAACTTCGGATAAACAAATTTACTTGCGGTGGTGCCTTCCTTGCAAACAGCACGGGCCACGTGGACGTCGTTGTTTCTGAGCATGCGAAGGCTCTCGAGTAAAAGGGTGGAGGCCAGCCCGCGGCTGCGATACTCGGGCAAAACGCACGGTCCGCAATACAGGTGGTTCTCCGCATCGGTCTCGGTGCTAAAACAGGAAGAGGCGATAATGCGCGGCCCGTGGTGAATCACCAAGGCAGGGTTGGGTTGTGAGCGAAAGGCTTCGTGAATGCGCTCCTGAAGGGAATCTGCGATTCTGCTGTAACTCCCCGTCCACTGGGCATCCGTGGAGAAGGAGCGCGTTACAAGAGCCTGAACAATAGGTTCTTCCGCCCTGGAAGCCACACGCAAAACGAGTCCATGCGGCAATAAGGGAGACTCCTCTTTAAGAGTGGTCAGATTCCAGCTGAATAACTTCCAAGACTCGCGCATCGTTCAAATTAAAACCGCTCGCTCACTCTAGCCAGCCTCCTGAGGATTGCAAACCAACCTGAAGTCTTTTGCAATGTTCCTGATGGCTTGCAGCTCCACCTGCCGCGACATTAGTGGGGGGAAGTCACTTCCCATGCCTCTCCAAAAAAGCCTGCATCCGCCACGCCCGCAGGTGCTTTTGAGGTCGGTGGCACTGAAATGTCGAGCACCGCCCAGTCCGGCAATTTGGCAACCTGTCGCGCGTTGTTGAGGTAATCGTACTCGCGGTAGGTAAACCCGCAGTTAAGCACCACATAGTGTTCGGGCGAGAGCGGGTTGGGGTAAATGAGCGCTGGAAGATGGCTTCCCGAGGGCAGCTTCTTGGCGGAAATCTGGAGGGTATCTGCCGACCACTTCAGGGGCAGTTGTCCTGCCACCTTCGCGATGAGGGAGTTGCTGGAGGGGTCGCCCCAAAGGATGAGATTTGCACCGGCAAGTTCCTCGTCCGAAATGGATTTGTCATCGCGCACCACAATTTCACCACGGAACTGGTTTCTCCAATGTTCGACAAAGTGTTTGAGTTCAGTTTCCACCCATTGGGCCGTTTTGGCATGGAAGGGCGTACCGGTCGGGCGCACCACGATGAACTTGCTCAAAAACGCGTCGTCAATGGGGCCTTGGATTCCTGGGCGCTTGGAAAGGCCCGTAGGAAAAGGTTCGTCCACCGGGTACCAGATGCCGTTCACGAAACGCAAATGCACGGACCATGAGCGGTCGCTTTGAGGCGGCGGAGCCACCACGGATTGACCGTCAATGACAATGGGGAGGGCAGAGAGCGGATCAAGGGGATATTCACCCGGCCCGCATTGGAGCGTCAATGCGGTCACATTGTTGGTCCCGATCACACACTGTTTGTTGGTGCGGTCCAACTGGGCGTCCACGCGAGCCTGCTCCCAGTGGTGGCGCATGCCTTGAATGGTGACCCAGTAGGAGGTGGGATACCGCAGCGTGTAGGTGACAAAGTGGACGTTTTCGGGAAAGGGATCGCGCCCGCGCGCGGCGATCTGATCGATGCGCCGAGCCACCTCCTCTTTGGCTTCGGGATGATACTTGTGACCGGTTTTGGGACCGATGATATGAGTGAGGTTGAAGCCCTCGTCCGTGGCGGCTTCAGCCATCTTTGTCGCGGCCTGGCGTTGTTTGTCATCTTCGCCGCTGTACGCCACGGTCGGACAGTTCGCGAGATTACGCACCCAACCCGGGCAGTCGTACCAGTTCCAGAGTCTTTGTTCATACCACTGTGGTGTGACGGTTTCGTTTTGGAATACTCTCAGAAAATCAGGTGTTTCACTGAAGCCCGCTCCCGGATTCGAGGCCACCCAACGACTGGGATAATGCACAGAGAATTGCCAGGCCGCGGCCCCTCCCATCGAAAAGCCCCGCATCACCAGACGGGCGGGGTCGATCCGATAGTTGCGATTAGCGTGTTCGAGTGCCTCGAAAAGATCGACTTCTCCCGCGAACTTGTTCGCGTTGCAGTAACGCCCATAGGGATGAAGAACGAATGCGCCCGAGGGTGTGAATTCACCGGGACTCTTCCTGCGCTGGTCGATAAAGTTCAGTTCGCTCAGGTTCTCCCCGCGGCCATGGCACCATACGTCGAGGCGATGCTTGATTCCACTTTCCGCATGATAACCTCCGGGAACAACCAAGCCGTAGGGTTGCACGGAGCCGTCAATCTGCGAGCGGTAGCCTCGCACGACGAGTCCCGTTTGCGTTGTCCAGGGAGATTGACCCTCACGCAGTGCTTTGGCGCGAGTTGTGCCTTCGTCCAGCAGGGCTTGTGCGGTTGCCACCTCCTGGGTTTTGAAGAATTCATTGAAGCGCAGCGCCCAGTCGACCGCCTTGTGATAAATCTCGACGTCAGGCAAAAGTGCCAGCAGCGCAGGCTTTTTTACAAGATCGGTTTTGAGGGCGCTTATCTGCGCTCCAAGTGAGGCCACCTTTTCTTCCAGCGCTTTCCTGTCCGCGTCGGGGATTGCAACGCCTGGTGGCGGAACCGGGCGGACCTGTTCGGCAATGTTATCCTTGGGCCCGTCGGCGAGCAGGGGCAGCGTGGCAAAAAGCGCGGCAGTCGCGCAGAAAAGGGTGGGGGAGCGCATAGTATGATTGCGTAGTATGGGGAGCACGTTGGGAAAATCCAGTCCGCAGCAAAAATTCAAAAAGAGAGAAAGCGCCACGCTTTAAAGTCGATCAGGGTGCCGGCAAGGAGAGTCATGCTGACAAGGGCGTTGATTTGGAAAAACGCGCGATTGATTTGCCCGGGGTCCAGTGTGGCGGCGAGTCTGTGTTCCCAAAGGAGAGCGCCAAGGGTGATGACGCAAGCGACGCTGTAGCCTGGTCCGAGCCGGGCCACCCAGCCGAATGCGATAAAGGTGAGTGCTGCAATGACGTGCAAACTTTTTGCGAGGCGCAGGGCGGCCGGAATTCCGTAGCGGGACGGAAAGCTGAAGAGGCCGTGCTGGCGGTCGAAATCAGAGTCGAGAGTGCTATAAATGAGGTCGAAACCAAACGTCCAGGCGAGCACGGCAAAACCCAGCACAAAGGGCTCGAGCGCCCAAAGGGAGGCTTTTATGGCCACCCAAGCTCCAGCGGGGGCCACGGCCAGTGCTATACCGAGAAACAGATGTGAAAACGCGGTGAAGCGTTTCGTGAGAGAATAAAAACAGAGGATGACCAGCATCAACGGGGTGAGGCCAAAGCAGAGGGAGTTCAGGTTATAGGTGGCAAAAAATGTCAACGCTCCCGAAAGAACGAGAGTGAGCCACGCTTGGGACTTTGAGACCAGCTTGTGGCGGCCTTCGGTGCGTGGATTGCGCTTGTCGATTTCCCAGTCTACAAGGCGGTTGAAGCACATTGCAACGGTTCGTGCGGCGGCGGCGCTCAGCAAAATCCACCCGAAGGCACGACTCGTCACGCGGCCCTCCCCCGCGACGAGCATTGAGATCAGCGCAAAAGGTAAGGCAAAAACGGTGTGGGAAAAACGGATGAAAGTGCCGAGACGTTGCAGAAACGGCGGCCGAGCCGCAGGGGTGTCCATCTCCAAGAACTGCCGCAAAAACGGCGAAAGGGCAACCAAAGCTCCATTTGGTCTTGGATTTGTTCACGGCTGTGGCACCGGTCTTGGCGAGCCTTGGAGAGGCCTCCGTACAAAGACAGGCTTGAAAGTTTATGGGGTGCGCTTTGTCTGTCGCGGGCCCTGAATACCTCGGCACTTGGCGTCGCACTTTGCTTGCGCGCGGCAGCTTGCTTTGCAAAGGGTTTCGTGCGTTTAGTCTTGCTCCACCCTCTTCATGAACCCCTTTTTCGAAGACTTCCTTCGCTGGCTTGGCGGCCGTCTTGTCCGCTGTTTTTACCGACTCCATGTTGTGGATGCGGCGTCCCTTCCAAAGGGCGGCTGTTTGCTGGTTCCCAACCATTTGAGCTGGGGCGATGCGGTCTTGCTCCAAGTCTCCACCCCGCGGCGCATCCGGTTTCTGGTCGACAGCGACATCTATCAGAGGCGAACGCTGCGACCCTTCCTCCATGCCATCGGAGCGCTTCCCATCTCGAAAACGCGTGCCAAAGAATCCATTCGCACAGCGGCCGAAGCCGTGCGGCGCGGCGAGGTGGTGTGCATTTTTCCGGAGGGTGAAATCTCCAGATCCGGAAATTTAATGCGCATTCAACGCGGTTTTGAACTGATCGCGCGCGAGGCGCAGGCGCCTGTGGTTCCGGTGTGGTTGGACGAAGTGTGGGGATCCATTCTTTCTTTTTCCGGGGGGCGCTATTTTTTGAAATGGCCCAAACGGTGGCCCTATTCCGTGACCGTGGCCTTTGGGTCTGAGTTGGCGTCTGTGGATGCAGTCGCGAGTGTGGTGCGTGAAAAGCTCATGGATCTTGGTGAACGGTGCTTTCAAAATCGTCCCGTGTTGCGGGGGCATCTGGGGCGCGCCGCAATTGAGGGGTTAAAGCGGCGTGGGAGCTCTGAGATCCTTGTGGACGGGATGGACGGGAGTCGTTTGACGCGTGCCATGCTTCTCGCTGTCGGGTTCGCTTTAGCAGCTTTGTTGCGGCGCATGTGTGCTGAACCGCGCCTCGCAATTGTGCTTCCCAGCGGTAAAGGCGCCACGATTGCGAATCTCGCCGTGGTGCTGGCTGGAAAAGTCCCGGTGAATTTAAACTTCACGGCGGCGCGTCAATCGGTGGAGGCGGCCTGTCGGATCGCGGGTTTGAGCACGGTGATTACGGCGAGGAGTTTTCAAGCCAGGTTCCCCGAGTTTCCATGGCCCGAAAACCTCATTTATCTGGAGGATCTTATTCCAAAAATAAAAGCGGGCGCGCTGCTTTGGAGGGTGTTGATCCCAGTGCTTCCAGTCGCATGGCTGGCGCGTTTTTCCAAGGTGCCTGCCGTGGGTGACCGCGAAGAGGCTGTGACACTTTTCACCAGTGGCAGCTCTGGAGATCCGAAAGGCGTTGTTTTATCCCATCGCAATCTGCTTGGGAACGTCCGCCAATTTTCCCACATGATTGACCTTAAAAAAGGGGAAAGCATCCTCGCGTGTCTGCCCCTGTTTCATTCTTTTGGGAGCACGGTTAATCTCTGGTTCCCCATTCTGGAAGGCATGCGGATGGTCACGCATCCGAGTCCGCTGGATATCGCAAAAAATGCGGAACTCATTGAGCAGTATAACATCAAAATGCTGTGTTCCACGCCCACCTTTTTGCGCGGCTATCTCCGCAAAGTGGAACCGCGCCAACTTCAGAGTCTTCAACTCGTGATCACCGGGGCGGAGAAGCTGCCCTCGGACGTTGCCGAGGCCTTTCACGCTAAATTCGGAAAAGAAGTGCTTCAAGGTTATGGTCTCACGGAGACTTCGCCAGTCGCGAGCGTGAACCTTCCCGACCCGCCCGCGCCATGGCCGGGGTGTCCGGTGCAATCCTCCAACCGCAAGGGCGCCGTCGGCAAGCTGATGCCTGGCATGAGCGCACAGATTCGGGATCCGGAAACCGGCGAAAAGCTCAGCCTGCACGAGACCGGGATGTTATGGCTTCGCGGGGTGAATATCTTTGAGGGCTATCTTCACGATCCGGTGCGAACGGCGGATGCAATCCGCGATGGCTGGTTGCGTACCGGCGACTTGGGCCGGTTTGATCACGATGGATTTCTGTTTATTGAGGGACGCTTAAGCCGCTTTTCCAAAATTGCCGGTGAAATGATCCCACACGAAACCGTCGAGACTGCCGTGGGCAAGGCGTTGCAGCTCTCGGGGGACGAGCGTGTGCTTGTCATCACCGGGGTCCCTGATGAGTCCAAGGGAGAGGCCTTGCTGCTTTTGGCGACCATGGATGTGGATCTTGCGTCCTTGCGTTCTCAATTGGCTGCACAAGGGTTGCCGAATCTTTGGATTCCACGGCGCAGCCTCCGCGTTGACGAGATCCCGCATTTGGCGAGTGGCAAGTTGGACCTTCAAAAAATTCAAAAGCTGGCACTGCAGCCGGCAACAACCGTGTAAGATGGCGGAGGCGTTCAGAAACGAGGGCTGATAAGACTGCGCATCGAGCGCTTCTTCAAAGATCCTTACGGTTAAGACGCGCCGACAAGTTCATGCAACAAGAAGAGGACGAGTTTCTATTTTGCACGCCTGAACGGACCCTTCGAGTGGGTTCGGCAGCGCCACGTAGTATTCGGGAGGCTTTTGAGAAGAGTGATGCTGACGGGGTGTTGCACTTGGCAACGCACCTTGTGAAAGTGGAACTCGTGGCTTCGCTCTCCTGGGCCCGAGAGTGGGGCAAGTTGTTCCTCACGCAGCTGTGTCAGACTCGTGAGTCTCGTCTTGTGGCAGACCCCCTCGAAAGCTCTTTGCGATCCATGGTTGGGGCTGCACCGCTGGTGCGCGGGGGCGAGTATTTAGATGAAATCCTTTTGCGCAGGCTCTGGGACGACCTTCGGAACCGCGTTCAGAACGCGGTGGAAAGCCACGCCGATGGAATTGCGGGATGGCTTAAGGATTTAAGCGGGATGTGGCATCTCCTCGGGCGTGTGACGTTTCACCTTGCGGAAAACAAGAGAAACAGTGAGAAGCCGTTCGCCTTTCTCGCCACGTATACCGAGCAACTGTCAGCCGATGGCGGCGCCCAACACACTCCGCTCGCCCGGATATTTGCGTCGCATCAAAAACAACAGTCGGTCATAGATGCCCTTTTAGAGCCGGTTCGCGCTGCTGCGAATACGAGTGTGTTGGTTCATGATTTACTGCAATCGAAGCGGCTGTTTCAGGCGCTGGCCTGGTCGCCTGAGGATGCTTATGCTTTTCTTAAGGAAATACCGCTCTTGGAAAAGTGCGGCTTGATTGTGAAACTGCCAGACTGGTGGAAGGCCCGCCGCTCCAGTCGGCCGATCGTGAGTGTGTCTGTAGATGCGCCGGAGCCGGGAAATGTGGGAGTGGCGGCCATGCTTTCCTTTCGTTCGGAAGTCACTCTCGGGGGAGAACGGCTCAGTGACGCAGAACTGGCTCTGATTCGGGCTTCGCCCACAGGATTGGTGAGCCTTCGCGGGCAGTGGGTGGAAGTCGATCACGAGAAATTGCAGCAGGCGTTAAAGCATTGGGAGAAGGTGCAGTTCTTTCATCAAAGCGGTGGGGTGTCGTTTCATGAGGGGATGCGGTGGCTTGCCGGTTTCTCAAAACCAACGGCTGTGCCAAGTGACGACGCGGGTGACAGCCTTGCCCACGATTGGAGTGAAGTGGTGGCTGCGAAGAACCTGCGCGAATGGCTTGAACGCTTAAAGTCTCCCGCCGAGGTGGATTCTGTTCCCGGGTTGAAAGCGGTGCTGCGGCCTTATCAAAAAAAGGGAGTGGCGTGGCTTTATTTCGCAGCACGTCTTGGTCTCGGAGCCTGTCTTGCCGATGATATGGGGCTTGGTAAAACACTGCAGGTCATTGCTTTGTTATGCTTGAGGCGGGCTGAAGTTTCCGGAACACAGCGCCCGAGTCTTTTAGTAGTGCCCGCCTCGCTCGTGGGCAACTGGTTGAGAGAGGTCCGCATTTTTGCGCCACATCTGCGTTTGTTTGCCTTTCATCCATCTGCGAATTCGCGCGAGGTGCTGGCACAGTTCGAGAATGAACCGACGAGCGTGGCTCGTTCTTTTGATGCCGTACTCACGACGTACGGACAGCTTCAACGCAGTGAATTTTTATTAACCGCCGAATGGGATATGGCTGTTTTGGACGAGGCGCAAGCCATTAAAAATCCCGCAACCATGCAGGCGCGATGTGTCAAAAAGCTTTCTGCCCGGGCGCGTGTGGCTCTCACCGGGACACCGATAGAAAACCGGCTCGCGGATTTGTGGAGTTTGTTTGATTTTTTGAACCCCGGTTTGCTTGGTACCGCAGGAGATTTTTCTGAAGCCACGCGTCGACTGGCCAGCGGCAGCGAAGGCTACGGACCGTTGCGCCGCTTGTTGGGGCCGTATTTGCTTCGGCGTCTGAAAACAGACCGGCAGATTATTTCGGATTTACCCGAGAAAATTGAGATGCACACGCAGTGTGTGCTGACGAAGAAGCAGGCCATTCTTTACGGAAAATTGGTGGCTCAATTGAAGGAGGATCTTCATGACGAATCCCTTGATCCCAACCAGCGGCGTGGATTGGTGCTGGGGTATCTTGTTAAATTCAAACAGGTTTGCAACCATCCGAGTCATTGGAGTGGGGACGGACGGTTTGGCGCGGAGGATAGCGGAAAGTTTACGCGGCTTTCAGAGTTGTGCGCGGAGATTGCAGCGAAGCAGGAGCGGTGTCTGATCTTCACGCAGTTTCGCGAAATGACAGCTCCGCTCGCGCAGCACCTTGCAGGGATATTCGGGCGGCAGGGATTGGTTTTGCATGGGGGCACTCCCGTGGGGCAACGGCCGAAGCTTGTGGAGGCGTTTCAGCAGGCCGATGGGCCGCCTTTTTTCGTGCTCAGCGTGAAGGCGGGAGGGACGGGTTTGACCCTGACACGGGCCAGTCATGTGATTCATTTTGACCGGTGGTGGAATCCGGCGGTTGAGAATCAGGCGACGGATCGTGCGTTTCGGATCGGGCAGAAGCGCAACGTTCTTGTGCACAAGTTTGTGTGTCCGGGGACCATAGAAGAGAAGGTGGATGCGCTCCTGCGCAAGAAGGGGGCGCTTGTAGACGATATGCTCTCTCAAGAGGGTGGGGCGGAGAAGTTGCTCACGGAAATGAACAACGAGGAGCTTCTCAATTTTGTGCGGTTGGACATTCAATCTGTGGAGTGATAAAGGGCAGGAGTATGGGATGGGAATACTACAGCGAAGATGGCTCTCATGAAGCAGGCGGGCTTCAAGATCTCGAGAAGCGGCGGAAACTTGGAGAGTCCTTTGAGGTGTTGAGAGCTCCGACCGGGAGCAAAAAATTGGTGACGACCTTTTGGGGCAAGGCGTGGTGCAGGCATTTGGAAGCCTATAGTGATTATGAGTATCGCCTCCCGCGGGGGCGTTCTTACCTTCGGAATGGCCGTGTTTACAACCTCTCCATCGATGGTGGCTGTGTTTCCGCGAACGTGCTCGGGTCTGTTGTCTACGACGTAATGATTCGGATCGAATGCCTCGAGGCTGACGTGTGGCAGCGTATCCAGACACAATGCGCAGGAAATGTAGGGAGCTTGTTGGACCTGCTCGCGGGCCGTTTGGGAGCCGGCGTGATGGAGGTGATCTGCGACAGAGACAACGGCATCTTTCCTTCTCCCAAAGAAATACGGCTGTCATGCACCTGTCCGGACTGGGCGGATATGTGCAAGCACGTGGCTGCGGTGCTATACGGAGTGGGCGTGAAGTTCGACGTTGATCCCGCGTTGTTTTTTAAACTGCGTGGTGTGCAGCCTGTGGATTTATTCGCGAATGGCAGTCAGAAGGTTGTTTCTGATGGCGCGTCAGCGGACACCGAGCTTTTGGGAGAGGACCTCGGCGCGTTGTTCGGGATCGACTTGGTGGATGGTATTGCCGAGCCAGCGGGTGGAAATACGCAGCGCGAGCCTGTGGCGCAAACAGTTCAAGGAGAGGTGAAGGCGAAAGCCCCGGTGCGCAAAAAGAAGCGGTCCTGAAGAGTGGCGTCCCGCTTGGTTCCTGGGACACCTCTTGTGATCGACAGGAATGCGGACTTGGGGTCCGTGGCTAAGCGGAGAAGTTTCCGTTCTGGGCGTGTTGGCGCAGGAGGTGATCGGTGAGAACCAGAACGGTCATGGCTTCGACCATGGGAACGGCTCTGGGAAGGACACACGCGTCGTGCCGTCCGCGGGCTTTGAGCTCTACGTTTTCGCCTTGGGGAGAAACGGTTTGCTGTGTTTGAAAAATAGTCGCGGTTGGTTTGAACGCCACTCGGAATACAATGGGTTCACCATTGGAAATGCCGCCTTGCACGCCTCCGGAGCGGTTGGTGCGGGTGCGCACGACGCCATCGTCCATATAGAAGGCATCGTTATGTTCGGAGCCGCGGAGCACGGTTCCCGAAAAGCCTGAGCCCACTTCAAAGCCTTTTGTCGCAGGCAGGCTCAGCATTCCTTTGGCGAGGTCCGCCTCAAGCCGATCGAAGACGGGTTCTCCCAGCCCCGGGGGAACGCCTCTCACCACACACTCCACGACGCCGCCTACGGAATCGCCGTCCGAACGCACCGCCTTGATGTGCTCGATCATGCGTTCCGCCATGGCAGCGTCCGGGCAGCGCACGATGTTGGATTCCACTGCGGCGAACGTCACCGTGTCGGTATGCACCTCTGCGTGGAGGTTTTGAATGGAGCGCACGTATGCGATGACTTCGAGGTTGGGGCAGAACTTTGCGAGGACCTTCTTGCCAATGGCCGATGCCGCGACGCGCCCAATAGTTTCGCGCGCGGAGGAACGGCCGCCGCCTTGCCAGTTCCGGACGCCGTATTTTGTTTGGTAGGTGTAATCCGCGTGCGACGGGCGGAAGGCGTGTTCCATCTCGCGATACGCTTCGGGTCTTGCATCCTTGTTGACAACACTCACGGCGATCGGAGTGCCGAGGGTGCGGCCCTGGAAAACGCCCGATAGAATGCGGCACTGGTCGGCTTCGTCACGGGGCGTCACAATTTCGCTCTGGCCAGGGCGTCTTCTGTCCAAATCGCGCTGGATATCCGCCTCGCTCAATTCAAGAAGGGGAGGGCAGCCGTCGACGACCACGCCCACTTCTCCTCCATGGGATTCTCCCCAGGTACTGATGCGAAATAGATGTCCAAACTGGCTCGACATGGTTTTTGTATAGTGATGAGGACGGGTTTAGGGAAGCTGGCCCGAAAATTACTTTGCAGCTGGGTCCGGCTTTTTGTCTTCTTTTTTGGGCGCTGGTTTGTCGGCAGGCCGCTCGGTGACCTCCGGAGTGGGGTCATTTTTCCCCGTGAAGGCATTGGCCGTCTTTTGGATGGCTTCGGGAGTGAGTGCACCTTCGGCAATGAGAATTTCTCCACGCAGAACAGCGGTTCCGTCTGCGGGGATGGTGGTGCGGAAAAATCCGCCGAACCGGCCGTAGTCGCGGTAAGCGGAGAAGGGGGTGTCCTTGGGATTATCTGGGTGATTGAGGAAAGCGACGGTGTATTTCTTGCCGCCCACGCTCATTTTCTGAGCCACCCACGCATAGTCGCGGTCCTTTTTGGGATCGGCTGCGGCCTTGGGAAAAACGTATGAAGTTTCGGAGCGTTCGATAGCGGCGGCTGGGCGGAATTGGAGTCCCGCGTGTTCGGGGTCGCCGTCTAGTTTTGTTTCGCCGGCGAGCGCCTTTAATTCGCTTTTCATTTCAACGAGTGCGTACGCAGGCGCGGGGGCTGAACGCACTGTGTAGGTTCGTTCTTCGGAGAGGATCGGTGCCTCTGTCGTGCCTTGCCAGTGCAGAAGGACTGTGAAGGAGGCAGAATCTTTGGTGGCGGACTGGGAAAGGATCTTCTGTTGGACGATGTTTCCGCCCTTCATGTGCCAGCGGTCAACGGTCCCCAAGGGGGTGGTGATTTTGGACCAGCCTAGAAACCAGCCGCGATGGTGGGGGAATTCGCCGCCCGGGCCTTTGGTGATGAGATCCTTGCCGTCGGCATCCAGAAAGTGAAGGTAGGGCTTGTAGGTCTCGTGGAGTTTTTCCGGAGAGGAGGAGTCAAAGGCATACTGCCAGCGTACGAGAGCTTTGCCATTGAGTTGTACATCAAGATGGTCGCCTGAAGTGTCTGCAAAGGTGAATGTGGTTTGAGCTTTTGCCGAAGGCGAAGCGATTGCAAGAAGCGGTGTTGCTGCAAAAAGGGCGAGAGATCGAAAACGTGTCATGGCGTGCTGGGGGATTGGGTAGAGGAGGAGGTAAAGCATCTGCATGGGAGCACAATCTTTCAATACATTCGTCGTGCTTCTTCCCACGGAGGACACTGGGCGAAGTGGGCAGATTTAAGAGAAAATCTCGGGAGAGTGGTTTGTAGCTTTCCTCGTTTGGGTTGGCGGGTTGTTCCTTAAGAGCTGCGTTGATGGACATGAATTGCTTGGGCTTCATGCTCTGGCAAGTTGGTGTTCAAAAGGAGGGGGGAATTTTGGGTGAGTGTTGGTGGGTGATTTTGTCTGAGTGGCGTGAGGAGACCAGACCGGTCATTTGTCTGTCAGACCAACCGGTGAAGCGAGGCCGTATGGGGGGGGCTCATGCACTGCAACCATCTGCGCGCCGTTTTTTGGGTGAGGTGACGGGTAAGCGTGAATGGGAATGGAGGTTTGGGCTGTGAATGACAGCACAGACGGAGCCGTTTAATGCGGAGTGGTTTGCGTGGTAAATAAATCATCAGGCATGAGAGATGAAGGCGGTGCGGAGTTTTTGTTGTCTGTTTTAAAAAAAGCTTGAGATGTAATTAGGTTGAAGGCAGGCTTGCGGTCCATATTCTGTTCAAGCCTGCCTGTTGTTGGATTTTGAACCGCTTGTTAGCTAGAGGCTTGGATGATGTCGGTAACAGTTTCTGGGAGTCTTGCTGGGAGAAATCTTTTTGTGAAATGATGGATGTAGCAATGCCTGCGGGAGTTTTTCAGTAAATTTTAAAAATGTGGTCTTAGTTGTGACAGAGTTTCCGATGGTTGCGTGTAATGTATGCTGCTCTGTCGTTTTTGAGTTGCCTACGCCAAGGGTGTTTGCAAACGAGCATTAGTTTAAAGTGTCTTTCGACGTAAATTTCAACCCCGATGAATTCCTCCCTGACTCCCCCTAGGCAAAGTCGTTCAAATCGAACCCTCAGACGACTCGTATGTGGTTTGGGAATCGGTGCTGGGTTATTGGCCGCTGCCCCTCGGTCAACGGCCGGGGATGGGTCGATTAATAAGGCTTCTCAAACGCTCGACCTCAGCGTTGTGTTTTCATTTTCGGAGACGGAGGAAAACTTGAATGGAGCCACGAATTTGGAGAGTTGGCGCGCCGTGTTTAACGACGCGTCGGCTCGGCTTTGGAACGCGACCAACGGGCAGCTGAAAATTGGGAAGGTAAGGGTGTATCGAAGGGCCTTTTCGAAGAAGGAAACAGCAGATGTTTGGGTGCTGCGCGGAAATTCAGCAGCTTTCAGCAATGGAGTGGCAAAGCTAGGGGTGCCCGGTTACCGGACGACTATGTTTGGAGAGAGGCATCGGAGCAACAGGTCTGTGTTTCGGGGTGGGTTCAGCTTGGTGCATGAGCTCTCGCACTATGTTTTTGGTTTGTATGACGAGTATCAGGGCGCATCGGTGCCGATGTCACTCAAGTCAAGTTGGACGCCCGCTGATTTGAGTGCCATTCAACGCCTTCCGTTTTCGGTCGCGCCCACAATAATGACTGGCGGTGGAGGGGTGGGAAATTCGGTCACTGAATTTGACAGTCCGTATGACGTCAACAAAGGTTCTCAGGTTGGCGCGAACTGGTGGATGACTGAGAACTGGATCATGAACGGGGAGAGTTCTTGGGAAACGCTGGGCAAGTTTGAGTGGAAGGGCGAGAAGGTGTTTCTAAAAGCGCACAATGGGCCTGCCGACAGGGTTTTGCCGGTTGGTGATACCTCGGTGGAGTGGCTTGTGATGCCTGATGTTTCGCGTCTCGCGATCGTTTTGGACCGCTCGGGCAGCATGGGCGGTGAAAACCGAATGCCGCTTGCGAAGCTGGGTGCGGGCTTTATGGCTGGTCTGACTGTGGACCGGCATGTTGTCACCAATTTTGTCAACGGCTTTGCCGACACCGATGTCTACCCTGCGGACCGCTTGGCTGTGATTGATTTCGACGGGGATGTTACTGTGACTTATCCTCTGACGGAGGTAGACTCTGCTGGAGCGGTTCGCGGGAGCGCGAAAGCCGCGATTTCGTTATTAGGGCCACGGGGCAGTACAGCGATTGGGGATGGAGTGCAGAAGGCTCTGGATGTTTTCAGCGATGATGGAGAGGCTGGCGCCCAAGAGAACATTGTCATCTTAAGCGATGGTCAGGACAATTCCTCAAGGATTTCCATGGCTCAGGTTGCCCAAAACGCCGTTGCCCGCGGGACACGCATCTTTTCGATCGCACTTGGGGCGGGTGCGGATACGTCGGGTCTTCTGGAAATGGCCAACACCAGTGGGGGGAAGTTTTTTCAAGCCACGGACGGTCTCGGTTTGCTGGACATTTATTCGCGAATTTACGGGGAATTGCGAGGTGGCGGGATCATGGAAGCCTTGGGTAGTCTTCTCTTTGAAAACTCCTCTGCCGAGACAGTGATTCCCGTGGATGCCTTGAGCGAAGAGATTACTTTTTCTGTAGCCTCTCCCGAAGAGGGCATGGACGCGCAGTTGGTTTCGCCCTCAGGCAGGAAGTTTTCTCAAAGCTCAAGTGCGGACGGGGTGGTCATGCAGAAGGAGCCGAACAACACGGTGTTTCGGGTGTCGAGACCCGTCGCTGGAAATTGGAAACTTTCTGTTGCCTCGCCAAAAACGAACACTGGTGCGACCTATCGGTACAATGTGATGGCAAATGCAACCAGTTCCGTGGTGAGTGTCGCTCCCGTTGTCGCATCCAAGACGGTAAACTATCCTCAGCCCGCCCTGATTACCTGTAGTGTGACGGCAGGAACACCGGTGGCTGGCGCAAGCGTGACCGGTCAAGTTACTGGACCCAATGGGGTGTTGGGTTCTTTTACATTGTTTGACGACGGTGCCTCCATACACGGCGATAAAACACCGGGTGACGGGGTTTACAGTGGTTATTATGGCGGGTTTCCCGCTAACGGAGTGTACGCCTTCAATGTGAAGGTCGTGAATGTCAACGGGCGAGCCGCTACTGGTGAGAATGAGAATTCCCTGACTGCCGCGGCGCCGATTTTGATCAAGCCTTTCACCAGAATTGGTACGAATACCGTGACGGTCACGGGAGTGCCGGCGGTGTCGCAGACGGAATGGTTGCGAGTGGATGCGCTGAGCATAACGCGGTTAAGTTCAGTGGCATCAACTGGCACAGTGCAACTGCGCTGCACATTCAACACGGATACGAGCACTTTTGTGCCTGGGCAGGATTCATTGATCCTGACTTTGGATTCCTCCCGAATCGTCGTTGCTGGTTCGAGTATGCGGCCCACTCGCGTCCCCGGCGTGTATGGCCTCTCGGACCCGTCACGTGGGTTGACCGGAACGTTTACCACAGCGATTGGAGGCAGTTCTAAGCATGAATTGCTCCTCTCCATGACTGGGTTTGATGCAAGGTCGTTTGATTTCGATGCAGCTACCAATGTGGGCGTCTCCTTTGGCAGCTTTGCGAGGACGGTTGCGCTCTCGAATCGAGCCGATGCCGAAGGAAAGTCTGCTGTCTACGTTTGCGCCAGCAACTTTCCCACTAGCGAGGTTCTCTATGTAGACGGTCTGCTTGCCAGCATCTCGGCAAAGCAGAACCGCAGTGATTCTTTGCGCGCAGTCGTGTCCTACCAAACCCAAGGGGGAGGCTACACCCCTGGCACTGACAGTCTCTCGCTGCAGGTCGGGCAGTTTTTAGTCACCGTGCCTCCGAATACGCTCACGGTTGGCACGGGAATCAACGCCACCAAGGCGATGGGTACGCTCAGTGTCGGCGGTGGCTTTGTGGCAGTGACGGTTGACCTTCAGAGACGCATTGTTTCCCTGAATGGAACACGGCTCAATTTGGGGGCAACCATTTTACAAACGGCAAACGTGACTCTGTCGGCAGGCTCTTTTTCCAAGAGCACGAAGATTACCTCCACCGCAACCTCTGCCTCCGGTGTTCTCAGCCTGTCCTATTAGTCGGAGCCCACTGGAACAAACTTCGCGATGACCTCAGAAGCGATGAAAAAAGGACTCTTCGTAGGCGCACTCGCTGTGGTGGTTGGTGTCATTTTACATTTTCAGAATGCCGTGCCTCGATCCGTTGCCGACACCCTCGGCAACGAAGTCAAAGGTGGTTCCGCCGAGGCGTCAGCAAGCGCCTTTCACTATCCGAGTCAAGTTGAGCAAATGCAGCGCTCCTTGTTCGAGTCTGGCGTACTCACGGTCAAGGAGCTTGAGGATTGGGGGAGTGTGGATGCCGAAATCCGTGCTGAAGCTGTCCGCAGTTTGGGAATGAAGGCGGACCTCAGAGGTCTGGGATTGTTAGTGGAGTTTTTGGGCAGCGATACGGATGCTCGGGTGAGAGTCCAAGCTGCTGGTGTCCTCGAGTTCTTTAATACTGAACCCATGGCGTCACTGGCTCTTGTACGCGCTCTTTCAGACCGAGATGCGTCAGTGCGAGATCACGCACTGCTTTCTCTTCGGGCCCATCGTAACGACCGCGTGCAGAAGGCGCTGCTTTTAACTTTAAAAAACGGCTCCCTGCCCAAGGAAAACCGAGATGCGGTCGCCGCCTTTCTGGACCGGTACTATGTGCATTTGGACCCCTTTGAGAATCCATTTCGCTCCGCTGATGGTTCTTAGCGCATTTCATTAAGATTAGTTCCAACACGCAACACCTATGAAAGTAAAAGCCGCCGGAACCCCCGGCATCCTCCGAGTCTGCGCTGCACTGGCGGCGTTTTTATTGGCGCAACACGAAGCCAGAGCGCTGCCTGCAGGCGCCGCCCCTCAACTGGTGGGCTTAGGCATCGCGACGCCGGCCGGTGACGTCGTGGAGATCTCATCATCAGACGAGTCACTTCGTGGAGTCGCCATGGAAGCTGTGGTGAGCGCCGATACTCAGGGGGTGGAGTTTTTCGAACTGGAATTTACGGCGCCCGATGGCCGTAAATTGTTTTATGCTGGAGACGAGTGGACCATCACAAAGCGGGACTATTTGTTGCCGACGGATCGTACGAGGCAGACCTACCAGTTGAATGAGAGGGAAATCAGGGGGTGGTACGGACCTAATTCTGAGGCGCTTAATCAGGTTGGAACGTGGAACCTCACGGGAGCGCGCCTTCAAGGTTTTAACGGACAATCTTCGGTATACGGGCCCTCGGATTTGACTTTTCCTGCCGCAGTGAAGACCAGATTCGAGGTCACCCGGTGGTTCTCTCTCCAGCCTTCAGATACAGTGCTAGCGGTGGGAGCAACCCTCACACTTTCTGCCTCTATGAACCCTTCAGCTCAAGTGCCTGGGGTGACCTACCAGTGGCTCCGCAACGGAGTGTCGATTTCTGGCGCAACCGCAGCGACCTACACCAAGACGAAAGCTGTCGCCGGTGATAGCGGTCTTTATCAACTGGTTGTAACCAGTGGGACTCAAAAGGTACGATCAGATGCAGTGGTGGTTTCCGTGAGGAGTGCGGATGTCATTGCGGCGCGTGCTGCGATCAATGCACAAAATTCAACACTTGCCAAAACAAAGGCGGGCTCAGCCTTGGCAGCAGCGCCGAGCGGCGGGGAGGAGTTGTTTGTTTCTTCATTAAGTGAGTTGTTTGCGCTCGTCAACGATACCCGCACCACAAGCACCTTGAAGGCATTTGGAGTGAGTGGCCCTTTGAAACTTCCTCTTTCTGGGCTCGTGTGGTCAGGCACATTTTTGGCGACGGCTAACACCTCTCAGGCCTCAAATTGGATAACTCAAGTTCTCCTGCCCGCTTTAGACAAAGCAGACGCGAACCTCGCAAAAATCACGGACACGCGTTTTGTAACAAACTTCGCGACTGGCGATTTCGCTTCATGGCGAACCAGCGGTGGACTGGTGCGGAACCTTCGAGTGGACTATGGCGACATTCAAATGTTGCGTGTCGGCTGCAATGGGTTAAGCGCCCTTTTGAGCGTGCTCAGCAGTGTCGACACGAGTGTCAAATTGGATGTGCTGCAGGCTTTGTTTCCTCAGGGCAAATTGTCCATGGAATCTATTCTGAAGGACTATCCAAACCTACTCGCCGCCGCTTCGGGCGGTGCCGCTTTTCAGGCCAAGGCCGTGACGGCCCTCGGCAATGGGGCCTCCGCTTATATGAAGTTCTCCAACTTTGTGTATCCATCCAACGGTGCAACGGTATCGAGGTTGATTGATTCCGACTCGAATTTTTTCCCGGCGCGTGCCAATTTTTCGCAGGATCCTTTCACCGACCTCAGCGAGGACGGGTATGTCAGAGATTTTGCCAAGAATGTTACGGATTCGATCGCTTCAGGGACCAAACTGTTCATTGCGGAGTCCTCTGACTTTGGCGGCGTGACAAAAAGATATCCAGTGAACCTAAAGGCAGTGAGCGCGCGTCCGGCGGGGATGAGGAGCGTCACGGCTTCCCAGAACGCGGTTCCCCCTTTTACAAAGAACCTCGCGGGTGGAACGATAGCAACGCAGACGTTGACTGGGGTTCTTCCCAACCTTTCGGGGGCGTCCATGCTCGCCAGAATTATCAAGGCAGAGCCGGAGATTACCAAGGCTTTGGGAACGCGCGACGATCAGAGCGCTCCTGTGCTCATTCTCACAGACGTACCCGTAAATGGAAACAAAGTCCTGCTTACTCCGGACTCCGGGCCGATCCGATTATCAGGAACGGTGCAGGATGAGAGTGAAGTTACAGGCGTTTTTATTGAGCGTTCCATTGGAACACTGAAGGACTCATACTCGGCGGAACTGGAGGAATTGCAGCCTGTGATTGTGGGAGGCAAGACGGTGCGCACCTGGCGTTGGAGTCTTGAACTCTCCTTTGAACAGGGCGGGCCTTGCTCTCTAGCGATTTATGCAGTGGACCAATACAAGCAAAAGAGCGTTCCGAAGTTGGTTAATTTTACAGTGGCAAAAGTGGTCAGGGTGCTCGTGGATGCAGCCGATGTAAATACGGGCACATTGACGGTGACGCCCGCCCTTCCAGTAGACGGATTGGTCGAAATGGGGACGAAACTGCACTTGGTTGCCGCGGCCAAACCCGGATACCTGTTCAGACTGCTTGAGGTTGTCGTCAATGGCGTCCCCGAGGATGACATTTCCCGCTCCATTGCGGATGTGGTCATTACTGGAGAGACCGTAATTACTCCTCAGTTCATAGTGAATCCTTTCCCAGCTTTAGCTGGGCAGTGGAACACCGTCTTGCAGGGGGGGAGAAATTCGGGATTGGTGAGTCTCACTCTTGCAAAAACTGGAGCCTACACCGTCAGGGTCACCTCAGGGCGCAATTCCTTTTCCTACAGTGGTACTTTCGACGCCTCGGGCCTTGCCAAGATACCGATCCCTGCAAACTTTACTCCCTACGGGGCTGCGCCCGCGGGTTACAGTTACAAGTCAACGACGCAGCAGTATGCATATTTGAGTCTCAGTTCCGGGATCGACTTTTCTTGGAACGAGGACGGGCAACAAGATTCCTCGTATTCATCCTACGGTCTGGATCAAGCTGCAAATGCGGCGCTGGCGGCAACTCTGCCTTCCAAGCGTTATACAACGAAAGTCAGCAATGAAACAGATGCTGGATTTTCATCTGTCGATGTGGGCTCCAGTGGAAGCGTGGTGTATTCGGGCATTGTGAATGTGTCTAAAAGTCGGTACGGCATTCCTGTAACATTCTTCAGGGTTTCCCACCCGGTGAGTTCCCATGGATACCAGAGGCTTTCCACAAGCGAGTCGATTCACATCACCGCAGGCCACTCGTACAAAGTGACGGCGATTCTTTCAGCCGACTACCAGTATGTGCCTGGCGACGTCGTGGAAATGTTTAGTTCCGAGAGCAGGGAGTCCTTTACCTACAGGGTTGCGACGGTCGGGGATCATCAGGAATTGGAGGCCACGGTTAAGGCAAGAGCGTCTTATGACGGGGTTCTTGCCTTGTCTTTCTATCGCAATGCTGCAAACCAGGTCGTCGAGGTGGGGCATGTAGTGATGACTGACACAACCACCGGTGAAGTGCTCACTCCCTCCTTTGCTTCAGGGACGGTCGGATGGGAATGGGATTCTGCGGATATGGACGCTTATCGTGAAGCCACCGTTTACAACGCCCTGCCCAAACCCGTCCGCTTCACCGCCTCCAGTTATTTGTCAACCCGACTTGTAGATGGAATGAAAGGCGAACGCCCTTTGGTTCCCTTCTTCAACTTTTATGGAGTCGGTTCACCCACCGAAATTTGTGTTGGGGGCTATGTCATTCTGACTCAGGAGGCCAAAGGCACGCTCTCCTCCCTTCCTGTCTTATCGGGACCGTTGGATCCTAACCGCCTGTCCCCGACCTTCTATCAATGGGAGAACTCTTATGAGGTGCAGGGCTATCCCTACAACGCACCAAAAACGGGCAAGATTCCGCTTCCGTTTATTGATCCGAGTGTGATGTCCTTCAACGTTTCAGCGGACGTTTATTCGATTGGGGTGCTGTCGCTTGCCAAGGCACGTCCGTCTTTCCAGTTTATCCCTGGAACGCCCGTGGTAAAGAGTGCTTCCCTTTCTTTGGCCTTACCCACGGGGGCATTTTCAGGGAATCTTAGCACTAAGATATCTGGGGTCACAAAGGCCAGAGCGTTTAGCGGCGTCCTCCTGCAGGGGGGGCCAATTGGAGGGATTGGGCTCACCGCTGATGGCTTGGAGATCTCCTTTCAGCCCTAAGGTGAGGACAAGCAACGCATGGTCATAAACCGTTTTGGCTGTCTGACCCTGCTTTGCTTGGTAGGAAGTGCGCCGGCTTGTCGTAAAAACGGGGAAGGAGAGGCTGCCGCTCCCCCCCTTCAAAGTCCGGCCCCAGTCCCGCGCAGCTCAGAATTGACAATGGAGGATGTGGAAATTCCTCTGCGGGTTTCTAGTTCTGATTCCAGTGCTGAAATACGCGGTAAGGCTCGGGTTGCGCGCTTAAAATTGGGCGCCGGAAAGAGGGGGGGAATTATGAAGGCTCTGAGCCCTTCCGCCCGAGGGGAGGGGACGGAGGTCACCACCGAGGGGGACGATCTCCGTATTTTAGCGGACCTGCCCAGTGGAGTGAAAACTTTGCTGCCTCTGGACACCGTTGAGTTCCGGGGACTGCGCGTGCGCACACAAACGGGCACGCTACTTCTTGAGTGCACCCACGCTTTAGTCGGTCCAAATGGGGTATGGGAATTACGAAGCGCAACGGTCGTGGGGGGATCGTTCTTATCACTTGCTCAACTCTCGTTTGCACCGGATGGCGCGGTTCAGCTTGAGCGTCGCAAGTGAGCATTGCTGTGATGCGGCTAGGTTTTATACGGTGCTCCCAAGAGTACCTTTTCTAGACGAGCTTCTCGGTTTCTCCTTGGGCTGTTTGTTGGAGTCATCGCGCGCCACCTCTCTGCAACCCTTGGCCGTGGGCTAACCCCTAACCTTTGCCGGAGAGGGGTATTCCATTCTCAGCTACGGGCCCACGGCTACGTTTGAGCTGCTGGATCCAATTTTGGGCCGCACCTCGTATTAAATCGCCTACGTTCAACGTAGGTGTCACAAACTTCGGCCGGAACCACGGAAATGCGCCGATGAGGTCGTGGGTCACGAGGACCTGTCCGTCGCAGTGGGGGCCCGCTCCGATTCCAATGGTGGGTATTTGCACGGCTTTTTGAATCAAGCGAGCCGTATCGGGGTGTACCAGTTCGACCACCATCGAAAAGGCGCCTGCCACCTCTAACGCAACCGCGTCTTCGACAAGACTTTTTGCCTGTTCGGGAGATTTGCCTTTGATTTTATAGCCGCCTTCTTCGCGAACCCGTTGTGGAAGCATGCCAATGTGGCCCATGACAGGAATTCCTGCACTTGCGAGGGCCTTGATTTGGGGGGCATGCGAGACGCCCCCCTCAAGTTTGACTGCGTGCGCGCCGGCGTCGATCAGGGCTTTCGCATTCTTGAGCGTTTCGTCCGGGGTGGCGTAGGTGCCGATGGGAAGATCTGCGATCAGAGGAGTGTGGGATAAGCCGCGGGAAACGGCAGCGGTGTGGTGAATCATGTCAGCCAGCGTGACACTGGTGGTGTCTGGATAGCCCAAAACCACCATGCCGAGGGAGTCTCCCACCAGGATCCAGTCCACTCCCGCCTCCTCCAAAAGACGCGCTCCGGGATAATCGTAGGCAGTGAGCACCGTGATGAGTTCTCCGCTTTTTTTGAGCAGGGCCGTTGCGTTTGGCGTGAGAGTGGAGGCGTGGCGGTTCAAAGTGTTTTCCATTGTTGTGCCGCCCTGTGGACACCTGCAGGATCCTGAAGCGAGTCGAGGAGGGCGCTCGTGGAAGCGTTATGCCCGGGCAGGTGCAACGAGGGATTGATTTCCGTGAATGGCTCGAGAACGAAGCGGCGGAGGTGAAGGCGAGGGTGCGGTATCACCAGTTCAGGAGTGGAGAACACAAGGTTTCCAAGATAGAGAATATCGAGATCTATCGTCCTCGGCGCATTGACGGCGCGTTGGGCTGGACGGCCCATTTCCAATTCAATGGCTTGCAGGCTCCGAAGAAAGAAAGACGGGTCGCCTCCGAATTCCACCTCGATCACAGCATTTAAAAAGGGACCCGCACTGGGCGAACTGTCCACCGGATCGGTTTCATAAATGCTGGAGGAACGAATCGGTCCTGACACACCCGCGATTTTGAGCACGCGTGCGCGGGCTGCTTCGAGTGCTACGAGGCGGTCACCGAGATTTGAACCTAGAGCTAAGCCGGCGCGCATTGTCTTCAGCCACATTTGAAGTCTCGCATGAGGCTCGGAGGGACTGCACTAGTGCAACCCAAGAACGTCCTGCATGTCGTAAACGCCCGGTTCGCGGCCGTGCGCCCACAGTGAAGCGCGCAGGGCACCCATGGCAAATGTGTCTCGGCTTGAAGCCTTGTGTGTGAGTTCAACGCGCTCACCCACCGCGGCGTAGATCACCGTGTGATCGCCCACCACGTCGCCGCCCCTCACCGCATGCATGCCGATTTCGTTTTGAGTGCGTTCTCCCACGATCCCAAACCTGCCATGACGCGTGTCTTCTTGGTAAGAAAGGGCGCGTGTTTCCGCGAGTATTTCAGCGAGACGTTTTGCCGTGCCACTGGGCGAGTCCTTTTTCATGCGGTGGTGCATTTCCACCACTTCCAAGTCAAAGCCTGGCCCCAGAATTTCGGCGGCCTTGCGAGTCAGCCAGAACAGGGTGTTCACGCCGACGCTGTAGTTTGGGGCGAATACGATGGGGATGTGTTTGCTCGCTGCGTAGATCGCCGCAATTTGGGGGTCGGAATGGCCGGTGGTGCCGATGACGAGGGTCTTTTTTGCTTCCACGCAGGAGGTCAGAACAGCCTCAATCGTAGCGTGGTGGCTGAAGTCGATCACGGCTTCGGAGCGCTCAAGGCCCGCATGGAAATCGTCGCCTGCGTCCACTTCCGCAGACACCGTGAGTTCGGGAATCGTCGTTGCGCAATGGACAAGAGCCTGTCCCATTCGGCCGCGGGACCCGTTGATAAGAAGGCGCAGGGGAGCACTCATGAAAAGGGGCGGTTAGAGAAGTCCGGTGTGCTGCATGGCGGCTTTGACCCTTTGGCAACTCGCTTCGGAAAGCGGTGCAAGCGGGAGACGCACCTCGGGCTGGAGTTGCGCCAAGAGGGACAGGGCGTACTTCACCGGGGCTGGATTGCTTTCCACAAACAGTTCTTTAAAAAGAGTGTAAAGTTTGAAGTGTTGTTTGCGGGCCGCTGCGTAATCTCCTGCGAGCGCTTTCTTCACCAGAGCGGACACTTCGCTTGGAATGAGATTGGATGCCACACTGACCACTCCCACGGCTCCAACGCTCATAAAGGGAAGCGTGAGCGAGTCGTCCCCGGAGAGGATTTCGAAGGCTTCGGGAAGCGCCGAGCGCAATTGACTGACGCGTTCCACGGAGCCGCCCGCCTCTTTGATGGCGACGATATTCGAGTGCTGCGCCGCAAGAGCGACGACGGTTTCAACGCCGATCTCGATGCCACAGCGCCCGGGAATGCTGTAGAGCATGATGGGAAGCTTGCTGGCTTTGGCGATGGCTGAATAGTGCGCGAAAAGGCCTGCCTGCGTGGGCTTGTTGTAATAAGGAGCGACGATGAGAGCAGCGTCGGCTCCGAGGCGTTCTGCTTCGCAGGTCAAATCGACCGCTTCGCTCGTAGAATTGGAACCAGTTCCCGCGATGACTTTGCATCGACCTTTGGCGGTTTTCACCGCGCTTTCAATCACGCGGTGGTGTTCCTGATGGTCCAAAGTCGGGGATTCGCCGGTGGTTCCCACGGGAACGATTCCGGTTATGCCGCCGCTAATTTGAGCTTCGATGAGCCGCACGAATGCGGTTTCGTCGAAGTGATCCTGGAGAAACGGCGTCACCAGGGCCGTGTGGGTGCCTTCAAACATAGAGCCGACGAGCTTACGGGAATGCTCGGCGGAGAGCAAGCGCGCTGGAAGGGGGGAAATATCCTGCTTTTGTGCGGACGTTTCTTGAGGTTTGTTGTCTCCATGGCCACTGACCCCGCCCAAGCCCTCGTTGGAAAAGTTTTAACCGTCTCGGAGCTGACTGCAAACGTCCGCAAGACGTTGGAGTCTTCCATCGGGCAGGTTTGCGTGGAGGGTGAGGTGAGTAATTACCGGATGCAGGCATCAGGCCACCAATATTTTACCCTCAAAGACGCCAAGGCCCAGCTCGCCTGCGTCTGGTTTGCGGGTCGGTTTTCGGGCAATCGCACCGCCCCGCTTGCTGAGGGAATGGCGGTCCAAGTGCGTGGCATGCTCACCGTTTTTGAATCGCAGGGCAAGTATCAGGTTAACGTACAGTCGGTGCAGGCCTCGGGCACCGGACTCTTGCAGGCTAAATTTGACGCCCTCAAAAGACGCCTCCAGGAAGAAGGACTCTTTGACCGTGCTCGCAAACGTCCCTTGCCAGCGCATCCGGCGACCGTGGCTTTGGTCACCTCACCGACGGGCTCTGTGGTGCAGGATATGTTGAAGGTTTTGGGACGCAGGGCGCCGTGGGTGCGTATTCTGGTGTATCCCGTCCGGGTTCAGGGCCAAACCGCCGCCGCTGAAATCGCGGAAGCCATTCGGTTTTTAAACAGGGAATCCGGAGTCTCTTTGCCCGTTGTGGACGTGATCATCGCCGGACGCGGGGGCGGGAGCGTGGAGGATTTGTGGTGCTTTAACGAAGAGGTTTTGGCGCGGGCCATCTTTGAATCTGCCATCCCCCTGGTATCGGCCGTGGGACATGAAACTGATTTTACCATCGCGGATTTTGTCGCGGATCATCGCGCCCCCACCCCGAGTGTGGCGGCCGAGACGGTTGTCCCCGACGGGATCGCATTGCGGCGTGAAATTCGCGCGCAATCCGACCGGATGGAAACGCTGGTGCACAATCAGTTGCAAAGATGGCAGCAACGCCTGGAGTATTTGGAACGAAGCGCTCTTTTTCGTGAGCCACGCGCAAGGCTTGCGGAGGCGAGTCAGCGAGTGGACGCCACAAGCGAAGATCTGCAACGGGCACTGCAGGATCATTTGGCGGGGATGAAGCGGAAAGTGGAGGTGTTGGCAGCCTCCGTGCGCGCGCATCGTCCGGATCAGGTATTGGCGCTCAAGCGGCAACAGATAGAGGCGGTCCATGCGCGGTTGGAGCGTGTGACTGGGGCGCTTTTAGTGACGCACCGGGGGGAGCTTGAGCGGTTGCGGCAGAAACTGGTGCTGCTCTCGCCCGAGGGCACTTTGGAGCGCGGTTATAGCATCGCGTTGTCTCAAGAGGGGGGAGTGATTCGAAGCGTATCTCAAGTCCGGTCTGGAATGAAGATTGTGACGCGTTTGAAGGATGGGCGGGTGGACTCGGTTGTGGAGTGAGGGAGGGAGTGAGGGAGGGAGTGAGGGAGGGAGTGAGGGAGGGAGGGAGGGAGAGGGGGGGAGAGGGGGGGGGATGTGGTGCTGAAGGAGGGAGCGGCGGGCGGGATTATTGGTGCGAACGGTCTGTTTTTTACGGCTGAATGCGCGTTGTTTCCGTAGCGAAGGGCGATATGAAACTTAATTCTTTGCACGAACTGTTGGTTTCGGAATTACACGATCTTTTGAGTGCTGAAAGGCAGTTGATCAAAATCCTTCCGAAGGTGATCAAAAGCGCGTCCCACGAGGAATTACGGGAGGCGCTGCAGGAGCACATGCAGGAAACGACCACCCATGAACAGCGACTGGAGCAGTGTTTCCAAAAGTTGGGAATCCCCGCAAAACCGGGCCGCAGCCACGGGATGGTGGGGCTCGTGTCCGCGTGGATGGAACTGGAGGCGGCTGAGGCGCTGCCGGATGTGCGGGATGCGGCGATCATCGCCTCCATCCAGCGCATGGAACACTACGAGATCGCGGGTTATGGGTGCGCTCGGGCTTTCGCCTTGGTGCTTGAGGAGGACGAAGTGGCGGCCCTTTTGCAGGAGACCCTGAAGGAGGAGGAGGAGTGCGACCGCAATCTGACGCACATCGCCCAGACGGTGATTAACACGGAAGCGGAACTGCATTCCCGCTAAACGGGGCTTGAGCGGGGGAGTCGCGGGGGAGTCGCGGGGCACTGAAGGCGAGCCGCCAGAGCCTGAAGGCGAGCCGCCAGAGCCTGAAGGCGAGCCGCCAGAGGCTGGAAGCGAGCCGCCAGAGGCTGGAAGCGAGCCGCCAGAGGCTGGAAGCGAGCCGCCAGAGGCTGGGGGGCGCGAGGGGGCGCCGCCGGTAGCTGGGGGGGACCTCCAGCGGATCAGGAGGGAGCCCGTCTGCGTGTGGGGGACGGGCTTTCTTGAGGCGCGCCTCCCGCTTGGCACTTTCAGTGACTCGCTCGGTGTGCGCTATGCGCTGGCCCTTGTGCGCTATGCGCAGGCCCTTGTGCGCTATGCGCAGGCCCTTGTGCGCTTTGTTTGGAGGAAGGCGCGTTTTGCATCCATGCCGCGCCCCTGGAGTGCTGCTCCTCTGTTCAGCTTGTTTTCGGCTCCGTTTCTGGGACGAAGGCCGGTCCGTTGTCCCGGACCCATTCCAGGGCGGCTTCGCGCGAGGACAGGCTGCCCTCGAGCTGGCGGCTCTGGATCTCCTCGAGGATGAGCTTGAAGGCGGGGCCTGCGCGGAACCCGAGTTCGAGCAGGTCGCGCCCGGTAAGCAGGGGCGGGGGGATGAGGGGGGCTTGGGAAAACTCCTCGAGTTTGTTGTTGAGAAACGTGTAGTTGGAGAGGTCGCCGTTGCTGCTGGCGCAGTCGACGCGGTGAAGGGCGAGTTCGTCTGCAATGGTGGGGCGGGCCAGGAAACGTTTGAGGCGGGAGACGCGCATTTTTTGAACGTCTTTGAACGCCATGTGGTTGGCCACGGCCTCCACGGTGGCGTCGATGTCTTTGCGTGAAAAACGCAGCCTCAAGAGGATCGCCTCGGTCATGGTGGCGCCGAGCTTTTCATGGCCGGAGAAACGGATCCGGCCTTCAGCGGGGTCGAAGGAGTAGGTGGCGGGTTTGGCGATGTCGTGGAAAAGGACGGAGAGCAGAAGCGGGGGGGAAACTTCCGGGGGCAGCAGGCTGAGCATGAGCCTGGTGTGGACCCAGACGTCTCCTTCGGGATGGAATTGCGGGGGTTGTTCGCAGCCCTTGAGTGCTTCCATTTCGGGGACGATTTCGCGCAGTAAACCGCTTTCGTCAAGCAGGTCCAGTCCTCTCACGCGGTTGGGAGAGAGGAGGGTTTTCAGGAACTCTTCCCGGATGCGCTCCGCGCTGACCTCATGAATGGAAGCTGCGTGTTTTTGGACCGCCGCCCAGGTGGCGGCATCGATTTCAAACCCTAGCACTGTCGCAAACCGCACTGCCCGGAGCATGCGCAGACGGTCTTCTGCAATCCTTGCCTCCGGGTCGCCAATGGCGCGGAGTACGGAGCTTTTGAGGTCAGCTTGACCGCCGACATAGTCCAAAAGCTTGCCGCTGATGGGGTCGAAAAAGAGGCCGTTGATTGTGAAGTCTCTGCGTTTAGCGTCTTCTTCGGCGCTGGAAAAACAGACGCTCACTGGATGTCTTCCGTCGACATAGTCCCCGTCTGAACGGAAGGTGGCGACTTGGACCTCCACTCCGTTTTCAAGGACGGAGATGACCCCGAATTGGGCTCCCACCGAGATGGTGCGACTGAAAAGCGCCTGCACCTGTTCGGGACGCGCACTTGTAGCAACATCGTAGTCGTGGGGCGGAATCTGCCGGAGCATATCCCGCACGCAACCGCCCGCGTAAAGGGCCGTATGGCCCGCCTTTTGTAGACGACTGACGATCCCGCGGGCGATTCGTTCGATATCCGGTTTGGGCGGCGTTACCGGTGCATCTGGCTGGGACATAGGGGGCGTCGATGAGGCGGGCTTCTGAACCCAAATCTTGAAGGAAACGAGTCGTTTGGCCCGGGGGGCCGAGGTCTTTTAATCGACCATAAACTTAAAAAAGAAGGGAAGAGAAGCCGGTGCACGGCAACCGCGGGTATCGTGAATCAGCGTTTTTTTTGCGTCGCAGCAGTGAACCAATCGACCGTAGGGGCCGCGTTTTTGCGGTTGTCTGTGCGGGGAGGGCCGTCACGTCTGGGGGCGCCACCGCCGCCGGACGGGCCGCCTTGGGAGGGACCTGTGCCTCGCGGCGCCCGCGGGCCCACTTCGGGATTTGTTTTGAGAGAGAGCGCGATGCGTTTGCGCTGCAGATCGACTTCCATGACGGTGGCTTGCACACGCTGCCCGACCTTCACGACTTCTGCGGGGTCTTTGACAAAATTATCCGAGAGTTGGGAGATATGAACCAATCCATCCTGGTGGACTCCAATGTCCACAAATGCACCAAACGCCGTGACATTGGTTACAACACCTGGAAGTTTCATTCCGGGTTGTAGATGCTCCACTTTTTCAACGCCTTCCTGAAAGGAAAACACCTCAAATTGTTGGCGTGGATCCCGGCCGGGTTTGGAAAGTTCCGCTAAAATATCAACCAGCGTAGGCAGTCCAATTTCAGGAGAGACATAGCGTTTGGGGTCGATTTTACCCCGCTTGGAGGAGTCCTTCATGAGGTCGTGCACCGTGCAACTGGCGTCGCCCGCCATTTTATCGACAAGCGCATACCGCTCAGGATGGACAGCACTCGAGTCCAGGGGGTGTTCTCCATCTCGAATCCGCAGAAAACCAGCGGCTTGTTCGAATGTTTTAGGCCCCATGCCAGCGACCTTCAGGAGTTCTTTTCGGGAACGAAAAGGTCCGTTTTCGTCTCGGTGCGCCACGATGTTCGCAGCGGTTCTAGCGTTCAAACCTGAAACGTAGGCCAGGAGGTTTTTACTGGCTGTGTTGAGCTCCACCCCGACTCGGTTCACGCAGGAGACAACCACATCGTCGAGGGAACGCTTGAGGGCGTTTTGGTCGACATCATGCTGATATTGCCCCACGCCGATGGACTTCGGGTCCAGTTTGACCAGTTCCGCCAGAGGATCCATCAGGCGGCGTCCGATGGACACGGCTCCACGAACGGTAATGTCATGGTTGGGAAACTCTTCGCGCGCGACTTCGCTCGCGGAGTAGATGGAAGCACCGCTTTCATTCACCATCACGATGGGAATCGAGGAAGGGAGTCCCAATTTTCGGACAAAGGCTTCCGTTTCACGCGACGCCGTTCCATTGCCGATGGCAATGGCCTCAATATTGAATTTCTTGACCACCGTCCGCACCATCTCGGCGGCTTGCGCCTGCTCCCTTTCACTCTTCTCAGGATAAACAACGTCGTTGGCAAGGAGCTTGCCCTGCCTGTCGAGGAGCACCACTTTGCACCCTGTCCTGAACCCCGGATCAATCGCCAAAACCGTCTTTTGCCCAAGCGCCGGAGCCAGCAACAGTTCCCGCAAATTATCCGCGAACACGCGTACCGCTTCCTCGTCCGCGCGTTTCTTGAAATGAACGCGTGCTTCCCCTTCCATGGCGAATCCCAAAAGCCGCTTATAACAGTCTGCAATGGCCGACTTCACCTGCAGTGCTGCGGCCCACGTGCCCTTGACAAACAGGGCCTCTAAAATGGCCACTGCCGACTCCTCTGGAGGCGTCAGGCGTGTAAATAAGAACCCTTCCTCCTCCCCGCGGCGCATCGCGAGAATCCGATGGGAGGGCGCGCCTATCGCGGGTTCGGTCCAGTCGAAATAATCCTTAAACTTTGCCCCTTCTTCTTCTTTGCCTGCGACAACTTTGGAACGGATCATTCCCTGGGCAATGTAAAGTTCACGCAGTTTCGCACGAGCCGTGGCGTCATCGTTGATGCGCTCCGCCAAAATATCCCGGGCTCCAGCGAGGGCCGCTTCGGCGTCCGGCACCTCCTTGGCGGGATCCACAAAGGGAGCCGCCTCCGCCGCTGGATTTGTGGCAGGCGCCTGCAGCCACAGAATTTCTGAAAGAGGCTCCAGCCCGCGTTCTTTGGCGATCGTGGCCTTGGTGCGTTTCTTGGGACGGAACGGCAGGTAAAGATCCTCCAAGGTGGAGAGCGTTTCCGCCGCGTCAATCTTCAGTTTGAGCCCTTCGGTTAGAAGTTTGCGTTCCACCAGCGAGCTTAAAATCGATTCCCGGCGCTTGTCTAACTCCCCTAACTGTTCAACCCGATCACGTATCGCCGCAATTTGGACTTCGTCTAATTCCCCCGTTTTTTCCTTTCGGTAACGTGCGATGAACGGGACTGTCGCCCCTTCTTCCAAGAGAACGGCTGTGGCGGCGACCTGACGTGCTTCCAGTTTGAGTTCCTGGGTGATTTTGAGAATGTGCTTTTCGATCATGCGGGGCGTGGAAAAAAGGAAGCTTTGCGCGTATGTGCGGGGGAGTCAACCGATGAAGGCGGCGAGATGGTGATTGAGCGGGATTGAGCGGGATTGAGCGGGATTGAGCGATGGAAGGAGGGCAGAATCGATGCCATAGGTGGGGGGCTGGCGGTTCAGACCGGAGCCCGGCGCTTTGATTCAAAAAAAGGGTAGACCTCCTGGGATTTGATTTGCTATAATACCTATCGATTTAATCGGGTTTATGTCTTCCTCTGCCATCCTTCTCTCTCCTGATGCTGTTGCCCAGCAGGCAAAGAAGCTTGCCCAAGCTCCGCTCACAGAAGTCCTCCGGTGGGCGTTTGAGACCTTTGGCTCGGGCGCAGCCATCGGAACCAGTTTTCAGGGTGCGGGTTTGGTCATGATTCACCATGCGGTCACGGCGGGCCTCGCGTTGCCAGTCTTCACGCTTGATACAGGTCTTCTCTTCGAGGAGAGCGTGCAACTCAAAGCTCGGTTGGAGGTATTTTTTGGAATCCCTCTGGAAAGTGTGCACCCTGAGATCTCCCTGGAGCAGCAGGCTGCGGAATTTGGGCCCGAGCTCTGGACAAAGCGTCCCGACACCTGTTGCCAGCTTCGGAAGGTGGAACCGCTTAAAGAGCGCTTAAAAACGCTTTCAGTCTGGATCACGGGAGTGCGGCAGGAGCAGAGTTCCACCCGCAGTGGCGCGGGCATTTTGGAGCGCTACCTCTTTGACCCCCTGCTGGAGCAGTACATTCTGAAGTTAAACCCGATGACGGCTTGGGGACGGGACGCGGTTTGGGAATATATCCACAAGCACGGAATTCCTTATAATCCTCTGAATGACAGGGGATACCGCTCCATTGGCTGTCAGCCTTGCACGCGGCCCGCAGGCGAAGACGGCTCCGAACGCGCCGGGCGCTGGACGGGGTTCGACAAGACAGAGTGTGGAATCCATACCTTTTTAAACGCCGCGAAGTGATTTTTTGAGCCCCTAGCATTCGCTCCTTCTCCTCTTTTTTTTGCATCCATGAGTACAAGTGCCTCTGATCTGACCCTGCCGGACTTTTCGTCCCATCCTGCCCACGCGGGAAAGTACGCCCCCCCAACCCCGGGAAGTTGTCCCGCCTTTTTTCCCGAAAAGGTGAGTCGCAGCGACTCTGCGCATCTCGACGCGCTTGAGGCGCAGAGCATTTTTTTGCTCCGCGAAGCCTTTCACCACTTCAAGAACCTGTGCATGCCCTGGAGTATGGGCAAGGATTCGAATGTTTTGATCTGGTTGTCGCGCAAGGCATTTGGAGGGCATATTCCCTATCCCCTCCTGCACATCGACACCACTTATGAGTTTCCAGAAATGCTCGTCTATCGGGACTGGGCGGTGCGCTACCATGATTTGAATTTGATTGTGAAGATCAATGAAGATGCCAGAGCCGGTCGTGGCGCCTACGCGGAGCGCGGACCCATCGGATATGAAACAGCGGATCCGGTGACTGTGACGCATGAGCTTAAAACAGCGGCCCTCCAGCAGGTCATGGCGGAACACCAGTGGAGTGCTCTGATCACGGGAATCCGACGCGACGAAGACCCTACGCGCGCCAAAGAGCGGTATTTCTCTCCGCGAAACAAAGACTTCGAGTGGGATTACAAGGATCAACCGCCGGAATTCTGGAACCAATTCACGACCTCCTGTGCTGCCGGTGAGCACGTCCGCGTACAAGCGCTTCTGGACTGGAGTGAGCGGGATATTTGGCTCTACATCCAGAGAGAAGGAATCCCCATTCCCCATATGTATTTCGCCCGTCGCGGACAAGATGGGAAACAGTACCGCTTTCGCTCCCTGGGCTGCTGGCCCATTTCGGGTCCCGTAGAAAGTGGTGCAGATACGATCGATAAAATCATTGATGAACTTGCGGTGACAACCACAAGCGAACGTGCCGGCCGCGCTCAGGATCATCATGAACGCAATGCGATGCAGAAGCTCCGTGCCAAGGGCTTTATGTAGGAAGTTTCAGCCGCTTTCATCTCCGCAATTCAGAGGCAGCCTCTTACCCTTTTTTTCTTCCATGTCTTCCGTCTCCTCCGTCCCTGTATCGTTGGCCCCAGGCCAGACGAGCCGTTTGCGCGTCGTGTTTGTGGGTCATGTCGACCACGGTAAATCCACCCTCATTGGGCGCATTTTTTACGACACCAACTCTCTGCCCGACGGCAAAGTCGACCAAATCCGCAAAGCCTGCGCCGAAGAGGGGATGGATTTTGAATACGCCTTCTTGTTGGACGCTCTTTTGGAAGAGCAGGAGCAAAACATCACCATCGATACGACGCAAATCCAGTTCAAGACGGCCAAGCGTCCGTACGTGATCATTGATGCCCCCGGTCATAAAGAGTTTCTCAAGAACATGATCACCGGGGCCGCCAGCGCGGACGCCGCGGTGCTCCTGATTGCAGCCAACGAAGGCGTCCAGGAGCAGAGCCGCCGGCACGGCTATCTTCTGAGTTTGCTTGGAATCAAGCAGGTCGTTGTCGCCGTCAACAAAATGGACCTTGCAGGATACTCGCGGGAAACATTCGAAGCCGTTCGAACCGAATACCTCGCTTTTCTCGCTCGAATCGGAGTGGAAGCTCGCGCCTTTGTGCCCATTTCTGCGCGTAATGGCGTTAATGTGGCGGGGCGCACGCCTGAGGCAGGCGCTCCCAACCCCATGCCATGGTACACGGGACCCACGGTACTCGAGATGTTGGACACGTTTGAACCGCCAGCTCCTCTGGTGGCGATGCCCTTGCGTCTGCCCATTCAGGATGTGTACCGCTTTGACGACCGGCGCCTTTTGGTCGGCCGGATCGAATCAGGAACACTCAAGGTGGGAGATGCTTTGGTTTTCTCCCCCAACAATAAAACGAGTGTTGTGGCCTCCATCGAAAACTGGAGTGGGCCGAGCAGAACCGAGGCTCTGGCCGGAGAGTCGGTGGCGATCACGCTCAAGGAGCAAATATTTGTGCAGCGCGGACATATCGCGTCGCACGAAGCGACGGCTCCCATTGAATCCAACCGCTTTAAGGCGCGACTGTTTTGGATGGGGAAACGCCCATTAACCGTGGGACAAACCTACAAGCTCAAACTCGCGACGCAGGAACTTGATGCAGAGGTCGTTTCCGTGGAACGTGTCATTGACGCCTCCACTCTCGAGACGGTCACCGGCGAGCGTCCCTTTATCAATCGCAATGACGTGGCCGAAGTGACTCTTCAAACACGCGGCGCTCTGGTGATGGACAACCACGACCGCAACCCTTTCATGGGGCGATTTGTGATTGTCGATGAACGGCAGGTCGCGGGCGGCGGGATTATCCACGGCGGCGTCTATTCCGACCGTACCAAGGTCAAGAGCGCCAATATTTACTGGTCGGAAGGAAACGTGCTCCCCCGGAATCGAACGCTGCGGAACGGGCATAGAGGCGCGGTGGTCTGGTTGACCGGCCTGAGTGGTTCGGGCAAGTCGACCATCGCCCGGCAGATTGAACGTGAGCTCTTTAACGGCGGCCGCCAGGTTTATGTGCTCGATGGAGACAATATCCGGCACGGTCTCAATTCCAACCTCGGGTTTGCGCCCGAGGACCGCGTCGAAAACATTCGCCGTGTGGCGGAAGTGGCCTCCCTCATGGCGGATGCCGGCCTCATTGTGGTGACTGCGTTTATTTCTCCGTATCTCCAAGACCGTCGGAGGGCGCGGGAGATCGTTTTGGAAGGAGGGCACGAATTTGCGGAAATCCATGTGGATGCACCGCTGGAGGTCTGTGAATCGCGCGATGTGAAGGGCCTTTACAAGAGGGCGAGAGCTGGTGAGATCGAGGATTTCACTGGGATTAGTGCTCCTTATGAAGCACCGGAAAATCCGGAGCTTCGCGTTCAGACGGGGCACCTCACGCTTGAGGAATCGGTCGCGGCGGTGCTCGAGTATATTATGCCGAGGGTGCGCGCTGTTTCCGAAGACGACGTTGCCATTTAGGCGGTTCCCAGAAGTGTCTCCCAAGCTTTTGTGGGGCGTGGGAGCCGGTTGGGAGTGTGCGTTCGGATCGTGCTGGGATCGTGCTGGGAACCGTCTCCCACAGATCTGGCAGGAACAGGCTGTTTTGGAGCAGTTCTAGCCGCATGAAACTCATGCGGGAGGAGGCCCATAAGAGTCATGCGTGGTGGAAGACTTCGTCCATTTTCGCCCACCATTCCCCGGGGCCTCGCGAGGGCAGCGGTGCTTGCATGGGCTCCATGTAAGCCCACCACCTTTGAGTGGCTGGATCCAGCGCCATGCGTGCCATATCAGCCGCGAAATCGTCTCCCCAATACTCCAGATAGCTGAAAAGAAATCCATCGTGATGGTAAATGGAATAGTTCCGGATATGGCACTTCGAAATGGTCTCTAACACTTCGGGCCAGACGGCTTCGTGCGCGCGTTTGTATTCCTCAAAATATTCAGGGCGCACACGCAGCACCGCTCCATAACGTTCAGGATGGGTTCTCATAGTTTTACGAAGTTGTTGTCTGTTTTTTAGATCTTTTTGTGGGGTGCCCTGTGATCTTCTCGGAGTCGGAGTCGTTGCGCAAACTGTGATTCGCCCCCGGTCCTTGATAGGCATTGCCACGGGGGGCACCAACAGGACGCCTAACCCGGCATTAAGGCGGCAGGTGAGGGGCCGTTCCCTGTGAACGCAATGCCGGCGCAATAAATGCGAACAAGCTAGGGGTTTGACACTACGGCATTAAATTCATCTGAAACGATGCAATGAATAGATCACTGCATGAATTCACTAACCCTCGGCTCGCCACCTTCAGCAAAGCCCTCACACAGGCTCCCGAACGGGGTCGCAGCGGTGGCCAAGGTTCTTGGCTTATTCTGGGCGATCGCACAGGCATTGCATTTGTTTGGCGACCCAACCAGCCCAGCTTGGACGGCATTAACGAACATCAAACAGCCGCTCGGGATTGCCATTGTCGGCGATTCCAGAGCGCACGCCGGTTTGTCCCCTGCGCGTTTGGGGGAGGCGATCGAAACTCCTGTAAATATCTACAATTTTGCCGTCGATGGAACTGATGCACTCCACCACACGAGTTTTGTCGTCAACGGGCTACTGAACCAAAAAGTGCCCCCGGCCGTGATTCTTTGGGCTCCCAATCCGTTGAGTTTTAATGAGGAGCGAAAAAACAACCGGGTCGAACAGCTTACCCTATCCGACCTTCCGCTTTTGTGGCGCAACCGCGCGCCGTTTGAAATGCTCTTGGATATTACTACGGCAGAGCTGTTTGGTCCGTATCGCCAGAGGGTGGTTTTAAAGCGGGTCATGAAGAACCTCACTGACAGGATGGCCTGGCTGGCGGTGCACGTGCAAAGGCGCGTCTTAAAACTCGGTTATACGCCGCTGCTGCCAGCGCGCGAGTATCTTCACGCCGACCGTGGTTATGCACCCTTTAATGTGCTCCGCTGGCAGGACGCCTTCGAGCGCAGTGCTGCAGATTATGCTCACCAATACCGCACAGCACGCCTCAGCACTTTGCGCACCGAAGCGGCTCGCGACCTCCTGCGGGCGGCGAGGCGTGCGGGGGTCCATGTGGTGGTTCTTGAACTGCCAGTGGCTCCGTGGTTTCAAGAGAACCTTGCAACTCAGGACTTTCATCGTGCTTGGAGAAAATGGGTGCAGGAAATTGCGGCGGAGGAGGGGGCCGATTTTGTCTGCGATGCCGCCTTCGGTTCAGACAACCACGAATTTGGGGATCCTGGTCACATGCATCGTACAGCAGCCGAAGCGTATTCGGAAAAACTGGGGGTCAAATTGCGAACCATTCCCGCCGTGTGTGCGGCATTGGAGAAAGCCGCGAGAGGCAGCGTTGAAGGGAAACCCAATTAGCCAAGCGAGGAGCTTTGTATGTTTTTTAATTCGCTGACTTTTATCTACTTCTTCATCGCAGTCCTCGGCTTGAATGCGCTCCTCCCGCTCCGTGCCCGAAACGGGGCCTTGCTTGCGGCTGGGTTCGTTTTTTATGCGAGTTGGAGTCCGGTCTACATTCTGCTGCTCCTGTTCACCGCCGTGCTGGACTACTTTCTGGCGCTCAAAATGGCGTCTCTGCCCACGAAGGAGGGCCGCAAACCGTGGCTTGTGGCGAGCTTGGTATTTTCTATAGGCAGCCTGCTTTTCTTCAAATACACACAGATGGCGCTTAGTACTCTGGGGTGGTTGAGTTCTTGGACCGCGAGTTCGTGGCGGCCGCCATTTTTGGACATCGTTCTCCCACTTGGGATTTCCTTCTATACCTTCGAGACCATCAGTTATGGGATTGATGTTTATCGCGGCGAATTAAAGCCCAAAAAAAGCTTCTTTGAGTACCTGAGCTTTTTGTTTTTCTTTCCCAAACTCATCGCCGGCCCGATTGTCCGTGCCAGCGAGTTCTTGCCCCAGATCTCGGCGCCGCGAACCTGCTCGCTCGTCGATGGGCAGAGGGCGCTTCATCTTCTCGCGATAGGGTTCGGCAAAAAGGTGCTTCTGGCAGATAATTTTGCTCCGTTCATCGAAGAGGTGTTTGCCAATCCCCTCGCTCATAACCGTTGGGCCTGCCTTGTGGCCGTTTTCGGTTACTCCATGCAGGTGTATCTCGATTTTTCAGCGTATACCGATATCGCCCACGGCTGTGCGCGGTTGCTCGGCTTCGAGCTGCCACGTAACTTTAACAAGCCTTATCTGGCCGTGAGTATCTCCGATTTCTGGCGCCGCTGGCACATCAGTCTTTCGAGGTGGTTGAGAGACTATTTTTATATACCCATGGGAGGAAGTCAGGGAGGGGATCTTGTGACTTACCGGAACCTGTTTTTGACCATGCTCATCGGGGGCTTGTGGCACGGGGCAAACTGGACATTTGTGGTTTGGGGAGCGTTAAACGGCACTTTCTTGCTGTTAGAACGCGCCTGGTACCAGTTCCGGGGTGTTCCCATGAAGCGCGAACAGGATATGCTCATGCTTGAGCGTGTTGTTCGGATCGCGAGTGTCTTTTGTCTCATTACTTTCACGAGAATTTTTTTCCGTTCGCCGACCTTCGGCGGTGCCGGTGACATGTTACATGCGATTTTCCTGGGTGGTGCTGTGTATGGAGAGAAAGAGTTTGCGCTGATCGGAATACCCATCGCGACCTTGATTTATGTTTACCTGTCCCGGTATCGGGAGCGGTGGCTCGCCGCAGACATCGAAGGCTGGGCTATCCCAGGTTACGCGGTTTATCTGACCGTCCTGCTCGCATTCGGCGCGACGCGGGCTGAATTCATATACTTCCAGTTTTAAACGGGATAAAAACCCGGGCGGTGGCTCGAGATTCCAGCACTGTTTGGTCTGGCTTGAGAAAGACTACCCTTGAAAAAAGCTCTGTGGGTAGATTGGACACCAGCAGCGGTTTTTATCCTGCACTGCGCGGTTTGTTCGAGCCTCCGCAAATCGGTTGACCCCGGAAACGAAGATGAGAAGAGGGCTGATTCGAAGAGGGCGGTGAATGGTGTGTCGAGCGTTGCTGTGGGGCTGGGGACAGCCTAGGATGGATCGAAAGATAACCTTGAGCGTCCATTATCACTCCATCCCTCCCCTTGAATAAAGTTGCGCTTCTCCAACAACTCAAAGTGCGCCTTGCTGCGCGGATCGAAGTTTTTGAGAGATCGGCCCGAGCCGCACATGAAGAGGCGACACACGAACAGAACAAAGCGGAGAATAAATATGACACCCGGGCTTTGGAAGCATCCTACCTCGCGGAGGGGCAGACGCGGCAGGCCGCCGAGGTTTACCAAGCGCTTGAGGAGTTGGAGAATTTTCAGTGCAGGGATTTTAATCCTACGGAATCCATCGCCTCTGGCGCTCTCGTGGAACTGGAAGGCGTGGACGATGATGCTTGGTATTTTCTGGTTCCTTTTGCCGGCGGGACAGAGCTTGTCGCTGAGGGCGAGGAAATCCTTGTATTAAATCCAAGCTCGCCCTTGGGGCAGTGTTTAAGTGGAAGGAAATTGAACGAAATGTTCAAGTTACAGTTTGGAAAGCAGCAGGTGAGATACCGTGTGAAGTCTCTCCTGTAGGAGGGGACCGGGCTACTGGATGGAACCTGAGTCGCCCGGCCGGTATGACGGCCGCTGTCGTGGTTCCTCCACAGGGATTAAGCGTCCCTCGCGGAGTCGGACCTCTTGCATGGCGATGCCCAGTTCCTCTTGATACCGCTGCGCCAGTCGACATTCCGGGCCACTAAAAAGCGAGATGGCAGTGCCCTTCGCCCCTGCGCGTGCGGTGCGTCCAACGCGATGGATGTAGGCAAGACTTTGGGAGGGCGCATCCAGGTTGAAAATATGAGTCACTCCTGGGATGTCGAGGCCACGGGCTGCGATATCCGAGGCGATAAGAACCCGTACCTTGCCAGAACGGAAATCATCCATCGCTTTTTTTCGGTCTGCCTTTTCAAACGCGCCATGCAGGTCAACGACGGAAATTTTGTGGTGGCCGAGCTTTGACGCGATGACTTCAGCGGTTGCATTGCGGTGTACAAACACCAGCGCTCGTTGCGGGTCCGTAGCGTGAATCATCTTGCGCAAGACATCCGGTTTGTCCCGCTCTTCACACACGGTAAAGAGGTGATCGATGTTGGGGTTGAGTGGCGCAGCTTCGGGCTTGATCAGTTGACACTCGGGCGACAAGGCCGAGATTTCCCGGGAACTCCTTACCTGTTCGGTTGCCGAGACAAAAATGAGTTGTCGGCTTTTGGGAGTTGCGAGAATGAGGCTCCGCACGCTGGCGAGGCTCCTGTCATCGAGAAGGTTGTCGGCTTCGTCCAGCACGACAGCTTTAAACGTATGCGCCTTGAGCTTTCCCATTTCCATGAGTTCGCAGATCCTGCCTGGCGAGCCCACTGCAACGTGGGGCTTCTTTTTGAGTTTCTCTATCTGTCTGTCCAGCGATGTTCCTCCGATGAGCAACAGGGTTCGAAACGGAAGGGGACCGTTCTGGGAAAGGTCGCAACATTGCCGCTGGATCTGAATCGCAAGTTCATGGGTGGGGGCGACGATGACGACTTGGGTGGTTTCAGACTTAAGATCCAAGCGGCACAGCAGCGGGAGCAGGTAGGCGAGCGTCTTGCCGGAACCGGTTTCGGAATGCACGTACACATCCTGTCCCCCGGCTATTGCGGTAATGGCAAGGCCTTGGATGGGAGTTGGTTCAGAGATGCCTTGCTTCGCAAGTGCGGAAACAAGAGGTGCGGAGATTCCTAGTTCGCTGAATGTCATGATGGGTGGCTCTGCCTGAGCATAACGCAGAACACAGCCTCGAACAGGAACGAATGGCAGAAACCCCAAACTCCCTTGAGCGCGTCAGGGTGCTTGGGGCAATAGGACTTCAGTTCGACACGAGGAGCGGCCCTCAGGCGTCCTTTTTCTTCTTCTTTTCTTTGTTGGCCTTGGGCAGTTTGATCAAAGCTATTTCAGCGTCGTCAAGCTTGCCGTCATTATTGAGATCCAGGGGTTTGAGCGCTGCATCTCCCTCAGCGAATGCTTTTCGGAGTGCGGCGACTTCGTCTGGATCCAGGACACCGTTTACATTGACGTCGAATTTAGCACAGCCGTAGGTGCCGCTGACCGAGGTGTCCTTTTTTCCTTTGGCAGAGGCGGTTTGTACGGATACGCCCGCTGCGGTGAGCAGTAAAAGCAGTTCGATGGTTTTCATGGGGAACAGTTTCCATAGTAACAGGAAACAGGGCCTTGCAGCAAGGGGGGAGGGCCGTTGTGGTTGCGAAAGTTGGCTGACTGTGGCTCCTCGCGCGAAAACGCACCTCCCTTAGTTGGCACCAAGGTCAGGTACCGCTCCCGCTTGTGCGCAGACCTCGGCGGCGGTTTTGCAGGCGATGTCGATGATTCGCTCGAGGGGAACGCCGCGGATAAGGCCGATCACAAGCGCAGCTGCAAAGGCGTCACCGGCCCCAACCGTGTCTATAACCTCGGTTGCTATCCCCGGGTGTTCGACGGTTTCAGATTCTGAGACGAGCACTGCTCCGTTTGCACCGCGTGTCATGGCTACCAGTGCAAGTTGGTTTTGCTCGCGAAGGGCACGCAGTGCTTGGAGCGGGTTTTCAGCGTGAGGTATGCTACAGGCGCGTGCGACGTCGGGAAGTTCCTCATCGCTTAACTTTAGGACGCTGCACTCTGCCACGCTCTGTTTGATCAGAGACTCATCGTAAAATGGCAAACGAAGATTAACGTCAAGAACGCGGTGAATCTCTCGGGACCTGGCTGCCGCTAGGAGGTGTTGAAGTGTCGTCCGCGACTTTTCGTGCCGTTGGGCAAGCGTGCCAAAGTAAACGGCATTAATTTGGTTGAGGCGCCCTGCAACCGCGTCGGGCCAGTCAATGAAATCCCATGCCGCTGGATCTTCAATCACGAAGGAGGGGCACCCGTCGGCGTTTAAGGTCACCCGCACTTCGCCCGTTGGACCTTGTTCCGTTTGTTGGATAAGCGTCGTATCAATGCCGAAGCTCCTCAGGATATCCAGCGCTCGGCCGCCTCTTGAATCGCGTCCAACGGCTGACAGCATCGTGACATTGCCGCCGAGAACCGCTGCATGGCAGGCAAAGTTCGCGGGGGCGCCGCCAAAACGGGGGCCTTCCGGAAAAAGGTCCCACAGCACTTCGCCAAACGACAACAGGATGGGGTGACGCATGAAATCGGACCGCAGAATCGGAGACAGTGGCAGACCTTGTCCAGTAGTACCGTAGCGAAAAGAACGGACATGGCGGGAGGTTGGGAATTCGATGTTCGGCTGTCCGCCGCCGTGGAATTAGCACGCAGCTTCGTGGCCGTGTCCGGAAAAAGACTAAATTTCGACGGATTTCGGATTAGAAAGCTAATAAAACGTGCCTCAGCGAGGTTGAAGGTGGTAAGACCTCCTACCTTGCCGCCTCTTTTCTTGCCTGTTTGACGCCGTCCTGTGCACTGCATTTTTTAGCTGCCCCAGTTTATGAATATTACCGCGCTTCAGCGTCCTGTCTCGTTGGTCGAAGGCGTTTGCCAGCAGTTGGCCGAATTGATTCGTGGGACCACTTCTCTCGAGGAGCGCTGGCTTCCAGCGGAGAGATCCCTTGCCGAGCAGCTGGGAGTGAGCCGGACTGTGGTCAGGGAGGCCACCAAGCGGCTCGAGCAACAGGGCATGCTGGAGATTCAGCACGGCACAGGAATCAAAGTGGTGAATAAGCTTCATCGGCCGCTCTGCGATTCGCTGTCGCTCCTCATTCCGGATGTGGGCGCGCGTCTGCAGCAGTTGAATGAAACGCGTCTTTCCATCGAACCAGACGCGGCCGCCTTTGCCGCAGAGCGCGCCACCAAGGAACACATTCGGACGCTGCGCGGTGTGCATGAGCAGCTGGAGTCCTCGCCCGACAATGCCGCAGCGATTGAAGCAGATATTGCGATGCACCATGCCATTGCCGATGCCAGCGGCAATCTGATTTATCGTCTCCTGCTGGATTCGCTGGCTGAAATCGGGCTTGCCAGTCGCCTGCGTACGATCGGACGTATCGGGAAGCAGACGGCGATTGAACATCACGCGCAGATACTCGAGGCCATTGAGCGTGGTTCTGCCGCGGCTGCGCGGGAGGCGATGCGGACGCACATTCTCGCTGCTGGAGAAGACATGGATCTTGCTTCATTAAAAGCCATTTAAAGAATGTAGTTTATGAAAACAATCGGCTTCGTACTCGTTTTCTTTGCGGTATGCATACCGGCTCGAGCCGAGTTGCGCGTGGATACGCTCAAGGTGCCCATGCGCGATGGCATCCAGCTCGGAACGGACGTTTATAGAGATTCTGCCCAAGCCAAGGCGCCGGTTGTTTTGATGCGCACGCCTTACAACAAAAGCCGTGCGAAGGGTTCTGCAGAAAAATTAGTGGCGGCTGGATACGCCGTTGTTCTGCAGGATTGCCGTGGGACAAATGCTTCCGAAGGTGTGTTGGTTCCCTACGATAACGAAGGGCAGGACGGTTACGACACGATCGAATGGATCACCCGCCAGCCTTGGAGCAATGGGCGAGTCGGAATGATGGGCGGATCCTACGTCGGAGCGGTCCAATGGCAGGCTGCTGTGGAAAAGCCCCCCGGGCTTGTGGCCATTGCGCCTCAGGCGACGTGGAGCAGTTTCTATCGAAATCTCTATCTTGGTGGCGCCGTGCGGCTCTCTCTCATCGCAAAGTGGGCCGCGGGGAACGGCACAAAACCCGCGGACGCAAAACCCATTGAGTGGGATTCGACGCTGTTGCATCTTCCGCTCAGTGGCATGGACGAAAAAATCGGGTGGCCGATTCCCTGGCTGAAGGGGTTTCTCACGCACCCCGAGCCCAACGGTTTCTGGACCCGCCTCAACCTTACGCCCCAATTGCCGGAGCTCGAACTTCCTGCGCTGCATGTGGTGGGTTATTACGACTTTTTCTCGCGTGAATCCGTGGACAGTTTCAAAGTGATGCGCGAGACAGCGCGCAATCCGAAAACACGCCTTCAGCAGCGGCTTGTACTCGGCCCGTGGGATCATGGAAGTGTGGGTAAAAGTGTGGTGGGCGAAATCGATTTTGGGGCGGAGGCCCTTGTCGACACCGCAGCACTTCAGCTCGACTGGTTCGAGCGGTTTCTAAAACAGGATCCAGGCGCCCTCGCAAAACCATTCCCACCGGTGCGTTACTTCTCCATGGGCGACAACGTCTGGAGGGAGTCTGAGGCGTGGCCCCCCGAGGGGTTTTCGACAACCTCATTTTACCTGCGCTCCTTGGGCAATGCGAATACACGGTCTGGTAGCGGCCGGTTGAGCAGCGAGCCGCCCCAGCAGGCGGAGCCCTCAGACCAGTTCCGCGCCGACCCGGCCAACCCTGTTCCGGCGAGCCCGGTCACGCCCAAGCGCCCTCTACATGCGGCTGTCTGGGGACCGGTGGATCAGCAGAGCACTGAAGATCGCGACGACGTCCTGGTGTATTCGGGCGATGTGTTAAAGGAGCCGCTTGTTTTCGCCGGCAACCCTGAGGCGAGACTGTTTGTGTCTACCGACACCGCCGATGCAGATTGGGCCGTCAAACTCGTGGCGGTACGTCCTGACGGCTTCGCGCAGAATCTCGCGATGGGAATTCTGCGTGGGCGGTTTCGGGATTCGTTGACCGCTCCTTCCTCGATGGAGCATGGAAAGGTGTACGAGATTCGCGTCGATCTTGGACCGGTGGCAGCAACCATTCCAGCGGGACATCGGTTGCGTGTGGACATCTGCGGATCCCTGTTCCCGCTCTATGATCGTAATTCCAACACGGGTGCCGGCCCCATGGGCGGGCCGGGCGCACAAAGTGTGGTTGCTACTGAAAAGGTGCATCACGCTCCCGCAACCTTGTCCCGGCTATTGCTGCCTATGAAAAAGCATTGAATGCCACCTGCTTTCGAGAATCGGTAAAATCACTTTACACCATGAAGTATCGTATTCTCGCCGCTGTTTTGGGTCTTGCGGGGGCAGCATCCGCCGCTGATTTGCCCGCCGGGGGTGATGCATTTTTTGAATCCAAAGTACAACCCATTTTTCTGAAGCGTTGTCATGAGTGCCATTCTCACGACAAAAAAATCAAGGGTGGGCTGGCGTTGGATTCGCGCAGCGGGTGGGAGCAGGGAGGCGATAATGGCCCTGCGATTCATCCGGGCGATTTGGAGAAAAGCCTTTTGATTAAAGCGGTTCGATATTTGGATGCAGATTTTGCGATGCCGCCCAAGGCAAAGCTTCCGGCTGAGGAAATCGCGATTCTGGAGCAATGGGTTAAGACTGGCGCATCGGATCCCCGAGGCTTCGCGGGAGCTGGGAAAAAGCGGACCATCGACATTGAAGAAGGGCGTAAATTCTGGGCCTTTCAACCCGTGAGAGATCCGGCCGTTCCAGAGGTTAGGGATCGTGCGTGGCCGCGGGACGCCGTCGACAGTTTTATCCTGACAAAGCTCGAAAACGCGTCCCTCAAGCCTGCGGCGGACGCCGACAAGTTTGTGTGGCTCCGTCGGGTGAGTCTGGATCTCACGGGACTTCCACCAAAGCCGGAGGAGATTCGCGCCTTCATCCATGACAATGCTCCTGATGCGTGGGAGAAGGTTGTGGACCGTATTCTTGGCTCGCGCGCCTTTGGGGAGCGATGGGCGCGCCACTGGCAGGACCTGACTGGGTATTCCGATATGATGGGGACTTCCAACGAAGTTTTTGCCGAGCATTCCTGGCGGTATCGGGACTACCTCATTGAAGCGTTCAACAAGGACAAGCCGTTTGACGTGTTTGTGCGTGAGCAGATTGCGGGCGACTTGCTGCCTGCCAAGTCGGTGGCAGACCGCGCTGAAAAGCTCACTGCCACTGGCTTTCTCATGGTGGGGGATGTTGAAATTGTGAATCCGGACAAAGCCAAAATGGAGGCGGATCACATTGACTCCCAAATAAGCAAGATAGGCACCGTGTTTATGGGGATGACGATGGGGTGCGTGCGCTGCCACGATCACAAGTTCGATCCCATCGCGCTGGAGGATTATTATGGAATCGCTGGGATGCTGCGCAGTTCGCCTTCGACCTACAAGACTTCCCATGGAGTTTGGAGTAGTCTGAACACGACCGAACTGCCCGAAACGCCCGAGCAATTGGTGCGACGGCAGGAGCAGGAGGCTGAGCAGGAGCGGAAAATCGCCTCCCTCAAAGCGGATCAAACGCGTCTTATTGCCGAAAAAAATACGCTTTCGGAGGAGTTGGCAAGGCTCGAGAAAAATGCGGATGCAGTGCAGTCGAAAGCCTCGGTGAGCGAGTTCTCTAAAGCTCCGAAAACTGGCGGAGGTCATACGCCGCAATTGACTAAGGAGAAATCGCATTCGGAGAGTTCCGGTGCGCAACCGGAAGCCAGTCCAGAGCCGGCGCAGTTAGTTGGCGAGGGGGCGGTCTTGGACAAGGAGGCGCTCGTCAAAAAACGTGATACCTTGGCTGAGAAGTTAAAGAAACTCGCCGCTGAAATACAACATGCCGAGTTCTTCCGCTCCAAGGTGCCGAAGGCTTTTGCCATGAAGGATGGGGTAAAAACGGAGGACATGCCCGTGTACATCCGAGGGAACCCGTATGCCTTGGGCCCCGTGATGCCTCGCGGGCCAATGCGTGCGGCGGCGTGGGCGCCGTTCCCGAAGATTCCCGAGGGGCAAAGCGGACGGTTGCAACTGGCAGACTGGCTTGCCGACCCACGCAATCCGCTGACGGCGCGGGTGACTGTGAATCGCATCTGGCAAAAGCTTTTTGGCGAGGGCCTTGTTCGCAGCGTCGATTATTATGGAGTCCGGGGAGAGCAGCCTTCCCATCCCGAGTTGCTGGACCACCTTGCGTCTCGATTCATGAGGGAGGGGTGGTCGCAGAAAAAGCTGATGCGTGCGCTTGTCTTAAGCCGTGTGTATCGGATGAGTTCGGTGAACGAGGCTGTTGCCCTCAAAACGGATCCTGACAACCGGTTGTTGTGGAGGATGAACCGGCAGCGTCTCGATGCTGAGATTATACGCGACGCATTGCTTTCGGTGAGCGGCGAGCTGAAGTCCGAGGGGGGAGGTCCTGCTTTGGTGCTGGAGAATCCTGAGAACACGGGTGCACTTGCTGCGAAGGGAGTGAACCCGCCGAATTACAACCATCGGGCGCCGAGGGCCTCGCAGGAGTTTGAGCGTACGGTGTATCTGCCTGTGCTCAGGAGTGGGTTTGCCGGGCCGGACAAGGTGCGGAGTTTCTTTGACTTCGTGAACCCAGCGCAAATCGCCGGGCAGCGACCGCAGACAGTGGTGCCGACCCAGTCGCTCTTTCTTCTCAACAACGAGCTCCTGCGCAAACGCGCTGGAGCGCTTGCGAAAAATCTGACGGACACCGTGCCGCAGCGTGAGGAGCGTATGGACGAACTTTGGCTGCGTGCACTTGGCAGGCCGATCACTGCGGAGGAACGCAACACAGCAGCGCTGTTTTTGGACAAGATGGAACCGCTTCTCAAAGGGCGTCCTGCGGCAGAATGGCTCGCCTGGGTGGAGCTGTGCCACAGTCTGCTCGCCTCGAACCAATTTGTTTTTCGCATCTGATCTCACAAACAAAAAGCACCATGAAACAACCGTTTTTGTTCAACCGGCGTCAATGGCTCCAGCGTACTTCTTGCGGTTTTGGGGCGCTCGCGCTCGGCGATATTCTTCAAGCGGCCACGAATCCGCTGGCGTCCCGCATCCCAGGAATGGCGGCCAAGGCGAAGCGTGTGATTTTTCTGTTTATGGCCGGCGGGCCTTCGCAAATGGATCTGTTTGACCCGAAGCCGTACATCACCAGCAGGCATGGACAGACCGTCAACTCGCCGTTGCGCCCGGAGGTGACCCAGGTGGGAACGGAGAAATATCTGGCTCTCGGGGAGATGGCCCCTGTGCGCCCCCGCGGACAGTCCGGCATGTGGGTTTCAGATTTGATGCCGCACCTTGCCAGCGTGGCTGATGATATCTGCCTCTTGCGGGGGGTGAGTGCAGACAATCCGCAGCACGCGGGAGCCACGCTCCAGTTTCATACCGGCACATTCGCGGAAGTCCGACCTTCCATGGGGGCGTGGGTGAGTTATGGCTTGGGAACGGAGAATCAGGATCTTCCTAGTTTTGTGTCGATCCAGCCCGGCGGTGTGCGCGAATACGGATCTGCGTTTCTCCCCGCGATTCACCAAGGAACGGCCTTGAGCGTACCGCTGAGCGACAAGATATCGCCGATTGAAAATCTTCGGAACGCTTCGCCCAACGAAGAGGTGCAGCGTCAGCGCATTGAATTGGTGCAGGAGATGAACCGCCGTATGGTGGGCGAACTCAACGGTGATGCAGGCATGGAGGGGATGATTCAGAACTTGGAGCTCGCGTTTCGTATGCAGACGACGACGCCGGAGATCGTGGACATCGCCAAGGAGACGGAGGCTACGAGGAGGCTTTATGGGGTCGATGGCAAGGAGACCGACAAAAATGCCCGGGCCTGTCTGCTGGCTCGTAAATTAAGCGAGGCAGGTGTTCGGTTTGTGCAGGTGACGATGGGCGGCTGGGACCACCACGGCGACATCCGTGGAAACCTTCCCAAACTGTGCGCCCGGACGGACCAGCCTGTGGCGGCCTTGCTCAAGGACTTAAAATCGCGTGGGTTGCTGGAGGATACGCTGGTGTTGTGGAGTGGTGAATTCGGACGCACGCCGTGGAGTCAGGATCTCAGTGGCACTGCGCCCATCGACAAACACGGCCGCGAGCACCAGCCTGAGAGCTTCTGTTCCTGGGTCGCTGGTGGTGGCTTCAAAGGCGGGTTTACTCATGGTGAAACGGACGAGATGGGATACAGGGTCGTTTCCGGCAAAGTTCATATTCACGACCTGCACGCAACCATCCTCCACCAACTGGGGATGGATCATACCAAACTCACCTGGCGCCACCTAGGCAGGGATTTTCGCCTCACCGATGTTTACGGAGAAGTTGTGAAAGAGATCCTTGCGTGAGAAGGTCGCGCCAGGCAAATGGTGCGTTTTCGAAACGGTGCGTTTCCGAAAACTCTTCCCACGTTTGATTCCGGCATTGGGGCGTGCGCGCTGTTTTTCGCAGGTTAATTTTCGCAGGTTAATAGGTGGCGCGGCCCCCAGTGAGGTCGAAGCAGAACCCCGTGGTGAAGGTGTTTTCGGGCGATACGATAAACTCCGCGAGTGCGGCAAATTCGTCCAGGGTGCCACAGCGTTTCAGCGGGATTTTGTCCGTCATGTACTTGATTTGTTCCGCGGGCATGTGGTCGTGAATGGCGGTTCTGATGACGGCCGGGGCCAGTGCATTCACGCGCAGTCCGGTGTCGGCATATTCTTTGCCCTGGACTTTCGTCATGCCAATGACGGCCGCCTTGGACGCGGAGTAGGCGAGCATGCCCGCATTTCCCTCTTTCCCGGCAATCGAGGCCATATGAAGGACCCTGCCGTAATCACGCTTCAGCATATGAGGCACAAAAGCCTGGAATGTGAGAAGGGAGCCTTTCACGTTTAAGGCGAAGACACGGTCAAAGTCAGCGAGTTCCACCTCAAGGCTCTTAATGTTCGTTTTCCCCGTGATGCCTGCGCAGTTCACGAGCACATCAATCCGTCCGGTGCGTTCCACAATGCACTGGGCGGCGGCATGGACTTCGTCAGCATTGGTGACATCCACTCTGAGGCAGATTGCATTCTCGCCCAGAAGGTTTTGTGCTTCGCTGAGCTTTGCGGGGTTGACGTCCAGGACGGCCACGGTGACTCCGCGGGTGGCGAGTTTTTGCGCGAGAGCAAAGCCGAGTCCGTCGGCACCGCCGGTGATCACTGCGGTCTGTTCTGGCCAGGTGGGGAGGGATAAAGATGAGGGTGAATTCACGTTCAGGTGTGTATCACAAGGGACGAATGAATTCGCGCAGAACTTTTGCGTGGTGAGGGAATTCTGGTGGGCGCTAGAGTCATGCGTGCCGACGGTCTGTTTGTCTGGAGTCACTGTGGGAAAACACTTGGCGTGTTTGTTGGGAGTGGAAAAGATGTCGAAACATTCATGCGTCACACCTCAATCCCTTCTCTCCTGTTTTCGCAGAACCGCGAAAGGCTCGCAGCCCTGCTTCCAAAAAATTCACTGGTGATTCTGAATGCCAATGACCCGCTGCCACTCAATGCAGATGCAACACTGCCGGCATTTGCGAATTCAGACCTTTTTTATCTATCTGGAATCCAGCAGGAAGAGAGCATCCTGCTCCTGGCTCCGGGCGTTTTTCACGAGCGCATGCGCGAGATCCTTTTTATTCGGCAGCCCAATGAATCCCTCAAAATTTGGGAGGGCTACAAGCACACCCGAGAGGATGCAGCAAAGATTTCGGGCATTAAAAATGTGAAGTGGCTTTCGGAATTCCCCTCCATTTTTCATACACTCATGTGCGAGGTGGAGCAGGTTTACCTCAATAGCAACGAACATCCCCGCGCCGTGATCGAGGTGGAAACTCGGGATGCCCGTTTTGCGGCGGACTGCCGCAGGCGTTATCCCTTGCATGAATACCGGCGTCTGGCCCGCTTGCTGCACCAATTGAGGGTAGTGAAATCAAAAGAAGAGATTGCGCTGTTGCGCAAAGCCGTCGCAATTACGGATTCCGCTCTCCGGCGGGTGTTGCGGTTTGTGAAGCCAAAGGTGAACGAGGCCGAGGTGGAGGCTGAATTTGCGCACGAGTTCATTCGCAACCACGCCGCGTTTGCCTTTTCTCCGATCATCGCATCGGGAGCAAACTCCTGCGTGCTTCACTATCACCAGAACAACCGCACATGTAAGGCGGGGGACCTGCTGCTGCTGGATGTCGGAGCGAAATACGCAAATTATTCCGCGGACGTGACGCGGACCATTCCGGTGGGGGGGCGGTTCAGCCGCCGTCAAAAGCAGGTGTACAATGCTGTGTTGCGGGTGATGCGCGCTGGAATTGCAGGTGCGGTGCCGGGGAAGTTGGCGCGTGACTGGCAGCGTGAGGCGCAGGCGCTCATGAGTGAGGAACTGCTCGAATTGGGGCTGCTTAAAAAGGCGGACATCAAGAAACAGACGCAGGATAAGCCTGCCTGCCTCAAATATTTCATGCACGGTCTTGGGCATCCCCTTGGCATTGACGTGCATGATCTGGGTTACACGCACACTCCGTTTTGCGAGGGATGGGTGCTTACGGTGGAACCGGGCATTTACATTCCGGAGGAGGGATTTGGGATTCGGTTGGAAAACGATGTGCTCGTCTCCGGGCAAGGGCCGGTGGATCTCACCGCCGGCATCCCTGTAGAGGCGGAGGAGATCGAGGCGTTGATGGGTGCGGGCCTGCGCTAGATTCACTGCGTGATTCTTGGCGGTGAGTGTGTTATTTCTCAAAAACGCTCCATGTTCCCTGCAACCCGACTTATCTACGCCGATTCCGAGCATGATCCGGACATGCTTTATGCCGCAGGAATGTTTGTGCCGGATGCGTTCGTTTTTTTGGAGCATCGAGGGAAGCGTACCATCCTTTTAAATGACCTTGAGGTGGATCGCGGGAGGAAACAGGCGAAAGTGGATGAGGTTTTGGCCGTCTCTGATGAGATAAAAAGCCTGAAGCTAAAGGGTTCCAGCGACGTGGGGACGTGGCTTCCCGCCTTTTTAAAGCGGAAGAAGATTGCCTCCGTGGAGGTGCCGCAGAACTTTCCGCTTGGGCTTGCCCGGAAGCTTGAGGCAGGTGGAATCCATCTGGATAGTATCGAGGGGTTATTCTGGAGCGCTCGGGAGACCAAAGGCGCGGCTGAAATACGGCATCTCAAACAAGCCCTGCAAATCACCGCTGCGGGGATAGCGCGCGGCGTGGAGGTGCTTTCCGCAGCCAGCGAGGGAGTCCGCAAGCAGTTGTTCTGGGGAGGATCTGTCCTGACCTCGGAACGCCTTCGCGCAGAGATTGATTCTGCGGTGCTGCGGGCGGGCGGGCAGCCAGCGAATACGATTGTGGCGGGGGGCGCGCAGGCGTGTGATCCGCATGAGCGTGGCTCTGGGCCGCTGAGGGGAGGGGAGCTGATTATTTTGGACGTATTTCCAAGAGATTTGCGTTCTGGGTATTATGGTGATATGACGCGGACTGTGGTGCGGGGCAGGGCAACCGACGCCCAGAGGCATTTATGGGAAACGGTGCGTGCCGGCCAGCGGCATGTGCTCAAGAGTATGAAGCCCGGAGGATCCGGAAAGAGTTTGCATGAAGAAGTGCGGGAATATTTTCAAGTTCAGGGTTTTCCGACCGAGCAGCACAATGGGCGCTGGCGTGGATTCTTTCATGGAACGGGGCACGGTCTTGGGCTGGAGCTCCATGAGTCGCCGAGGTTTGGCGCCACCGTTTTCAAGGTTGGTCAAGTATTGACCGTGGAACCGGGGATCTACTGGCCCGGGGTCGGGGGGGCGAGGATAGAGGATGTGGTGGTGGTGACGGCCAAGGGGATCAAATTGCTCTCCGACGCTCCGGTGGTGTTGGAGGTGTGAGTTTATTTTAAGCGTCGTGAGTTTGATCAATGTGGCTGTGGTTGGGGGTGGGCCGGCTGGGCTGCGCGCGGCTGAAGTAGCGGTCTTGCAGGGGGCAAAAGTTACCGTTTTTGATGCAAAACCTTCCGTGGGACGGAAATTCCTCGTGGCAGGCAAAGGGGGAATGAATATAACCCACGAAGAGCCGTTTGAGTGCTTTGTAGGGAGGTATCGTTCTGGAGGGGACAGTGCCCACGCGGCCTCTCCCCAAACTCTGGCGCGATGGAGCTCATTGCTCGATGGCTTCAGCCCGGGGGAGCTCAGGAATTGGGCACGCGGACTTGGGGTGGAGACATTTGTGGCCAGTACAGGACGGGTTTACCCCGTGGAGCTAAAGTCCGCCCAACTTCTGCGCCGCTGGGTGGCGAGGCTGCGTGCGGCTGGGGTGGATTTCCGGATGCGACACCGGTTGCAAGCGCTCAGGCGGGCCAAGGGAATCGAGCTCGATTTTACATTGGACGGGGCACTGAGGCAGGTGAATGCGGATGCGGTGGTTTTGGCGCTGGGAGGTGGTTCGTGGCCTCAAACTGGTTCTGCAGGAGATTGGGTGCAGGCGCTGGATACGTGCGGGGTGCCGGTAAGCCCGTTATTGCCTTCCAATTGTGGCTGGGAAGTGGCTTGGCCTCAGGATTTGCTGGAGCAGGTCGAAGGAAAACCGCTTAAAAATGTGAGTGGCAGCGCTGGAGGTGAAACAGTCCGGGGGGAGCTTCTCGTGACCCGGTACGGCCTGGAGGGAGGCATTGTTTATGCGCTCACGGGGGCGTTGCGGGAGATGCAAAAACCGGTTTTGACGCTGGACTTTAAGCCTGATTCCAGCGAGGCGAGCTTGGTGGCTCGACTGGGGAGTGCGCGTCGTCATTACCTTGAGGAAGGAGGTAAGAGGTGGCGACTGGGGGAATCTGCGGTGTGGCTCTTAAAGAGAATGCGTGGTACGGCGCCTTTTGCCTCAGGAGCGGAAGCGGCCCAATTTGTGAAGAGTTGCCCGATACCGCTCCTCGGACCACGCCCGCTGTCTGAGGCGATTTCGACGGCGGGCGGGGTCGATTGGAGCGCATTAGACGAGCAGTTGATGCTTTGCTGTCTTCCCGGCGTTTTTGTGGCTGGTGAAATGCTGGACTGGGAAGCGCCGACTGGCGGCTATTTGATTCAGGGGTGTTTCTCGACCGGAACCCGTGCGGGCGGGGGCGCTGCCAATTATTCCACGAACCTGCAAAAATAAAACGCCCGCACCCAAGTCGGGCGCAGGCGTTCGAAAGAGAGAACTCTAAGCTTACTGGAGAAGCTTGAGCGCGATGGACTGGGAGGCATTCGCCTGTGTGAGCATCGCAGCACCGGATTGCACCAAGATATTCGCACGAGCCAGCTTTGCTGTTTCCGCTGCGACGTCCACATCGTAAATGCGGCTGAGGGAAGCTTCCAAAGAGACTTGGTTTGTGTTGAGCGCATCGATGGCGAACTGGACCCGGCTGCTCAGTGCTCCGTTCGTGGCCATAAGTGTGGCCAAGCTCTGAACCGCTGTCGTCACTTTCGCTGCGCCTGCGGATCCCGCGAGGTTGCTCCAAGTAGCGATACCATTCATTGCGGAGCTCAAATCGACCTGCTTGAGGTTCATCGTCTGAATTCCGTCCTGAGAAATATACAGTGTCAGACTGGCCCCCACGCCGTCGTTTGTTGCCGAGAACAAAGATACCCCATTGAACTTGTCCTGGGACATGACGTCTAATTCACTCTTCAAGTTGACGAATTCAGTGGAATACGCCGCCTTGTCCGCGGTGGATTTCGTGATATCGAGGTTTAGGGTCACAAGTTCCGCCATCCGGTCGAGAACCGTTGCGGCAGTCTTTAGGGTGCCTGCTTGGACCTGAAGGAAGGAAAGCGCGTTAGAAACGTTGGAGGAAGCATTCGCTGTACGCTTAATTGCGCTGCTGAGCTTCATCGAAACCGCAAGGCCGCCGGCGTCGTCAGCCGCCGTCGCGATTTTCGAACCACTGGAAAGGCGGGCTAGGCTTTTCTGAAGGAGGTCGCTAGATTTCTGAAGATTGAAAGACGCTAGCGTGGAAGACGTGTTTGTATTGATGGAGATCATATAATAGATAGTTTGTATTACCTAAGGCCTCCACCTGCCAACTTTGGCCTGCGGGGGGGTTAAGGGAGACACTCGATCTCCCCTGAATTCATTTCGGCGAGAATATATTTAAATTTAGAAAAAAGTCAAAAAAAAGATAAGAATTCTAACGGAAATCTTTGCCCGATTTCCTGCTGTGCGCGTAATGATCTCAATGTGAGTGATTTGTGTTGATCCTTTTGGTTGGGGATGCCCGGACGCTCTGTGTGACTGGGAGTGATGATGCGCTCGTCCCACACGGGGCTCGCGGTTGCTTTTTGAGATGCATGGCGTGAAGCGGTTCGGACACTGGGTGGGCGCTGGGTGGGCGCTGTTTTCCGGAGCAGCGCGCGGTGTTTGGCCATGCAGGGAGCGGAGTTTTTTTTGGAAGGATCCGGTGCGCGAAGGCGCTGGCCTAGGGTTGCGTGTTATGTTGTATTGCTGGCTGCGCTCCTGGTTTGTTTGCTTTCATGCATGCGTCTGGCTGTAGCTCCTTTTAGGGTGTAGCTCCTTTTAAAAAGGTTTTCTTTGGCATTCTCCCTGCTTAACGTCGGTGATGTCCAAACACTTTGAAGATCCTGTTGAAGAGGCAAAAAGCTTAGCGACTGAAAAGCGCTACGACGAGAGTGCCGCAGCGTTCGGGAAAATTTTTGAAAAAGACCCTCGTGATTCAGCTGCGCTTCGGGAGTTGGCTTTTGTGATGCGGGATTTGGGACAGTCTCAACTGGCGCTTTCGTTGCTTGCGGATTCCGTCAATACTAATACTCCCGATGTGGCAACGCTCAGACAGATTGCAATCATCCTTCGTGCCCAGAATCGCTTGGATGAAGCGGCAGACTTTATGATTAGTGCGCTGGCTCACGACCAAACGAATGAAGAGTTGTTTGAGGAAACGCAGTTGTTGCTCAAGCAAATTGGCAGGGAATCTGAGCTGTTTTCGAACACTGAAGAGACACCATCCGCACCGTAGGACTGGCGGATGGTGGCAATGGCTTCAACAAGCGGTTGATAAAGTATTGAAGGGGCAGGAGTTTGGAGAGTTGCCCCGGGAGATTTTGAGTGGGCTCCCATGGTCCCGTCGTTGGGAGCGCCGGCGGATTATCCTTTTACAAAGTGGGCGTGGAGTTTGGCGTAAGCACCAGCCTGGCTGATGAGTTCCGAGTGTGTCCCGCGTTCGAGGATCTCTCCTTGGTCCAGCACGAGGATGAGGTCTGCGTTGCGGATGGTGCTTAAGCGGTGGGCTACGACGAAACTTGTCCTGCCTTGAAGCAGCCTTTGAAGCGCGTTTTGGAGGCGCTCCTCGGTGGGGGCGTCGATGGCGCTCGTGGCTTCGTCCAAAATGAGCAAACGTGGATTGGCTAGGAGCGCCCTGGCGAAAGTGACGAGTTGCCGCTGTCCGCTGGAGAGGCCTGTGCCGCCCTCTCCGATGTGAGTGTCAAAACCGGAAGGAAGCGCTTCGATTAAGTCGATAAAGCCAAGTTCTCGTGTGACTTGGCGCACCGCCTCCTTGCTGGCCCGGGGGTTGGCAAAACGAATGTTGTCACAGACGGAGCCTTCGAAAAGGAAGCTGTGCTGGTGTACGACTCCGAGAAACGAATGCAGCGAATCGGCGCGGATTTCCCGGATATCAAACCCATCTAAAAGGAGGGTGCCGTTTTGGGGCAGGTAGAGTTTTGAGAGAAGATTGGTGATGGAGGTTTTTCCGCTTCCTGTATGTCCGACAAGTGCGATGGTTTGTCCTGAATTTGCACGGAAGCCGATGCCTTTTAAAACCGGTTTTCCTCCGTCGTAGGCGAACCAGATGTCGCGGAACTCTACACGGATACCGCGTTGTGTTGGCTCAGGAGATTCGGGCAATACGTGCTGGCCCGTGTCCACCCAGGCCGGGGGGGTGTCCAGTAAGCGGAAGACGCGTTCCGCCCCCACCATGGCGGCAAGGGCGGCGGTATACTGGGTCCCGAGGTTTTTGATGGGGTCAAAGAGCAGGTTGGAAAGGAAAAAAAACTGCACGATGCTGCCGACGCTTACGGACGTATCCGGGGAGAGCACGCGCCAGCCTCCGATCACCAGAAGTAATGCCGTGAAAATCTGAGTGTTACACTCCAACAGAGGCAGGAAAACGGCTGACTGGCGTGACATAACCATGTTGAACTTCGCCTGGTCGGCGGCAAGCTCCCTGAAATAAGCCGCATTAATATCTTCTCTGACAAAGCCCTGGGTGACGCGCACCCCGCTTACCGACTCCGCGAGTGTGGCTGCGATCCGGCTGTAGCTTTCGGTGGCTTTGCGCTGTGCCTCAGTCATCCGCTTGGTGAAGGCCCTGTTAAGCGACCAAATAATGGGAGCCAGAAGGAGCACCACGAGAAAGAGCGCCCAGTCGTAGTAGATCATCATGGCGCCGGCTACGACCATCTGGCCCAGTTGCACTGCGGTGATAAAGACCACGTCTTGAACGCCTGTGCGAATGCTGTCGATATCGGAGGTGACTCTTCCGATAATGCGCCCGACTTTGGTCGTATCGAAGAAAACCATGGGCATGCGGAAAACATGCCGCATGACTTCGCTTCTCAGGTCATGAATGACCGCCTCGCCGAGTTGGAGTGCGAGTTTGTAGCGGAAGTGAAACATCCAGTTTGTGAAAGCCGCAAGTCCTGCAAAAGCGAGAGCACCGGCAATAATGCCGCTGGGATCCCGGTGTTCGATGGGGCCGTTGATGACGGCCGCCAAGGCCCAAGTACCGATGGGGAGCAGTGCAGCCCTTAAGAGAACCTGAAGGACAAGCGGAATGAGTAGCCGCTTGTGGGGAAGCGTGTATGAGAAAGCCCGGACCAGCAGACGCACAACGCCTTGGTCGGGTCTTTGCTGCGTGACCTCGGGGTCGTGTTTGACATGGGTGAGGGGAATGATCCCAGGTTTCATGGCTGATCAAGCCCCCCTCTGTGTTCGGCTGTGTCACCGGATTGCATGGACACGGCGTTCCGATAGTAGCCTGGAGTTTGTATCAAGGCTTCGTGGGTTCCAGACTGTACGATCCGGCCGTTATCGAGCACAAAAATCAGGGAGGCGCGGCGCAACAAGGCCGGTCGGTGGGCGATGACAAAAGTGGTGCGGCCGGCCATGGCGGCCTGCATGGCGTCGGCAATCTCACGTTCCGTCCCCGGGTCCACCGCGGCGGTTGGATCATCGAGCAGTAAAATTGCGGGATCCAGAAGCAGGGCCCGCGCGATTGCCAGACGCTGTTTTTGGCCGCCGGAGAGGCCCACGCCCGCTTCGCCTAAAATGGTGTTGTAGCCTTCGGGAAGCGCGGTGATAAAATCGTGAGCGGCGGCGATCTTCGCGGCTTTCTCAATTTGCTCTTGCGAAGCGTGAGGGCGGCCGAAGGCAATATTGGCTCCGATGCTTGAGCTGAAGAGAAAGCTTTCCTGGAAAACCAAGCCTATGTGTTTTCGTAATTCCAGAGGATCAAATTCCGTGATGTCGTGACCGTCGAGGAGGATTCTTCCGGAGGAGGGATCGTAAAAGCGGGGGATGAGATTCAAGAGGGTGGTCTTGCCGCTTCCGGTGGGGCCGACAATCGCAATGCATTCCCCGGCAGTTACTTTGAGGTGGATATTCTGGAGGTTTGCGGCCTCTCCGTGGGAGAAGCTGACGTTGTCGAAGGTGATGTCCCCTTTGACTTTTTCCAAGCGTCTTGGGCTGGCCGGAGCCTGTATGGCAACGGGAGCATCCAGTACTTCAAACACGCGCTGGGCGCTGCGCAGGCACTGCTGCATGGAGTTTGCAATATTGCCAATGTTTGCGATCTGCCCTGAAAATTGCTGTAGAATCGCGGCAAAACTCACCAGGCCGGTGCCCACTCCGATTTCGCCGCGCATGGCCAGCCAGCCGCCATAGCCGAGTAAAATGATGATGTTGGCCTGACTCAGGAACAAGGTGACTGGGACGAAGGTGCTGACTTTTCGGAAAATCTCGTGCTGCGCGTCTCGGACCGCGTCATTTGCCGTTTCGAGTTTTTGGAGTTCAGGCGTTTCCCTACCGAAAGCCTTGATGACCTGCATGCCCCGGATGCTCTCGGCGAGTCTTTGTACCAGAGCATCAAACAAGTCGCTGGTGTGCTTGTAGGCGGGCCGTGCGGAGCGGGAGAACAGAGCGGAGGCGGCCCAGAGAAGCGGAGTGGTTGCCAGGCAGGCAATGGTGAGTTTCACGTGGACGGCCAGCATGTATCCCAGAAACGCGGACACAGACACCACCAAGTTGACCAACTGAAATAAAACGCCATCCACAAACAACCGGACGGATTGGACGTCGCCGCCGATGCGATTAATGAGTGAACTGCTCGAATTGGAGTCAAAGAAGTGAAAGTTGAGTCGTTGGAGTTTGTCGTAACATTCCGCGCGGAGATCGACCACCATTCTGCCCTGAAGAAGTTCGCCGAACCAGACGCCATTGAGGTAGCCGACCCCCATGCGAAGAGCGGCGAGGAGGAGAATCGCCGTGGCAAGCGCGCCCAAAATGGACATAGCCTGCCACTGGGCGGGAGGCGTCAAATAAGAAGGCCACAGAGGCGGCCGTGTTGAAGGGTCTATCGCGTGCCGTAGTTCATCGATGCCAAGCCCCGTCAGGGCAATGGATCCGAGTCCGCTCAAGAGCAGTATGAGTTGCGCACAGAGAATCCGCAGACAGCCCAGGCGGTATCTCCAGGACAACGCGAGCAGGCGCTTGATGAGTTCCCAGTTGGTGAGTTCCAGGGAGGTGAAGGTAGGGGTCTTCAATTCTAAAAAGCGACGCCTGGAGAGAATGAGGAGGAGGACTGCCCGAGGGCACAATTAGGAGCCCTGCCCGAGGGCGCGTAATACGGCGGGAAGATCGGAAAGATCCCGAAACAGGGCGTCGGGCTGGAATGGGGCGAGCTGGTCGAGTGTGAAACTGCCGGTAGCGACGGCAAGCACCCGTGCTCCGCACGCTCTGGCGCAACTGATGTCATGAGGGGTATCGCCCAGCACGAATGTCGACTCTGGGGCGAAGGTGATCCCGTGGAGGGCACGTGCCCGCGCAAGCGCGAAAGCGCCGAGTTGGTTGCGGTCGTGGTGATCGTCTGCAAAAGCTCCGAATTTGAAGACGTTCCCGACGCCGTAGTGGCGAAGTTTTAAAAACGCACCGCGCTCCAAGTTGCCTGTCAACAAGCCAAGGCAGACATTTGGCATTTCAAGAAGGGCTTCCAGCAGGGGCAGCACTCCTGGCAGTAACCTGCCTTCGCGCTTTGGAAGGAGTCCCTCCAGGTGGCGCAGGTACCCGTTAAAAAAGCGCTCCAGATTCTCAGCGGTGGCTTCGAGTTCATGTTTTGCCAAAATCTGCCGCGCGATCCCTGAGTCTGTTCTTCCCGAGATTTCAACTTGGGTGAGCGTTTCTACCAGCCCGAATTCCTCCTGAAAGCCAAGGCGCAGAGCCGTTTCACCTGCGCCTCCGCTGGTAAGAATAGTGCCGTCAATATCAAAGAGAAGGAGGGTGGGTTCTGTCATCGTGAAGGGGTGGAGGGTGCGGGCTCGCTGCCTGGGGATCTTCCTGGCTGGGTACTGGAGCGGGAAACGGACACCACTGTCCCCTGGGCATTCAACTGTTCCACCCGGGTCATCCTCCCTTTGGTATCATAATAAAAAACAAGCTTTGAGAGGAATTTATCATTGGCATCCCGTATCTCTTCCTCCTCGGTTCGGCCCCGGAGAATGAGGTAGCGGTGGCGGGATACGATGTTGTTTTTGGCGTCGTACTTGGTTGCCCGCAAGGGTTGGAGGGCATCGTCGAGTTCTTTAACGATACGCCATACCACGGTTTTGTTGGCGTCTTCCAAGACTTCCTCCACGCGCTGGCTGTGAGGATCGACTTTGATGTTTAGGCGCGTGCCGTCAGCATTCCTCACAACTCTGGCAGCGGGTTGGTTGTAGGATATTTGGGCCCGGCAGTTTTGTGTGATGGCGAGCAGAAATATCAGCAAGAGAGAGGCGAAAAAAAAAGGGGGCGTGCTCATGGCTGGTTTGCGTAGGTAACCCAAGGAGGCCGAAGACTTCTAAAAAGCCTGCTTTTCACTGGGTACTTCGTATTTCTTGAAACACGTGCGCTTGAATGAGGGTGTCGATTTCGCGGCATACGGTTGCTGAGGGAATCTCGCTCATGGCTGCGGCGGGGGCTTCCGGAGAAAAGACTGCCGCGAGCGCGTTTGGAGAGGCGGCGGACACCACACGCGAGAGCGGGTGTCGGGGGCGCCACTCAAAGGGATTGGTGGGTCCGAATAAACTAATTTGAGGGCGTCGAAATGCGGCTGCGATATGCATCACCGCCGTGTCGCAGCAGACGGCAAGACTGCAGCGTGCCACCAATGCTGTGAGAAGGGTAAGATCCAACTGGCCTGCGAGGACGACCAGCGTGATGCTCAGCGGACCGTCTCCAAGCATCGCCAGAGCGGTTTGAATGGCGCGGAGGTGGTTTTGTTCCTCAAGTTCAGCCCCCCCAGTCATGATGCAGGCGATACCGTGTTTGCGTTGAATATGGAGGATGACTTCCGCCCATCTTTCTGGGAGCCAGTATTTTTCGCTGACGGCTGTTCCTGGATGAAGCAACACAAACTGGGCTGGAACGCCGCACTCTCTGAGTAGAATGTTGACCCGGCGTTCAGCGATGGCGGGTACGGTAAGACAGAGCGGAGGTTCTGGAACCGCCGGACGCAACCCGATGGGGTGCAGGAGTTCCAGCATCTGATCCACAGTGTGTTTGGTGCTGCGGGCAACGTGGACGAAGTTTTGGTAGATTAAACGGCGGAGCGGGCCCTTGCGCGCCCAATCGAAAGCCACACGTCTGCGGGCGCGCGAGGCGATTGAAAACAAGGCCGAACGGTCGGTGCCGCTGAAATCCAGGCAGAGATCAAAGTTTCCAGTAAGCAAGCGTTTCAGGAGGCCATAGTTGTGGCTGAGTTGGCGATGAAACACCAAGACTTCGTCCATTCTCGGCAGGGTGGGGGCTAGTTCCTGGCAGGTATCGCTAATCACGATTGTGATCTTTGCCTCGGGCCATGTATCTCGCAGCAAGCGCAGTGCGGGGGTTGTGAGGACCAGTTCACCGATCCGTCTTAACTGCAGCACAAGAATCTCGGGTGCAGGGCCCAGAGGATGCGTGGTGAGTAGGCTGGATAAAAATCGCTTCAAGCAGGGCCTTAAATCTCTGCTAAGTTTTAGTGGGTGGCGAGTGCCTTTCTCTGAAAAAATGCGCCCGTCCCAAAGGTTGGAGGAGGAGGAAAAGGGAGGTGCGTTTTTTCGGCGTGACAGGGGGAGCGCCACCACGGTCGAGGCGGACCGCACTGAGGGGATCGGACCCCAAATGCGCATTAATGGAAGCTTGGTGTTTTATGCAAATCCTCTCAAACGGGGGTTGTTCCAAGCTCAGGGTGATGTACGCTGCCATGCCATGCTAATGCGTTCTCGCCGACTTTGAGCGGTGCAAGGAGCGGGTTGGTCATTGTCCGGGTTATTCGAACAGGGGGAATCCTTGTTTTTAAGCCTCTTGTTCTGTCATTCTGTCGTTCATTCCACTTTGAGATTTTTACGAACATCCTCAAACAAGTTCCTGCCCCGAATCGCACGGTTCGGGTGCACGTTTTTGTGCGTGTCTTTTTTGGCCTCTTGTTCTTCCCCAAAGCCGAAGAAGACAACATCTAAACCGGCGTCTCAGACGGACTCCCCGAAAAAAGAAGCAACAGGATCCTCTTGGCAGCAAAGCTTGGGGCGGGTTGCGCTCGTCAATCAAGAAATGGGCTTTGCCCTGGTGGATATCGGCACAGCTCCCTCTCCTGATCCTGACACTCCTCTGCGCTCCTATTCCGGGCCGAATGTTTCCGGAGAATTGGTGGTCAGTAAATATCAGAAGCGTCCCTATTTGATTTTAGATATTGTGTCGGGGATGCCCAAAGTTGGGGATTCTATCGTTGTGGGCGCCCGAAGGCCGTCTTCCGAAACGGGACAGTTGCCCAAGGAGCAGATTCCGCTGCGTCGATACGCGGAGGAGCCACTTCCGCAAAGCGAATCCAAGGTGGAGTACCTTCCCAACTTGATCAAAGCAGAGCCCAAGGTCTCAGCCTCGGCTCCGAGTCAACCCCGGGTGCCTGAATCCGTGCTAACGCCTCGCCCAGAGGCTCCGTCGGAAACCGTCTTTATCTCAACCCCGCAACCGGCACCGTCATTACCGAAGGCGGAACCCGAACCAAAGGCGGTGTTGGAGCGCGGGGCGGCCCCTCCTCGTTCTGGTGACATTATTCCGGGCGTCCCTGTTTTCAGGCAACGCTAACCATTTCGAAGCGAGGTGAATCTGGTTTTTGGAATGTTTTTTTAGGTGAGCTGACGCCCAAAATTGAGCGGAGCATGCTCTGGGCAACGGAAATGCCTCGCGCCAAAGCGTGAAGCGGGATTAAGTCAAGCGGGATTAAGTCAAGCGGGATTAAGAAAACGTGGTGCGTTAGCTCCTCCTCGGCAGGCGGGCGCCTCACGCTACAGGCGTGAGTTTCAGCCGCGGGCCTAGCCGCGGGCGCGTGGTTCGCGGTCCTTGACTGTGGCGGTGGAAGGGACGGTCACGAACGGGCCACCCTCCAAAGGCGCGGCTTCACTGAAGGCAACATCCGGCATCGCGCTGGGTTTGCCACCCAGAGGGAAGTCTTTGCGAAGCGGGTGGAAAGGGTAGCCGTCCCACATGAGAATGCGGCGCAAATCGGGGTGACCGGAGAAACGCAGGCCGTACATGTCAAAGGCTTCACGTTCATGCCAGTCTGCGGTCGCCCAGACGCCGGTGACGCTGGGTAATTCGAGATGGTCTTCCGAAACCCGTGTCTTCAGGCGGAGCCATTCTCCCTTTTCCATCTGGTAAAGTTCGTAAACAACCTCGAAGCGAGGATCTTCCCCGAGATGGTCCACCCCGCTAAGGTCGCTCAAAAAATTGAAGCCCAGCGTGTCCCTGCAAAACAAGCACACCTCGGCAATCTTGGCGGCTTCTACGGTGAGACTGGTTTCGCCTCGAAATTCTGTTTTTTGAAGAACCTTGAAATGGGATTCCACCGCTGCGATGGCGGCTTTGGGTGAGTGGCTCATTGTAAAAAAGTTTGGAAGCGCTCTTTCTGTCTTAAAAGCAACGGTTTATTCGCCAGCGAGTCCTTCAAGAAGCGCCTTTTTTTGGTTGTAAAGAGCGGGTTCCTTTTCAATTTTGCGCTGCAGACGCAGCAACCCTTCAATCAACGCTTCGGGGCGGGGCGGGCACCCAGAAATGTACACGTCCACAGGGATGAGGTGGTCAATCCCTTGGAGTACGGAATAGGAGCGGTACATCCCGCCGCTTGAAGCGCAGGCGCCCATGGCGATGCACCACTTGGGCTCGGGCATCTGGTCCCAGATGCGCTTCACGGCTAGGGCCATTTTGTAGGTGACCGTTCCTGCGACGATCATGACGTCGCTTTGCCGCGGGGAGAAGCGCATCACCTCTGAGCCAAAACGCGCGATGTCAAAGCGCGAACTCGCTGAGGCCATCAGTTCGATGGCGCAACACGCAAGTCCCATGGGCATGGGCCACAACGAGTTTTTGCGCATCCAGTTCATGGCTGCGTCGAGTTGGGTAAAAATCACGTTTCCCTCGATTTTCGAATCGTAAGCAACAGGTGCGAGTTCAGCCATACAACGACTAACCTAGGAATCTATCAGCAATCGGCAAGCCTGAATCTAAAACTCGGTGTAATCCGAGGCTTGTCTGTGTCATCCGGAATGCGGTCCCGTGATGTTCCACGCCCTGCGGCAATGCTGAAACCGAGGCAACAGTCGGGACGGCGGGGCGAAGGAGGGAGCGGTGGACGCGGGCGGGCGCAGGCCAAAGCCCCAAGGCTTTGGGGAAGGTTCCTGCGGAGTTGAGGAGATTTACAGGGGCCGCTCGGGGGGGATCTGAGAATGATGGTATAAATCGCGTTTCGTCCGATTTCCGAGACGCGCGCTTATCCTATTGTCGCGGGGCGCGCTGAAGGCTCGTGGATGCAGGCGCCAGAGAGGTGGATCTCCAGCCCCTGGACAACCTCATGTCATCTGCGAATAAGTTTTCGTTGAGGCTGCAGTTTTGGCGTTTTCAGGGCCGCTTCAGTGCAATCCCAGCGCAAACGCCCCAGTAAGAAGCAGCGCGTGGAGCCACAGCAGGAGCGCCTGCATTTTGTTGTAACTACGCGAACTGGAGTTCTCGCTGGGCATTTCCTGATCGGTCCCGAAAAGCCGCTGATAATTTTTTAAAGTCCAGAGCCCGCCCAAGAAGACGGCGATGAAGAGACCGGTGAATATCCAGCGAAGGGTTAACAGGGCATCGGTTTGCATACGCCTCAACGCTACAGCCCCACCGCTGGGACACTAGATACAGAGGGCACGATTTCCGACCAACACAGATAGAGCCTCAGCGCAGGCTTTCCACCAGCTTTCCAAGCGTGCCGATCCCCCGCTCCAGTCGCGGCGACCACGGGTGACCGCAGTTGATGCGGATAAAATTTTCGAAAGCCTGTGATGCAGAAAAAATCGGCCCGGGCGCGATACTTATTTTCTGCGCCAGGGCGCGTTCGTACAGCTGAAACGCCGAGACTTTCTTCGGCAACTCAACCCATAGGACGAAGCCGCCCGTTGGTCGCGTCACTTTAATGTCTGGGGGGAAGGCCGCTGAGATGGCCTCGCTCGTGTGGCGAATCTGCGCCGCGAAGTTCTGCCTCAGTCTGCGGAGGTGGTGATCGTAACCGCCGTTCGCCACAAATTCTGCGATTGCCATCTGCGGCAGAGACGCAGTGGCGAGCGTGCTCGAGAGTTTGAGAGCCTTCACCTTTGCGTAATACCGCCCGGGCGCGACCCAGCCTATACGATAGCCCGGAGCGATTGTTTTGGAAAACGCGCCGCACAGCATCACCCGGCCGTCGCGGTCAAACGACTGCGCCACCCGCGGTCGCGGTCCGCTGTGCGCGAGCGCGCCATTGATGTCATCCTCGATCAACGGGATGTCGTATCGCGCAAGAATTTCGATGAGCCGCAGTTTGTGCTCGTCCGGCATGAGGGAGCCGAGCGGGTTGTTGAAGTTTGGCACTGCGAGACACGCAGCCACGCGGCGCCGTTTCAGCGCGCGCTCGAGCGCCTCCAGATTCATCCCATCCCGCGGGTGCATCGAGATCTCTAAAGCCTTTAAGCCAAGTTCTTCCATCTGCTGCAGCACGCCGAAGTAACTCGGGGACTCCACTGCCACGACATCGCCCGGCTTGGTGACCGCACGCAGACACAGCGCCAGCGCCTCCGTCCCCCCGCACGTGGTAATAAAATCGTCTGGCGAAAGCTGCGTGCCCCAGTCGAGCGAACGCTTCGCGAGTTGGCGCCGCAGGGCTTCACATCCCGGCGGCATATCGTAGCCCACAGCGCCAGCGCCCTCGCGCCGCGCCACCGAGGCCATGATCCGGTTCAACTTCACCACCGGCAGATTTTCCGCGCCCGGGTACGCCGCGCCAAATGGTACCACCTCCGGTAGCAAGGCGGCTTCGAAGATCTTCGTTTGCAAACTTCCAAACTCCACGGTCGTCGCCGCTATCGCCGGTCGCGATGCCTTTGGTTCCGGCACCTGATCCCGCAGCTGAGCCCGAACAAAGAACCCCGACTTGGGCCGCGCCTCGATCAAGCCGCGATCTTCAAGTGCCACATACGCCTGCACCACCGTCGTTACGCTTACGCCGTGCTGGGCGCTCGTCCGCCGCACCGAGGGAACCCTGTCCCCCGCGCGCAACACGCCCGAGCGAATCAATGCTTCGATTGCGCCTGCCACCCGCACATAGAGCCACCTCCTGTTATCTCTTGTTTTAGTCACTACATTTCAGGCCTCAGGATTGGCTGCGTGGATTGCGAGCGCCTTAAGTTTGTATTCTGCTGGAAAAACGGCGGGAAACTCGAAAGCGGGTACAGTTGTGAGAAGGCCGGTCTAAGTGCCGGCGTGGACGCGGGGGAATTTTCTTGCTCGAGAAGTCTTGCAGAAGGAAGTTGACCGCTTGAGAAACGAGGAAGTCAAAACAAACTTAGTGCGTATGTGGGGCAAAGCAAAAGACAAACAAAAGGATAATGCAGTCCAAGTTAACCCGAGATTTGATTCCTAAGCGGGTGATTTTCAGTGTTGATATCTCTGAAAAAAACACAAGGCTTTGCAGCTGTGTTCGGATTTCCAGAGGGCGCCCCTGGACGCGGGGCGATCTAAAGACCTGTCTGCGTGCCCCAGGGATTGGAGGCGCAAGGTCCTTGGAACGACTCCCTCGGCGGATGTGCAGGCTGGATGGACACACCAAAGAGTTGTTCCCTCCAGTGGAGGGCCCCTTTTCCGACTCAAGGCTCCGACAAGTTTCAATTTAAAGCATGTTTATGCCTGCAGGGTTTTGTTTTGAGCAACCGACTGAGGGAGCCACTTTGGCCATCGTGGTGGGGAGCTTGAATGCCGAGACAGTACCGACCTTGCTTCGCTACAGAGCCATCCTGTGGTTTGTATCGCCCTTGGACCGAGCAACGTGGCCTGCCGGTTTACCCGAGCCGTTTAGGGTCGTGGAAATACCTGTGAGCGCGCCAAACGTGATTGATGACGCGCTTGAGGCTTTTGTACGAAGAGATCCCCTCCGTTTGCCGACCGTCTTGCTCGGCGCGGCCGTGATGAGAGACGCCGCCGCCGCCGATGCGTTGGGAACAATCACCCCTGCTCTGCGCCGTATCCTTACAAATCGCGTCACTCGCCAAAGGGATGGATTCTTCTGGCAGCGAAATATTTTGAGCAACCTTTCTGCCTATGCGCGAAGGCGCCTTCCTGCGGAATGGGCAGGCGCCTTGGCGGGATTTCCGGCAGTGGTCTGTGGGGCGGGGCCGTCGCTGGATCTCACTGGGCCGCTGTTAAAAAACTGGGCAAGCCGGGCTGTGGTTTTTTCAGCCGATTCTGCGCTTGGCGCTTTAGCCCGGCAGGGCGTGGTGGCGGATTTCGGCGTTTCGGTGGACGTGTCTAAAGTTCCTCAAAAGTGCCTGGAGTGCGTCCCTGAACCTCCACGCTGGTTGGTGTTGGCCAATTTGAGTCCTCCGTCTTGGTCGCAAGTGCCTGTGGCTGGGGGGATTGTTTTTTGTTCCAGTCGTCAGGTTACTGTGGATTGGCTTCAGCAGCAGGGGGTGGCGCGGACCTTGGTGCCGGTGGTAGATAACTGTGGAGTGACGGCCTTGGCGTTGGCCCGCTTTCTTGGCTGCGCGCCCATTTATCTTTTGGGCATGGACCAGTCTCTGGATGAAAATGACGCGCAACGGCGTCATTTTCAGGGAGTAAACGTGGAGCTTTACACGCAGTCGGGTTTTAATGCTGAAATGCGGCATCCCCGAGTACCTGGCAATTATGCGTTGACTGTGCCCACTCATATTCAAGCCGATTGGCAGGCATTGAACAACCTGCTCGATTCATGGCCTCAGGGTTTGGTGGTTAATGTCACGGACCGGGGGGCGCGATTGAACAACACCACGCTAATGGCGCCTGGAGACTGGAGGCTGCCAGCAGGAGGGGACGCCAAGGCCCCTCGGCTCGAGGGGTTGACTCTCCTGTCCCCGCCCGAGGAACCGCTGGCTGCGATTCTCATGCGCGTGCGCGCTGTGGCGCAGTCACGCTTGGCGCAGATCGAGGCATTCGCAGCCATGGTGGCCAAGGGCGGACCGCCTCTTGCGAAACAAGGCTTCCGCGAGCTTTTCATGGACGCCGACTTTGCATCGCTCATGGGCGCGTTCTCTCTCAAACTGATGCCGTACCTTTCCTCCCCTTTTGAGGGAGACGTCGGCTTATGGGAAGGCCTCGTGGCAGAGTGCTTGGAGCTTACGCGCCTTGCTGCCCAGCTCGAGCTGTGAGGCTCCCATACAAAGGGTGGCGCCCTGTTCCTCACTTCCTTACAGTGGAGGGCTTGCGCGCCAGGTTGGAAGGGTGGTTTCCTTCCTGTTGCTATTGGGGCGCCGCCAAGCCGCGTTTCTGCGCAAACATCCAGGTGAAGAACTCCGGTTCAGCGAAGGCGTTGCGCCACGAGCCGTGGCCGACGCCGGGGTACTCGCTGTACTTCACTGTTTTGCTTCCGGCCGCTTTGAGCGCCTCGATCATCAGATGCGAACGCACGGTCTTGACCACCCCGTCAGCGCCGCCATGAAAGACCCAGATTGGGAGATTTGCCAAGCTGGGCGCGGCGCTCACGTCTGCGCCCCCACAGATCGGTGCAGCGGCTGCAAACATCCCCGGGTTTCGCGTGATCATGTCCCACGTGCCGAACCCTCCCATCGAAAGGCCGGTGATGTAAAGGCGATCGGTGTCCACGGCCGGCTGCTTGGTGAATTCGGCAAGCAAACTTAAGAGCAAGCCCGTGGGCACACTCGGCTCCTTGGGTGTCAGGTGCGGTTTCGGATCGCCCCAGTCGACCTCGCACCACCTGAATCGGCTCTCACATTGGGGCGCCAGCACGAAGCAGGGGTATTTTTCAAGGTTCTCTGGCTTGGCGAAATCGCGCACACAGTGCTGAAGCTGTGATTCATTATTATTGCCGCGCTCACCTGCACCGTGCAGGAACACCACCAACGGATATTTCTGCCCAGCCGCGAGGTTCGGGGGCGAGAGCAGTCGGTACGAGAGGCTGTGGCCGTCGGCGCCACTGAAGGTGCGCTTCTCGAAGGGATCTTCTGCAAGCAGTGCGTTGGAGCTCACGAAGCCGAGCAGCAGGCTCACAAGGACGCGCGGCAGCGGGAGGCTACGGAAAAAAAAGGAAAGGACAGATGACATAAGTTTGTTGAGGAGCACTCGAATGCACCCTTTCAGTACGCGGAGGGGTTCGGAAATTCAAACTTTCACTTGCTAACCTAATTTCAACCTCCAGTCGTTCCCCAAGATATTGCAGAAGATATTAGACAGTCGGGGAAATCGTGAAATTGCCTGTTGCGTTGAGCTTCACGCCCGGGGCTGTCTCGCGCAACTTGCGCCCACTGCTCGGGAAGAGTCTGAGTCTGCCAGCAATGGGGGCATGCTCTGGACAGGGGGGTGATTTAACACCAAACACCAAAAATACCCGGGTTTCACAAACAGGGGGTGTTTTTTCAACCACATTAGCCGCTGGCTTGTTAAACTTCGGAAACAGATCACTTTGGCCGTCCCGACTGAAAAAACTTGTAAGCAACAGGATCGAGGACAGGTGTGCAAGACCAAGACTTGCTCTGTAAGTCACTCTAAATAAAAGTGGTCGGGCCGGCGGGATTCGAACCCACGACCTCTTGAACCCCATTCAAGCGTTCTACCAAGCTGAACTACGGCCCGACGTAAGAGGGCGGGAAGAATCAGCGGCGCGAACCCTTTTGGCAAGCGTCTTTTGTGAAAAAGGGATGCGGGTTTCTGGAGGGCGGTATCTCTTCGCTG
>CANJPY010000008.1 GCA_947476255.1 Chthoniobacteraceae bacterium | reverse complement strand
GGATACCACAGAGACTTCTAAAGCACGCTCGATCATCGAATCGGCGGGTAACAATGGTTTGTAATGCCCAGCAATCCTCCAGTGCGCTGACGCCACCGTAGCGGAGTCGCGAGACGCACGCGGGCATAGGAAAGAGCGCACCTATGGGATCTATGGAAAACGACTTCCACAAACCCGACGACTCTCCTTCCCTGTTGTGTGCGCCTCATTGAAAGCCAAGGGGTGCCACATATCGCTACTTACGAAGCGCTCGGGATTGAAAACTACTGTTTATCCAAATATCGATAATGTTTACATTTACGACCCAGTAACATTCTGGGGCCAAGCTTTCTTGTCGGCTTGAATAGTCATTTTAAATTCGAGTAGGCTAAGTGGCGTTTCAGTGAATCCTTCCTCTTCTCAAGGGCGTTCCATTGTTCACAGATCACACTTTCCCCTAATCATATGATGTCGGTTTCTAAAACAATTAGCCAATCCGCTATCTATGCGCTTTTTCTGGCAGCAAATCTTCACGCCGCGGAGCCGGCTCCGTTTCTCGAACAACACTGCGCGAAGTGCCATGACGCTGATACCAAGAAGGGGAATCTTGACCTCACCTCGCTAAAGCCCGACTACGCTGATCCTGAGATTTTTGCTAAGTGGGTCAAGGTCCACGACCGCATCCAGTCGGGCGAGATGCCCCCGAAAAAAGAGAAAAAACGTCCGGCACTCGAGGACATCAAGTCGGTGACAGCCACTCTCGCGGCCTCCCTCGTGAAGGCGGAACGGGGAAGACTGGATATGGCGAGCCGCACAGGCATTCGCCGCCTGACCCGGGTTGAATACGAAAACACACTCCGCGACCTGTTCGATCTGCAGGGTATCGGCCTGCAAATGATGCTCCCCTCAGACGGAAGCGCACATGGCTTCGATACGAATGCCGACGCGCTGGACATCTCCCATGTCAACCTCTCCAAATACATCGAGGCTGCGGACAAAACTCTGGACATGGCCATCGCAGTGCAGACCGAAGCTCCTCCGGTGGAGTCTGTCAGGCTCTCTTTGGCCAAGAACTACGAAACCGACATCATGCTCATGGGCGGCGACGCCATGCTGTTTCGTGATAAAAAAATCGACCCTGAATTTCCGCCCGCAGGTGAATTTGCGCACATCAACCAAGGCGCGCATGAAAGCATCGGGTTGTTCGACAGACAGAGCAGCGTTGGAGTTTTCCGTCATGAGGATGAGTCTTGGAACCCATACTTCCGCAAATTCGTAGCGTTGCATCCAGGCCGGTACCGGGTGAAAGCCTCGTTCTGGAGCCTGTGGTGGGACAAAGGGCAAATCCTTCCCGCACGCGGCGTTGAAGCGGCCCGCTTATCCGTGGTGCAATTCAATGAAAATGGACGCGGCGGCCAGCATCCGAGTTATGTACTCGGATATTACGACGCACCGTCGCTGGAACCCAAAGTACACGAGCAAACAGTCTGGTTGAATCCGAAGGAGGCTTTCGGGTTTAACACCGCCTCTCTTGCCCATGTCGTGCTCTATCGCGTTGGCACCTGGGGGCAGCTCGACAGAACCATGGGCTACACCGGCCCCTGCATCGTGAATGACTGGCTCGATGTGGAGGGCCCTCTGAACGACGTATGGCCGCCGCGCAGTCATCGCCTGCTTTTCGGTGACCTGCCTCTGAGCGAATTCAAAAAAGAAGAACAGAAAGACGCCCGTCCGCCGCTGCGCAAACTTCTCCGGCAGGAAATCATAGGCGCGGTGAACCGTCCCGAGCCCATCAAGGGAACGTGGACCGTGCAGGCTCAAGATGCGCTTGCCGACGCCGACCGCCTTCTGGCCGGTTTCTTGCCAAAACTATTCCGCCGGCCCGTAACGGACGAAGTGAGGAAAGCGTACGTCGCGCTTGTTGCCTCGCGACTGAAGGCTGGCGATTGTTTTGAAACGGCGATGCGCAATGCCTACCGCTCTGCCCTGTGCTCACCAGCGTTCCTCTATCATTACGAACCGCAGGGCAAACTAGACGACTTCGCCCTCGCCTCGCGTCTTTCGTACTGGCTCTGGAATTCAATGCCCGACAGCACGCTCACGAGCCTAGCAGTGGAAGGCAAACTCCGGGATCCAAAGGTGCTCGCGGGGCAGGTCGAGCGTATGCTCAAGGATTCGAATTCCCAACGGTTTATCGCTGATTTCATGGGCCAGTGGTTGAAACTGCGCAGTATTGCGACCAACGATCCCGATAAAAAACTCTACCCCGAGTTCAATCCCTACATGCAGGACTCCATGGTCGCAGAAACGCGTGCCTACTTCCGCGAGCTCATAGAGCAGAACTACCATGCTGGCTATCTCGTAGAATCAGACTTCGCGATGCTCAATGAAAAACTCGCAGTCCTTTACAACATTCCAGGCGTGAGCGGCCCTAAAATCAGGCGCGTCAAACTGCCTGACGGCTGTGCACGCGGCGGTTTCCTGACACAAGCCGCCATCTTGAAGGTCACGGCAAACGGCACGACCACATCGCCAGTTCCACGGGGCGCCTTCGTCATGGCACGACTGCTCGGGCAGCCGCCGGAGCCGCCGCCGCCCAACATTCCCGCCGTCGAACCAGATGTGCAGGGCGCCACAACCATCCGCGAGATGCTCGAAAAACACCGCGCAGACGCCTCCTGCGCATCCTGCCATGCCAAAATCGATCCGCCCGGATTCGCCTTGGAAAGTTTCGACGTCATCGGCGGCTTTCGCGAGCGCTACCGCTCTCTTAACGACCAAGGCGAAGCCGCCCCGCGCGGCAGCATCGACCCGAAGATTCCCATCAAGTTCACGCTAGGCCCAAAGGTGGATGCTTCCGGAAAATTTTCCGATGGGAAGGAATTTTCTGACATCCGCCAGTTTAAAGAAATCATCGCCGCCGACACCCACCTCCTGCTTCACAACCTAGCTCGCCAAATGCTCATTTATTCAACCGGACGCGACCTCGCATTCGCAGATCGGGCAGAGCTTGACGCCCTCGTCGCGCGCACTGAGAAGCTGGGTGGCGGAATTCGCACGCTCATGATCGAGCTCGCCCAAAGCACCCTTTTCCAAACACGATGAACCCGCTCCGCTATTTCACATCCGTGGCGTGCGTGTTGTTTTTTACCATGCCGATGCAAGCCGAGGAACAGACAGCCACGGTACGGATCATTGGCATTAGCGATCCTGCTCGGGTTGACGACTTCCGCACTGCGATCCGGGCGGTTCCAGAGCTTGGACTGGTCAGTCTGGACGGAGACAAGGCAAGCGCTGTTCTCAAGTACGAGGTGTCCGCGATCATCACGAAACCCAAGGCCAAGCCGGAAGATCTGACACCCAGAAAGATTCTCGAGCAGATTGACAACCTAGTCGGCAAAGCCAGCGTGCGAACCTTCAGCCTCACCGCCCCCACGGGTGTTGCCGAGGATGCTCTTTCCAAGGTTGAATTCAAAATTGGCACGCTGGACTGCAAGGGCTGTCGTTACGGCGCCTACATCGCAATCGCTAAGCTCGACGGGGTCGAACGTGCCACGGTAGACCCCGCCACTCGTACGCTCACAGCTTGGCTTGATCCCGCAAAAACAAACAAAGAGGCCATCCAAGCGGCGCTCAAAAAAGCACGGATCGAACTGTTTTAAAACGCACCCCTCACCACGTCCCGCCATGCACATCAGCACCCGCAGCCACCTCTCCCGCCGCACACTCCTCAAAGGAGCCTGCGCCACAATCGGCCTCCCATTGCTGGAAGCAATGATGCCGGCATTCACGCGCGCTGAAGCCGCAAAAAAAGTCCCCCGCCGACTCGTCGCCATCCAGACGAACATGGGAATTATCCCGCAGTATTTCTTCCCAGAACAGGCGGGCTCGGACTATGCGCTTACGCCCTATCTCGAAAAAATCGCTGCTCATCGCAAACAAATGACGGTCTTCTCCGGGGCCAGTCACCTCGGCGTCACTGGCGGGCACGCTGCGGAGAAGTGCTTTCTCACGGCAACGCCGCATCCGGACCGCGGGGGCTTCAGAAACACCGTTTCGCTCGACCAGTATGCGGCGGAACACATTGGCAATGAAACACGCTTTCCCTCGCTGAGTCTCGCCTGCAGTAACGAGGGAGGCCCCACGCTCAGTTACACACGCAGTGGCGCCCCCGTCGCACCGGACAAAAGTCCCCGCAAACTTTTCGAAAAACTCTTTGTGCAGGGCAGTGCAAAAGACATCGAGGCGAACGTCGATGCGCTGCGCCAAGGTCGTAGCATGCTCGATTTTGTGGGCGAAGAATCCAAGCGTCTTTCCAGAACTCTTTCCAAAGGCGACCAGCACCGCTTGGATCAGTATTTCACCAGCGTCCGCGAGCTTGAAAACCGCATGACCAGCGCTGAAGCCTGGGAATACAGACCGAAACCCGTCGTAAAAGCGAAGGCTCCCGACGACATTGAAGATGCCAAAGAGTTTGTACAGCGCACAAAACTCACACTCGATGTTGTGAAACTCGCCTTGGAGAATGACTCCACACGCTTGGTCAGCTTTTTCATTGATACAACCGTCATCCATGCAATCACGCACCACGGAAACCGTCCCGAGGCGCTCACCGAGCTCAGCGCGCACGAGTCGGCACAGTTTGGCGCACTCAACGATTTTCTCACTGCGCTTAGTAATTCAAGGGAGGACGACGGATCGCTTCTCGACCGCACGATGGTGCTCTATGGCACATGCATGGGCAGTGCGAGCGCACACAGCAACGTCAACCTCCCGACCCTGCTTGCCGGAGGCGGCTTCAAACACGGCCAGCATCTCGCCTTCGACAAAGTGAACAACTACCCGCTCACGAACCTTTATGTTTCAATTCTTCAGCGTCTTGGTATCGAAACCAATACGTTCTCCACAGCCACCGCAACAATGAAAGGCTTGGAAATGGCCTGACGACAGGCCCAGCCCCAGTCTCCACCGGCGCCGTTCATCAGAGTCCAAATTCTCCGGGCTCTCTATTGAAACCGCAGCTCAAAAAAGACAACGCAGAGACACTCCACAGAAGCTCCACCCCACTCCTCAATCGAACGTAAACATCGAACGTGAGGAGGGGGGCTTTATGGCGCTTTGAGGTCTGCCTAAAAAGCGACCGAGGGCGTGCAGAGGCACTAAAACGCGACTGTCCGACCGGCTGCAGCGATGGGATACAAGCCATTTTCGCCCGGCAGAATCGGTGGTTTGTCGCTCATGCTCGCAATGTCTGGCGCGAGACTGAAGTTGGAATTAAGTGCTGCGTCCCATTCCACAATTTTTCCAGAGTAGGCAGCCATGCGTCCCATGATTGCGGTCAAAGTACTCTTGGCGCCATATTCGCTCTCATCGTACGGCAGGTTTTTGTGAATGGCCTCGAAAAAGTCATCATGTTCCTGCTGATAGGGATTTTCACCGCGCTCAGACTTCATCTGCCAGGGATTCTTGCCCGTGATGGAGTAAAGCTCGCGCCCGTCGAGAAAGTCAGCCTTCCCAAGTGAGCCGACGGCGTGATTGCTCACACTTGCCCAACAACCGGGACGCCTGTCGCATTCCCCGAAGAGTCTCCCACCACTTGGGTATTCCCACTCCACAGCAAAATGATCGAAGAGGTCTCCGTAATCAGGGCTGCGCTCGCTCAGGGCGCCCATGCCATGTGCGCGCACAGGGTAGGCATTGTGGATCCAGTTCGAGATGTCTATCCCGTGGATAAGGTTATCCACAATAAAATCCGCTGAAAGCCAGGAAAAGTAGTACCAGTTCCGGCACTGATATTCGAGTTCGCCGAACTCGGGTTTGCGAACCAGCCCCGTCCGGAGGGGAGTGTTTGCAAAAGCTCGTGTGTAAATAACTTCTCCGAGTTGCCCGTCATGAATGCGCCGGACCATCTCCTGGAATCCCTTCTTATGGCGGCGCTGAAAGCCGACCGCCACTTTCAGATTTTTGCGTCGCGCCTCCGCCCCAGCCGCCAGCACGCGGCGCACCCCGGGGGCATCCACGGCCACGGGCTTTTCTAAGAACGAGTGCTTCCCCTGACGCACTGCCTCTTCAAAGTGAGCAGGCCGAAAGGCGCACGGTGTGCCAAGAATGACGACATCCGCGGCAGCGATGGCTTGCTTGTACCCCTCAAACCCCACGAACTGCCGCTCCGGAGGTACGTCGACACGGTCGCCATGGATGCCTTTCAGCGCTTTCAACCCACTCGCAAGCTTGTCGGCAAACAAGTCCGCAACCGCCACCAGCCTCGCCTGTTTATCAGCCACTAGAGCCTGATTGGCCGCACCAGCTCCCCTTCCCCCACACCCCACCAGCGCAATTTTTAAGGGTGCAACCGACTGCTCCGCACCTCGGCCCACAAACGGGAAGCCCATCACGGAGGCTGCCGTCGCGGCGGCTCCTGATTGCACTAGAAACGAACGTCGGTCTATCGAAGATTGTTCTGGGGTGTTCATTGAAAAAGATATGTGATCATTTAGTCCTAAGGAAGTCACCCTCTCTTTTCCATCCCAAATTGAGTGATCACTTTAACACAAGTATTTATACGCCTCGGAATACCGCGCTTCGAGCGAGGAAAGCGTGTCTTGGTTGACCGAAATGAAACGAAACTATCGGCGAAGCATCCAAGTCGCCGCTCCTCTTGTTTCCCAAAGGCGCTGAAAATTTACGCATCCCAAGACCCGGCTCCCGAACCTACTGCAAACGACAATTCCATTCAGGATTCCCACTGGGAGGGAACGTCCGTGGCCTTTAATCCGTCTTAAGGCAGAGATTGGACACGGGATCTCAGGTCATCTTCATGCGGCTTAAATACAAAACAATGCCCTTCTTCTGCAAGTATTGCAGCGCCGAATCTTGGCATGATAGACAGAGTGATGCGATTACCATGATTGAACACATCGCCCGTCCCCTTCCTTACACCGGAACCAGGGAAGGAAATGAGTGATTAAAAACCTGAGTCCGTGCGCCCGATCCTTGGCCCCACAAACATGGGAAGACAGATCGCATCTTTAAACCATTTTTTCCGCCTCCCTCCTCACAGAAAACTTACTCTATGTTTGATTTCCTCTCCGAACACGGCGCCGGCTTGTGCGGCACAAGCCACCTCAAACGGCGCGAGTTTCTGCAGGTCGGCGCCCTTTCGGCCCTTGGATTCTCACTGCCGCAATACATGGCGGCAAAAGAAGTGGGAGCGGTGCGTCCGGGTTACGAAGAAAACGCCTGTATTCTTCTTTTTAATCTCGGTGGGCCCAGCCATATCGACCTATGGGATATGAAGCCCGACGCTCCTGCGGAGGTTCGCGGACCGTTCCGCCCTATTTCGACAAAATCCCCTGAAATCCAAATATCAGAAGTCCTGCCGCTGCACGCAAAGATAGCGGACCAGTTTTCACTGGTGCGTTCTTGTCATCACGATGGAGCGGCCGTGCACGATGCCGGCTGGCAGATGTTACAAACAGGCCGGCGCTTCACGGGAGGAGTCCAAACCCCGCACATGGGAGCCGTGGTGAGTCATCTGCTGGGAAAAAAAGGCGATCTGCCGCCCTTTGTTGTCCTGCCCGAACTGATGGGACGCGGAGGCGGAAACTTACCCAACGGACAGGCTGGGGGATTTTTGGGAAAAGCAAATGATCCATTTGCTCTGATGGCGGATCCTTCTCAACCAAACTTCAAGGTCCCTGACCTGTTGCCGCCCGATATGATTGGAGCGGTTCGAATGGAGCGCAGGCAACGGATGCGAGATGTAGTGGAAGGGGCGATGAAGCAGTTTGAAGCAAGCGAAGACGCACGCCTGATGGACGAAAACTTCCATGCCGCATTTCAACTGATGACAAGCGAGCAGGCACGCAACGCCTTTGATCTCTCCAAAGAACCGGATTCGGTCAGAGACCGGTACGGGCGCAACCGTTTTGGACAATGCTGCCTACTGGCGCGGCGCCTTGTGGAGGGAGGCGTGCGGTTTGTAACCGTTAATACGTTCCTAACCGTCTTTGGAGAAACAACGTGGGACATTCATGGTTCGAAGCCATTCACGTCCATTGACGGCATGAAAAACGTCGTCTGTCCCCTTTATGATCAAGCCTACTCTGCGCTCATCGAAGACTTGCAACAGCGGGGCTTGCTCAAAAAAACCATGGTGGCTGCACTCAGCGAATTCGGGCGCACGCCAAAGGTGAATCCCGCGGGCGGACGTGATCACTGGCCGCAGTGTTTCACCGTTTCCTTCGCGGGAGGCGGCGTCAAAGGCGGCAGAGTGGTTGGCAAAAGTGATCCTGTTGGAGGCTTCCCTGCCGAACGCCCCGTTTTACCAGGAGACCTTGTGGCGACTATATTTCACAGTCTCGGCTTGAACCACGAAAGCTTTCTCCCTGGCCCTGCGGGCAGGCCCTTCCCCTTGGTCGACCTTGGCCGCGCGCCCATCCGCGAACTCTTCACCTAGGACTCTCATGCGCCAATTCTTACTGCTTTCTTCCGCGGGAGTCCTTCTTTTCTGGCCGACTTTCCTGTGCGCCAACGCCGCCGCCCTCTCCTCGGCAGCCCCCCAAATAAGTACGCCGTCGAGAGTCGCCCCCGAAGAGGGGTGGAACTTCCAGAGACACATCCTGCCCATCCTGACCAAAGCAGGTTGCAACACGGGCGGTTGTCACGGCGCGCTTGCCGGGAAAGGTGGATTTCGCCTCAGTCTGAGCGCGTACGATGCGGAGGCGGACTATCTGAGCATCACCAGAGATGCGCTCGGACGCCGCATTGAAACGGGCGATCCGCTCCGGAGCCTGCTGCTTACAAAACCGACTTCTGCCGCTCCTCACAAAGGGGGCAAACGCCTCGACGCGCGCTCGGAGGATTACCGCATTTTGGCGGAATGGATCGCCGCGGGCGCCGCGGGACCGCAAGCCACCGATCCCAAGCTCGAACGCATCGAAGTCTTACCCGCAAAACTCTCGCTCAAAAAGGGCGCAAAAACGCAGCTCAAGGTTCGAGCCCACTACATTGGAGGCATCGTGGAAGATGTGACACACTGGGCGAAGTTTACCTCCACAGACGAAACGATGCTGCGCGTCAGCGGCCCCGACGGTGCCGTCGAAGTCACTGGGTACGGCGAAGGCGCGATTACGGCGTGGTTCTCGAGCCGGATCGTGCTTGCGAGAGTGGTTTCCCCTTTCCCGGAAAAAACAATTCCAGCAGGCACGGCAGCAAACGCTAGCGACGCGAAGCCGCCAGCCGACCAAGCTTGGCAGGAGAGTAATTTCATTGACAGAGCCGTCAACAACCAGCTTCGGCAACTGAACCTTGTTCCATCGCCAACCGCGCCCGACGCCACCTTTCTGCGTCGCGCACACATCGATGCGACAGGCGTGCTTCCGACGCCTGAGGAGACCCGCGCGTTTCTGGCGGACACCCATCCCCAAAAACGCGAAGCGCTCGTTGATAAACTTTTACGCAGTTCAGAATACAACGATTACTGGACAAGCCGGTGGTCGGATCTGTTCCTGATCAGCAGCGCTCATCTGCGCCCTGAGCCCGTGAGGGCATACTCAAAGTGGTTACATGGAGAGATAGAAAAAAACACGCCTTGGGACCAGCTTGTGCGTCGTGTGCTCACCGCAAAGGGGGGAAGTGTAGAGCAGGGTGAAACGAATTTTTACGCCGTCCATCAGGAACCTGAAGCGATGGCGGAAAATGTCAGTCAAGCCTTCATGGGACTCTCCATTAACTGCGCAAAATGTCACAATCATCCGCTCGAAAAATGGACGAACGACCAGTACTACTCCTTCGCAAATCTTTTCGCTCAAGTCCGCGCTAAGGGTTGGGGGGGTGACACTCGCTCAGGCGACGGCAAGCGAATCTTGTACACGGTTCCCGAGGGCGAACTCATTCAACCTCGTACCGGAAGACCGCAGCCTGCGGCGCCCTTGGATGCGCCCATCGTGACGGCAGGAGACGGGGTGGACAGACGTGAAGCGTTGGCAGACTGGCTCACTTCCCCCCAAAACCCCTATTTTACAAGAGCCATCGTGAACCGGGTCTGGGCGGCGTTCTTCGGCATCGGAATCGTCAACTCTGTCGACGACTTGCGTGCCTCCAATCCAGCGACCAACGAGCCATTACTGGACAACCTGTGCGCATTTTTGGTGCAGCAAAAATACGACCTTAAAGCGTTGATACGTTTAGTCATGCTAAGTACGACCTACCAGCGCTCCAGCGACACCATCGAAGGCAACAAAGAAGACACTCGCTACTTCGCACGCTACTATCCGCGGCGCATGATGGCCGAGGTCCTCAGTGACTCCATCAGCGCTGTCACCGGCGTGCCAGAGCTCTTCACCGAAATTCAAATGCAGGATGGTTCCAGTGAGAAAACGGATTTTTACCCAAAAGGATTCCGCGCGGTTCAATTGTACGACTCTGCCGTAAAATCCTACTTTCTAAAAACGTTTGGGCGCAACCAAAGGGAAATCACCTGCGACTGCGAACGCTCGAATCAACCGAGCGTTGTACAAGCACTACACCTCTCCAATGGTAAGACACTGAATGATAAATTAGCCGCAAAGGAAGGGGCGATTTCAGAGCTTCTTTCGGAAACGAAGGCAAATTCAGAAATCATCGAAGAGGCTTTTCTAAAATGTCTCAGCCGCAGCCCAAAGGCTTCGGAACTAGAGATCTACGAATCCATGCTGACCGCAATTGCACCTGCGGAAAAACGAGCGGCCATCGAGGATTTATTCTGGGCCCTTCTCACAAGCAGGGAATTTCTTTTCCAGCACTGAACCCGCTGCCCCAGCCCACTCCAACCTTGTTCTTATGCGTTTTCCAATGAAAACCGCGCACCTTACCGCGGCGTTCCTTTCCCTCGCGGTTGCTTTTCACTCCGGTGCAGCGCCGGATTTTCATGCGGACGTAGCTCCGATTTTGCGAGACTACTGTTCCGCTTGTCACAGCGGCAAAGAAAAGGAAGGCGAACTCAATTTAGAGACATTCGCCAACCTCAAGCAGGGAGGCGAAAACGGATCTCCCCTTCCTAAAACTGGAGGCGAGGCAAGTTTACTGCACAAAGTGATCCATGGCTCAAAGCCTGCCATGCCACCCAAAAAAGAACCGCAACCCACGGAAGCCGATCTTGCGGTTTTGGACGCATGGTTAATGGCAGGCGCTCCCGGACCGAGCGCTCCGGATGTTTCAATTCTCACCCTTGTCACTGTTCCAGATTTGAAGCTCAGCGTTAAACCCGCCAAAGCGGTGACAGCGGCAGCCACATCCTTTGATGGAAGTCGTCTCGCTACAGCTCGGTATCAGACTGTGGAAATCAAAAACACCAGGACGGGAAAGCTAGAAAAGCAGTTCACCGGTTTGCCCGGGAAAGTCACGTCGATTCAATTTAACCGCGATGGGATGCGCCTGGCGGTGGCCACAGGTATCGCAGGCATCAGCGGCAGCGCTCTTATCTGGAATCTGGATGACCCCGGCACAAAATTAATCCTCGAGGGAGGACATCGAGACCTTGTGTACGCAGCGCGCTGGTCTCCGGACGGTAAACTCTTGGCAACTGCAGGTTATGATTCTCTAATCGTGCTCTGGGATGCTCAAAGTGGAAAGCAGTTGCGCACCTTTAACGGACACAATGGAGCCGTGTTCGACGTGGCTTTCAGTCCGGACGGCACACTGCTCGCAAGTGCCAGCGGCGACCAAACAATCAAAGTGTGGCTTGTGAAGGATGGCACGCGCCTCGACACATTGAAGGAACCCCAAGGAGAACAATTTAGTGTCGCGTTCACGCCGGACGGCAATGCTATTGTCGGCGCAGGAGCGGACCGCCGCATCAGGCTGTGGAAACTCAAGAGCAGGGAAAAAGCGGAGATTAATCCGATGCTTGAGTCGCGCTTTGCGCACGAAGCGACGATCAACGCCCTCAGTATACTCCCCTCAGGTGACCGCCTCGTGAGCACTGCTCTCGACCGTACCTTGAAAACCTGGAGCCTGCCGGCCCTCGAGTTGCTGCAGAACCTTCCCTTGCAACCCGACACAATCACCTCCATGCACCCGGCACACAAAGGTGCAAATATGATGGTATCACGCATGGACGGAAGCATCGCAGCGTTTGCCATCCCCGCACCTAGCACCACAGCTCTAACGGCGAATGCAACCTCCGGCGACGCGAATTACCCTGCGGTGAAAAATGGTCCTCCAGAAAAAACGGAGGAACACGAACCCAACAACACCCTCTCAGAAGCCCAGAAGTTGAGTATCCCCTCGGAACTCACCGGATCCATAGGAGTGCCGGGTGATATAGACACATTCCGCTTCGACGCAAAAATGGGCGAAGCCTTCACCTTTGAAGTCTTCGCAGAACGCGAGAAATCAACTTTGGACTCGCGCCTGGAAATCAGGGATGCCCAAGGAAATCCCGTGGAGAGACTTCTGTTACAAGCCACGCGCAGTTCGTGGCTCACCTTCCGCGGCAAAGACGCCAATACCTCGGGAGATTTTCGCATTCAGCACTGGCCCGAAATGGACCTCAACGAACTGCTCTACTGCAACGGAGAAGTTGTGAAACTCTGGATGTATCCACGCGGACCAGACTCCGGCTTTCTCGTTTACCCAGGACAAGGCACACGGCAGACTTATTTCGATACAACAGCGCTTTCCCATCCATTGGGACAGCCTGTCTACACAGTGCGCCCGCTTCCACCGGGGAGCACTCCTCCCTCTAACGGCCTTCCCGTCTTTCCTTTGTATTTTGAAAACGACGATGATGCATCACGCATGGGCGGACACGACTCCGTCCTGCACTTTATCGCGCCCAAGGAGGGCTCCTACTATTTGAGGCTCATGGACACACGCGGTTTCGGTGGAGAGAAAGCGGTCTACCGACTCCTAAGCCAACACTCTCAGGCAGATTTTAAAGTGACGCTCTCCGCAGGGATGGCGCCGAAGGTGAGCCCAGGGAGCGGGCGTGAATTTCAAGTGAAGGCCGAACGGAAAGACGGCTTCGAAGGGCCCATTCGTGTGGACCTTGACGATCTTCCTCCGGGCTTCAGCGCGACCACACCTCTCTTCATCGAGGCCGGCCAAAACTTCGCCCTTGGGTCCATCTACGCAGAAGCCGGAATCACCAAACCTACCCCGGAGGTTGCGGCCCGCACGAAGCTGCGAGCGAGCGCAACCATTCAAGGAAAGCTCGTTCAGCACATCACGCAAGGCTTGGGGGCAATCGAAGTCGGACCCAAGGCAAAGCTAACCGCCATCGTCGTTTCTAAAGACGGAAAAGCTCCCACCAAAGAGCAGCCTTTGGAACTTGTGATTCACCCGGGCGAAACGATCACAGCAAGACTCCGCACCCAACGTCTGGATTTTAAAGACCGTATTGAATTTGGAAACGAAGACTCCGGCAGGAACCTGCCCCACGGCGTGTACGTCGACAATATCGGACTCAACGGCCTCTTAATCCTAGAGGAAACCACGGAACGCGATTTTTTTCTAACTGCGGCGAAAACGGCACAGGAAGGCCGCCGGCAGATCTTTTTTCGTGCAAAAGGCGATGGAGGACAAACCACTCCAGCGGTCTGGCTCAATGTTGTCAGCCAATAGGGATCCGCACCAAAAGCTCTGCGCCGCGGTCAATCGGATGGTTTCCCTCAAAAACCATCCGACCGATTGTCAATAAAAGTTGTCTGCGAAGGTTCGTGTACCTTTGGGTTACCATGGTCAACCTACGCCTGCGACTTCCCTTTACTATGAACGATTCCACAAGCTTTCGCGTTGCCAGCATTGCTGCGCTTTCCCTTGGCATCACAACCCCCAGTCTTTTCGCGGAACCCAAACCTCTGCGCATCGCCTATCTGGATGTCGCAGGCGCTGAAAAAGCCGCCCTGGGCCCACTCCACTCGGCCATGAAAGAGAACGGCCGAGACGCATTGTTTTTTGATTACTTCGGCAGCGCGAACGATCTTACAGTGGAACTGGCCGTATTGTATGACGCCGTTCTTGTGCGGGGCGAAGCGGGAAATCTACCGGCGCTCTCGGCCGCGAAGGCGTCCAATCATCTGATTACGATTACGGCCACGCAGACGGGCGCGAAATTGCGTGAAGCGATCCTCAAGACGGTCTCACCAGAAGCCCTCAAGAATTGGAAATCCTTTGTGGCGCAACGCGAGCCCGAGGTACGCGAACCGAATGAAAACATTGCAAACTACGAGAGACGACCGGAGCCGCTGACGCTACAAAAGCCCTTCACAGCAAAAGGCTCCATGGAGAGAATCCAAGTACCAGCGGACACGCGGCTGGAGCTTTTTGCGGACGCACCGCAGATTGGCAAGCCCATCGCCATGGCATGGGACGCCCGCGGCCGTTGCTGGGTCGCATGCACCTCGGACTATCCCCACGGTGTCTCACCCGAGAACACCGGCAATGATAAAATTATTATCTGTGAAGATACAGACGGCGATGGGAGGGCCGACAAATTCACAGTTTTCGCCGATAAACTGAACATTCCTACGGGGCTGTGCTTTTCCAATGGAGGGTTAATAGTCTCCCAACCGCCCAACTTCGTCTTCCTTAAAGATACTAATGGCGATGACAAGGCAGACGAGCGGGAAGTCCTTTTAAAGGGATGGGGAATTGGAGATACACACGCACAGGCGAGCAACCTGCACTACGGCTATGACAACTGGATTTACGGAGCCGTTGGGTATTCTGGATTCAAAGGCAACATAGGGGGGAAGGATCTTAATTTCGGATCCGGCAACTACCGTTTTTCGGCGGATGGCAAGAATCTCGAATTCCTGCACCAATTCTCGAACAATACTTGGGCGCAAAGTTACAACGCGGCCGGAGATGACTTCGGGGGCACGGCGAACAACGCACCGCTCTTTTACGGTGGCATTCCTGCCACGGCCATGCCGGGAGTCAAAGGGATGAGCGCCAAAAAAATCAACGTTGTGAGCGAGGCCCACACCATCACCCCGAACTACCGTCAGGTTGATGTGTTTAACGGATACACCGCGGCGGCTGGATCTTCGTTTGTCTACTCCGCAAACCTGCCTGCGAGATTCCAAGGCAAGGCGCTCGTATGCGAACCGACGATGAAGCTGGTGGCTTTGCTGGATGTTCAACCCGACGGCGCCGGCTACAAGGCATTCGACGGGATGAATATATTTGCAAGCTCCGACGAATGGACCTCTCCGGTTTACGCAGAAGTGGGTCCCGATGGGGCCATATGGATCGCAGACTGGCAGAACTTTATCATTCAACACAACCCGACACCCAGTCCCGAGCGAGGTGGCTACAAAGCAACCACCGGAGTGGGCGGCGCGCACGAAAACGCCCTGCGGGACCATGAACGCGGCCGCATCTACCGGATTATTTCCAAAGAGGCGAAACCTTCCAGAACGCTGTCGTTGGAGAAGGCTGACAGCAACGCGCTTGTCAATGCACTTGGGAACGATGTCCAGTACACGCGACTGCTGGCGCAGCGCTTGCTCGTGGAGGGCCAGCGCAAGGAGGCAGTGGCTGCGCTTCAAAAGTTGGTGACGGCAAACGATGGCGCTCTCGCTGCCGTTCATGCTCTTTGGGCACTCCAAGGATTGAGCGCTCTGGATGAAAGCACTCACAAAGCTGCTCTTTATGCTAACGACGACCGGCTGCGGCGTAATGCGGTTCGCGCCCTCGGCACTGATGAACGGTCACGCAGTCTGTTTTTTGGTTCCGGAGTTGTCACAGACCGTGAGCCCCACACCCGCCTTGCGGCTTGGGTACGTCTCGCAGATTTTCCCACGACACCCGAGATTCAAAAGCTGGTGCGAAGCCTGGCCTCAGACCGTGGAACTTCTGCTGACGAATGGCTCAGAGAGGCGTTGCGTCTGCTCTCAAAGCGCCATTCTACTCAGACATACACGGAGGGGCCGAACCTGCTCACAAACGCAAGCCTTGAAGCTCCTGATTCCGATGGCTTTCCATCTGGATGGAAAAGGCGCGACTACAACGCTAAATCCGGCGCTGAATTTGCGACCTGGAAGATCGCTACAAACACGGGTTCGGCTCACACAGGCGAGCGCGCCCTCAGTGTTTCTGCGAACGATAATGTTGATACCAGCTTTCATCTCGATGTCGCGGTAAAGGCCAACACGGAATACAAGCTTTCGGCCTGGGTACGCGCCAAGGGACTGAAAGGCAAAGTGAGTCTCAACGATCACATCGGCCGGGCTGAAACAGAGAAACTCACCAAGGACTCGGGCTGGACGGAAGTGGAGACCATTTTCAATAGCGGGGAAAAAACGAAGGCGAGTGTGAATCTGTTGTTTGTAGGCAAGGGCGAGGCGGTTTTTGATGATGCCAAGCTCGTCGAACTGATCCCCCTTGCCGAAGCCCCCCTGCTTGCGGCGGACCCGAAGCGTGGCGAAGCAATCTTTCTTAAACACCCCACGGCTGCATGCGTCCTTTGTCATGCGCTGCATGGTCAGGGCAGCAATGTTGGACCAGCGCTCGATGGCATAGCCTCGCGCCAGAATGCGGCCTACATCAAGCAAAGTTTGCTCGAACCCAACGCTGTCCTCGCCAAAGGTTTTGAGTACCTGCAGATATCGCCCATGCCCGCGATGGGACTGATCCTCAGCGCCCAGGAACTCGACGATGTTCAGGCGTTTTTACAAACATTGAAGTAAGAGCGCGGCAGCTTAACGCCACGTTCACCAGACGCCTCCCTCCCCCGATGTGCATGCCAGCAAGGATGTCTTCTCTCCTGCGTCATAGCAAAGAATCACCGTTTGCGGAGGAACGAAGGACACTTGTTAAAATCAATTCCGCCAAGTTGTTGACGGAAACACCCAAACGCCGGATCATTTCGCCTTCGTCACATGCGCATATTCACCATTCCCTCCACCGTCGCTTTTTTCGCCTGCGCCGCCGCGTTAACCGCTGCAGAACCGACGACGCTTCGTCTCGAGGACTTTACAGACGGCCAAGGCGCCGCACCCGCGGGAGGGTGGTCTGCGGAGGCGGACTCCGTCATTCATTTGAAGGGCAAAGGGGGGAGTCTTGTCACCAAAGAGGAGTACACAAATTTCACCTTGGAATGGGACTGGAAGATCGCGGCAAAGGCGAACAACGGGATCAAATATTGGGTCACAAAAGTGGGGGGCAAGGAATGGTTGGGGATTGAGTACCAGATGATTGACGACACCGCGAATCCCGACGGCATGAAAGGAGGCTCGCATGCCACCGCCGCGTTCTACGACATCAAGGCTCCCATCGAAGACAAAGGACTCAGACCTGTTGGTGAGTGGAACTCGAGCAAAGTTGTGGTGCAGGATGGCCGCTTGGAACACTGGCTTAACGGTAAGCTCGTGGGGGAGGTGGACACGAAATCTGAGGATTGGAAAGAACGCATCGCTGCCAGCAAGTTTAAAAACAAGCCAGGCTTCGCTCCAGGCACGGGTAGGATCATGCTGACCGACCACGGAGACGAAACTTGGTTCCGCAACATTCGTGTCCAGTCAAAATAACGAATCGGCGCTTTGAGGGCGCATTCCGACTCTCCACGGTGGCAAAATCGCTACAGGTTCCCAAACTCAACCCACGCCCGTCGGATCCACTCGCCACGAGTCAAATCCTTGTCACTCTTTAAACGCTCTCCATGCGTTCCGTAGTGGTTGCTTAGGATCGCCTGCCACCTCTCCCGCTGTTTCTCGTCCAGCGCTAAACTCAAGTCCGCTTGATGCTGTGGAAAAGCCTCGTAATATTGCCCGCTCCTGTTTTTTCCGAGGGGGCTTTCGGGCGCTGTTGCCAAACCATGCAGGCCGCCAAGACCGCCCCACCACTGGACCGGCGCGAAATCAGGATGCTCCGGGGGCACATCACTCACATAAATGATTGCGCTCGATCCGGAGACCAACCGTCTTTGTAACGCCCCTGCGTTTACTTTTTGCACCGTGCTGTGTGCCCTGTGCGCCAAGGAAGCCGCATGACCGGCGGCCTCCCCCAGAGACATCCAAATCGGCTCGAAGCGTAATCCACAAAATCCAACGTGCGTCGCACTCAAGGCTCCAGGCACCAGCAGATTATCCACGGTCCGCGACAGAATCACTCCGTACGGGATCTGGTAAGGCGGCGCAGGTTGGTAAAACTCGCCAGTGTGGTTACCCTCGAAGCGGGAACCGTGATGAGCCGTCCCAAGGCAGTTGGGTCCGTAATCACCAATTGCGATGGCGTCGGCCTGCAGGACAGAGCGCGCATCTCCCTGTGCTTGCTGCATGTCGCGCTGAGAGAAGACATATTGGCCCTGCATACGACGGGCCTCCCTGATGTAAAGCTGTTCAGGGAAGTAATGATTGTCACGAAACTCATCCCTCGCGAAGCCCCAAGAGCGCGCCTCAGTGCGAAATTCCGCAGGGACGGCATCGTCATTTTGCAAAAAATAGAGCAAGCCCACAACCCATCGCTTGTGTGTCCCAGCAATACGCTCCCGAGCAAGGGCAAACCCGAGCCGGGTGAAAGGCGGCCTGAGCGACTCCCGCTCAGGGCCGCTCCGAATCGCAACGCCCGCGTCCCCGTCGGGCCACGCTAAATTCTCGCCGGGCAGTGAAAGTCGAACTGGCGCACGCGAGACGTCATTGATGTCGAACTTTCCATTTGGCAGCGATGGAATCTGCGCCTTAAAGATCGCGGGAGACGTCGCTCCAAAAATCCGTGGAATCTTGCCATTGTTCAAAAGCTCCAAAACTCCCACATAGTCCTCGCGCTGGTATCCCTCCGGCCTGCGCATGAGCACCCTGTTGGTTTCGACCTGAGTCATGATCAATCGGTAGTTGTACCCTTGCAACTCGTCATCACCCTTGAGGGGCGCCAGCGGTTCTCCGGTTTCGTCGCGTCCCTCACGCCCCAGTTTGTAGGAAACGTCCGCGGCAAACATCAGATCGCCTTCATAAGACGCATCGATAAAATAATGGGCTGCAACAGGATGCCGCTCACCTTTTGCATCGCAAAAAAGAGCCGCCTCCACCGAGCGCATCGTACTGGCCTCCGACAAGCCGGCTCCGGCGTAACTGCATCGTATTCCTTCCAACACCCAATTTTGCTTCACCTGAATGGCTTGGACTTCAGCGAGCATTTCCCCAAAGACTACCAAATTCACACTTGGCTCGGCGTTCGTTCCACTGAGTGACTGCCGCTCTTGGAGCGAGCCCTCTCCATATTTCTTTGTGTACGCCGCGGCCACCCTCCGAGTGAACTCCAAATATAAACCACTCAAACTCTCGAATGTTCTGAAATCGGCGTGAGACAGTCCGTTCGTGATCATGCCTCCCAAATGATCGGCAGGATCCACCAATAGTACCCGTTCGCCTGAACGCCCCGCGGCGAGCGCCGCCGCGATTCCTGCAGGTGTGGCGCCATAAACCAGAACGTCAAAACCACCTGCACGCACTTCGACAACTGCGAGCAGCAACACAACGAGAGCGCGAAGCAAATTCATAACCAGACGACTGACGCCAGAAACTGAATTCATTCTCACACCTCGCAATGAGAAAGAGACGCTCACAGCCATTCAGGAGACCTAACACCCACAACCGGACGGAGCACACTCGGGCTTCTGGGGCACAAGATCCAGCACCTCAAACAAATCGCGGTCTGCATCGACGCCTGGATTTTTTGCGGTAAGAAGTTTGTCACCATAGAAGATCGAATTCGCACCCGCGAAGAAGGCCATCGCCTGCCCCTCTCGACTCATCCGCGTGCGCCCGGCGCTTAATCTCACCTTCGCCTTTGGCAAGGCGATGCGCGTGGTTGCAATCAAACGAATCAGTTCAAAAATATCCACTGGGGCCTGTTCTTCCAGCGGAGTCCCTGGCATGGGCATTAAACAGTTGATGGGAACACTCTCTGGCGCCGGATCGAAATTTGTGAGCACCTCCAGCATCTTCAAGCGATCCAACTCGGTCTCACCCATCCCGATAATACCACCACAACACACGTCCATTCCGGCGGACTGCACTGCCTTAATGGTATTGAGACGGTCGTCGAAGGTATGGGTAGTGACGACGTTTTCGTAATGTTCTGGAGAGGTGTCGATATTGTGGTTGTAGGCCTTGACTCCTGCCGATTTCAGTTGGCGTGCCTCATTTTCAGACAATTGTCCAAGGGTGACACAGACTTCCATGCCCAGTTTGCTGACCTCACGAATCGTTCCCAGCACCTGCTCAAACCTGGGATCTCCCTCGCGCACGCCCTTCCACGCAGCCCCCATACAAAACCGGGTAGACCCATTCTCGTGGGCGCGCCTAGCCACCTCCATCACGGCATCCGTACTCATCAAACGTTCAGCCTTCACTCCGGTGCTATATCTGGAACTTTGAGCACAATACCCGCAATCCTCCGAACACCCTCCGGTTTTGATGGAAAGCAGCGTGCACAATTGCACCTCGTTGCCAGTCCAATGCTCTAGGTAGACCCCTCGGGCGCGGCTGATGAGTTCAAAAAAAGGCGTGGAATAAATTTCCTGAAGTTCCGATAGCTGCATGCTTGGTGAGAATGCTCGCCAAGTTCATTTCCCGAAAGCAAAAACAGAGATTTATGGCCCTGTTTGTGGCTCAAACTCGCCTGAAGCGTGAAATGATGCCTGCTTCGGGCGCCGCCAAAGCAGCGCTTCCGTGGCTTTACCCAGCACGAAGCTGTGCAAAGCTTGCGAAGCATGGAATGGTAACCGGCACAGGGAAGGGTATTGTTCCTTCTGCGCAAAGTTGGCTCCATGCCCGGTTTATTTTTAAATCAAAGATTCATGCCCCCCATCGAGCATCTGTATATCCATATTCCCTTCTGCCCCAAGCTCTGCCCCTACTGCTGCTTTTATGTAGAGGAGGGCGCAAAAAATAAGAACCGGGCTTTTTTAGATGCTTTGCTGCTCGAACTTGAAAAACAGAATCAGATCAGAGAGGTGATTCCACGCACCATATACATGGGAGGAGGAACGCCGACGTCGCTTTTGGCAGACCAACTCGCCTACCTGATGGAGGGACTCAAAACCCGCCTGCCCCTTCACCAACTGGAAGAGTGGACCGTAGAAGCCAACCCTGCAACCGTTCGCCCTGAAAAAGCCCGCCTTCTCAAAGAGGCCGGAGTCAACAGGATCAGCCTGGGTGTACAATCGTGGAACGACACAACCCTCAAAACACTCGGACGGGTCCACTCCAGCCTCCAGGCACGCAAAACGGTAGAAACCCTTCTCGGTGCTGGGTTTGCATCCCTCAATATCGACCTTATGTTTTCGGTTCCCGGTCAAACCCTTGAGGAATGGGAAGCAGACCTTCAAACCACCCTCGAAATCGCCCCCTCCCACATATCTGCCTATTGTCTTACCTATGAAGAGGATACAGACTTCTTTTTAAAGCTTTCAAAAGGCCACTTCAAACAGGATGAAGCGCGCGATGCACGGCTTTTCGAACTCACCATGGAGCAACTCGAAGCTGGTGGGTACGCGCAGTATGAAATTTCCAATCACGCGCGCCCCGGACACGAATCACGTCACAACATCGCCTGCTGGGAGGGACGCGAATATCTGGGGCTTGGCCCCAGCGCGTTCTCCACATTGAACGGTGAACGCACTCAAAATGTGTGTGATACCGCCGAATACGTCCGGAGGCTAAACGCGGGCATGCCGCCCGTGCACTCGCGTGAAAGTCTGGATGCGAGCACTCTGCTCAAAGAGAAGGTCGCATTTGGACTACGCATGGCAACCGGGGTCGAAGAGGAGCACCTGGACAACTGGCATGCGGAGAAAATTCATTTGTTGGAAATCGGACTTCTTGAACGGCACGACTCGCGGTTGCGCCTCACACGCCGGGGCAAAATGCTCGCCGACGCTGTGGGAGAATCATTCATGGGATAGGCCAACGTGCCTTGCCCACCGGGTGACACGTCACCACCGAACCGCAACATTGTCGCGTGGGGAGACCTCGCCTCCAGCTTGTTCTAACGGCTTGCAAGCCGCTTAAACAGGCTCCCCCCGAGGAAGAAGAAAACAACGTTTGGCACCCACACAAGAAGATGAGGGTAAAACTCAGGACGCGACTTTACCCATCCGGTCATGATGATCAGCAAAAAGTACACAAACGCGAGCAACAGACTTAAAAGAAACCCTGCCGCAGTTTCTCGACGCTGTGCGGTCACGGCCAGAGGAACAGCCAGAATTCCGAGCGCCAAGGATGCCAGAGAAAGAGAAAACCGTTTGTTCAATTCCACACGCGCTTCCGACAATCCACTCTGAGGCAGGTCGGCACTTCCCGCTTGGGCCGAACGGCCTTCCTCCAAGATTTCCCTCAACTCAGCCACAGTAAAGCTGCTGAGTGGACGGCGCTTCTGATTGCGTTCATACAAATCTTCCAAGGAGATCGGAAGTGTCGTCTGCTGCATGGTGATGCCCTGCCGAATGCGCGCTAAACTCTGGGGAGCGGCGGCATCCCTCTGCTCATACCGTGCCTCAAACAGATCGAGCAAAAGGCGACGATTCGCGGGGTCTGAATGAATTCTCCCCCTGCGGGCAAAGATCACTTTTTGGGGCTCAAAGTCCCGGCCAAGCTCGTACACAATCAAGTTGTGTAACTCCTTCCCATCGTTTCTCTCTATGTAGATTTTAAGCCCCGGAAAGGCGTCAATCACGCGGTCACTGTCGAACATCGAAAGAGGCCGGTTCATGGCCAACTCATACAAAGCCAGCTTAAAGCGCGCCTGCGCTTTGGGGGCGATATCCAAATTAATCCAGAGACAAGCCCCCGCGCAGGTCGCTGCCAGAACAAACACGGAAACGCAAATCCTCACGATACTCACCCCGCTAGCACGCAACGCCGTGAGTTCATGCTCAGCGGACATTCGCCCGAAAACGAGCAACACCGCTGTCAGAAAACCCCAAGGCAGCGTGAAGATCAGGGAGAACGGGATGATGTACTCGATGAAAGTCAGCAGAAATTCGTAGGGCGCGTTTTTATTGATCAACAGCTCGAAGATCTGGCGGAATACATTCCCGAGGACCAACACGACGCTCAGCACCGAGACTGCGATAAACGTCGTCAGGGCCAACTGTTTGGAAACGTAGCGATCAAGGATTTTCATCACTCAAAACATCCTGATCACAGCGCGATTTAGGCTCGATTCGGGCAGAAAAACTCCATCGTTAGCAGGCCGTGGGCAACAGCGAAAACCGAAAAGGACGCAAGAGAACCTAGAGATGAATTTCCATCCCTTCACGAGCGGCATCCACGCGCATGGACCAACCGTGTTTCGCCGCCAACTCGCGGGCTGTTCGCACAATGCGATTCAAATCCGCATCCGTGCGCATGGGATCATGATGGAAAAGCACGAGTCTCTCCACTCCGGCCGCTCCCGCCATTTCTACGGCGTCTTCGACTGCAGAATGCCCCCAACCCACCTTGCTCTGATACTCCGCCCGCGTGTATTGGGCGTCATGGATGAGCACCCGCACCCCATGCAGAGTGTCCACCATCCGCTGCATAAGATGCGCCGCGGTCTCGCGAGGCAGATGCGTCGCCTGTCCGTCGTGGTTAATTTCATTGTCACTCACATACGCCACCGACCCAGAACTGGTTTCGAAACGGAACCCAGCGCAGCGTCCGGGATGATTGGTGAAGAAGGCGATGGCCTTGACGGGACCGATTTCAAAGTGATCATCGACCTCGTGCACATCGGGATGCGAGGGCATGTCATCCATCGATATGGGAAAATAGGTAGGCTCCATCTGCATCGCCAAAATTTCCGCCAAGTGATGACGAACGGCAGAGTACCCGAGAACATGCAGCTTATTTGTCGGAACGTAGGCCGGCACAAAGAAAGGAAGGCCCTGAATATGATCCCAATGCGTGTGGCTGATGAGAAGATACATCTCCAAAGGCTGCTTTGAAGCCGCAGCCCTGCCCATCAAGTTCATTCCAAGGGTCCGAATTCCACTGCCGGCATCCAAAATAATCAGTTGCCCGTCCACGCAAAGTTCCACGCAAGATGTGTTCCCCCCGTAGAACGCAGTATCCGGGCCTGGCGAGGGGATAGATCCGCGCACCCCCCAAAAACGGACAATGTTCCTCCCCCCCGACACTTCTGGAATCTCCTCCGCTTCGAGCTCCACGGCCAGTCCCTCAGCATGGGCAAGGTCTGGAGCCATCACCAGAGGGATCTCCAATTTTTTACCCTCTGCATTCAGCCAGGCTGAGACGGAATTTGTATCTACAGACGCGGCATCGACAAGAATGGCGTGCACATGCGCTGGATCGGGCCTGTCACCTTCGATCAACCCCTCGACTGCGGCGACCTGCCATCCCCTCCCCAGCAGCGTGCCTTCCATGACCGTTCGCCAATGAGCATCCTTTGAGACTATAATCGCATTTTTCATCCTAAATTTGTGTGGAGCAGTGCTGCAGACTCTGCGATGACCGGTCCAGATTCAAGTACACTCTGTAATGTTCAGCGTACTCGTCAACCTCAGCGATTTAATAAAAGAGCTGCGTTACGGGGGGGACTCGTTCATTGAGCAGTTGTACGGCAATAGGATAGCGAGCGCGTGCAAGCGTTAAACGACGGCGGCCACAAGGTGCGCCTGGAACGCATAAATCGGCTTTCCGCAGCCCGCTAGCGGTTTTATCTACCGTTCTTCTCTAAAAAGCCTTTGCACGGATGCCACTAACGTAGAGTATAGTGAGGCGTCAACGCCGATCATAGATTATTATATCGATCGGAGTCGTGGTCCAACTCTTGGTCACGACGCGCACGTATTGTTTACACTTCAAATGCCTTTTAAAGCCCTCGGTCTTCATCCTCTCATCCTTCAAGCTATCCAAGAAACCGGATACACAGAACCCACCCCTATTCAGGCAGCGGCGATCCCCGAAGTCATTCAAGGGCGTGATATGATCGGAATCGCCCAAACTGGCACGGGAAAAACGGCGGCTTTTACACTGCCTCTTCTGCACCGCCTTCATTCCTCTTCTCCCTCGCGCAAGCAGGCGACGCGCACTCTCGTGCTCGCCCCCACGCGGGAATTGGTGGTCCAAATTGAGGAAAACGTCCGCACCTACGCCAAGCACGTCCCCATCCAAATCACCAAAGTGTTCGGTGGTGTCTCTGAACGCCCTCAAATTCAAGCTCTGCGCTCTGGTGCAGAGATGGTGATTGCCACTCCGGGCCGCCTGCTCGACCTCATGAGCCAGCGTTGCGCCGACTTTTCCCAGCTTGAACATCTGGTCCTCGACGAGGCAGATCGCATGCTGGACATGGGCTTCCTCCCGGCAATCCGGCGGGTCGTCAATGCCCTCCCCAAGAAAAGACAAACCCTCCTGTTTTCAGCCACGCTCTCCAAGGAGATCGAATCCCTCACCCACGAGTTCCAGAGCAATCCAAAAACCATTCAGATTGGCCGCCGCTCAAACCCGGCGGAGACCGTCACCCAGCTCGTCTACGAGGTTCCACGGCATCTTAAAACAGCTCTTCTGTGCCACCTGCTCAATGATCCTGCCATGGATATGGTACTCGTGTTTACCAGAACCAAACACGGAGCAGACCGAGTCGCGCGAAAACTTGAGTCCATCGGCATCAAAACAGGAACCCTCCACGCCAACCGTTCTCAAAATCAACGCCTGCGTGCGTTGTCGGATTTTCGCTCTGGAGCGACCCGCATCTTAATTGCCACTGACATCGCAGCCAGAGGCATCGACGTCGATGGCATTTCACACGTGGTGAATTTGGATTTTCCTCCTCAAGTTGAAGATTACGTCCACCGAATCGGACGCACGGGGCGAGCCAATGCCATTGGTGATGCGATCAGTTTCATCTGTCAGGACGATTACGGGGCCCTTCGTTCACTGGAACGTTTCATCGGCCGTGGAATCGTACGCAAAAAAGCGGACGGCTTCGATTACACGGTGGCGGAGCCTCCAGTGTCGCTTGAAGAACAACGGCGTGGACCACGAACGCAGGGCGGCCGCCGTTTTCAAGGCGGACAAAACACCACACAAGGCGGCGGTCAACGAAGACCAAACCCTGAAGGCCGTTCGGCCCATCGTTCGTCGAGCGGCGGATCACGAGACACGCGTAATCCCCGCGGTCAACATCCCTCAGGCAGAGGACGTTAGAGGACGTTAGAGGACGGCACGAAGCCGAGACCGCAAAGCTGGGGGGAAGTTATTTTCAGCGACATCCCTGCATTCTGGCGCATTCTCGGCGAAAAAACGGGACGCAGATAATAGAAGCCCTCTCGTGCAAACGTGAGCTAGAGAGACCTATAACAACCCCACCTTAAGGGCTCCAGAGAGGGCAGCCGGAAGGCCCTTCGAGTGCGAAGCCCGCTCGGGGCCGGACAACCGCCCTGCGACCCGCGCGTACCGAGAACAAACGCCCAGAGTCGCTTCAAACGCTTGGTTGCGCTCGAAGCGACTCACGGCGACTGCCCAATGCGCCCCGTTCCGCCAAAAGAAACCCTCGCTTCTTTTTTTATTAAGCCACCCCGGAGGCCTTGGCCGACTCCCCAGAGGAAGATCCTTCCGCGGTCGCAAATACCAACTTTCCATCCGCAGCACTCACTTTAACGGTGTCTCCTGACTTTATATTCCCGCGCAGCAATTCTTCCGCCATGGGATCCTCCAGGTAACGCTCCACCGCCCGCCGCATCGGCCGTGCTCCGTAATCGGGATCGTACCCCTTCTCCGCCAAAAACGACTTTGCAGACTCCTCGAGTTCGATGGCGATTTCCTTCGCCTTGATCCGATCCACCACCTTGGAAATCTCCAGATCCACGATCCGGAACAACTCGGGCTTGGCCAAGGGATGAAACACGATCAAATCGTCGAGACGGTTGATAAACTCAGGCTTCAGAACCTTTTTCGCCTCCTCCAGAATTTTTTCCTTCATCACCTCATACTTGCTCTCGTCGCGCTGCGTGGAACCGAACCCCATCACCCCCTGCTTCTTCATTAACTCGGCGCCAATGTTCGAGGTCAGGATGATGATCGTGTTGCGGAAATCAATCTTGCGTCCCAGGGAATCCGTGAGCTTGCCCTCCTCCAAAATCTGCAGAAGAAGGTGCATTACATCGGGATGCGCCTTTTCAATCTCATCGAAAAGCACCACCGAATACGGACGGCGCCGCACGGCCTCCGACAACTGGCCCCCTTCTTCGTGGCCCACATATCCGGGAGGCGATCCGATCAAACGCGAGGACGTGAATTTTTCCATGTACTCCGACATGTCGATCTGAATCAACGCGTCGCGGTCGCCAAACATAAACTCCGCCAAAGACTGGGTCAGGAAGGTTTTCCCCACCCCCGTCGGCCCGAGGAAAATAAAGGAACCGATCGGCCGGCGCGGGTCTTTAAGGTCGGCACGGGAACGACGGAGCGCCTTGGAAATCGCAACCACAGCCTCCTCCTGACCGATGACCTTGCCCCGAAGTTCCTCCTCCATTTTCAGGAGTTTTGCCGTCTCCGCCTGCTCCATGCGGCTCAGCGGCACACCGGTCCACTTGGAAACAACGTGCATGATATCGTCCTCTCCCACCACCACCTCCTTCTCCTCCCGTTGCTCGCGCCACTGGGTGAGCACGCTCTCGAGCTTCTCCTTCGCCTGCTTCTCGGTGTCCCGGAGCGCCGCCGCTTTTTCGAAGTCCTGCGCCTTGATCGCGCCTTCCTTCTGGGCGCGGATCTCCTCGATCTCCTTTTCAATCACCTTGACATCCGGGGGACGCGTCATCGAGGAAATCCGGGCGCGAGACCCAGCCTCGTCCATGATATCGATGGCCTTGTCCGGGAGGAACCGACCGGTGAGATAACGGTCCGAAAGCTTGGCGGCCCCCACAAGGGCTTCATCCGTGTAGCGCGCCTTGTGATGGGCTTCATACTTGCCGCGCAGTCCCTTGAGGATCTGGATCGTCTGTTCCACCGAGGGCGCCTCCACCTTGACCTGCTGGAAACGGCGCTCCAAAGCAGAGTCCTTTTCGATGTACTTGCGGTACTCGTTGAGGGTTGTGGCGCCGACACACTGCAACTCGCCGCGGCTCAGCGCTGGCTTGATGATGTTGGACGCGTCCATCGCTCCTTCGGCCGACCCCGCGCCTACAATCGTGTGCAGTTCGTCGATGAAAAGAATCACGTTTTTTGTGCGGCGAATCTCGTCCATCACCGCCTTGATGCGCTCCTCAAACTGGCCGCGGTACTTTGTTCCGGCCACCATCAAGGCGAGGTCCAGAGTGATCACCTTTTTGTCCCGCAAAATCTCGGGCACGTTGCCGTGTGCAATTTCCTGCGCCAACCCCTCCACGATTGCGGTTTTTCCCACCCCCGCCTCGCCAATGAGAACGGGGTTGTTTTTGGTGCGCCGGCAGAGCACCTGGATCACCCGTTCGATCTCGCTTTCGCGCCCAATGACGGGGTCGATTTCCCCCTTGCGTGCGACCTCCGTGAGGTCACGGCCGAAAGCCTTGAGTGCGGGGGTCTTGGAGTCCCGCTTGGCCCCTCCGGCGGCCGCCGGTTCCGAGGACGCCCCGCCGATTTCAGACTCGCCTTCTGCAGGCGTAAAATTGGGATCCAGTTCCTTGAGGATTTCGTTCCTCGTGCGCTCGATATCGACCTCGAGGTTTTTGAGCACCCGGGCTGCAACCCCCTCGCCCTCGCGCAGTAGCCCCAGAAGGATGTGCTCCGTGCCGACATACGAATGGTTGAGGGACTTTGCCTCCTTGCCCGCAAGCGCGAGCACCTTCTTCACTCGGGGCGTATACGGAATGTTTCCCACCATTTTGGTTTCTGGACCGGACCCCACCTGTTTTTCAACTTCACTGCGCACCGTCTCCAGATCCATTCCCATCTTTTGGAGCACGTTCACGGCGACTCCTTGCCCCAGCTTGATCAGACCCAGCAAAAGATGCTCGGTCCCGACATAATTGTGGTTGAAGCGGTCCGCTTCCTTACGGGCGAGAGCGAGGACCTGCTGGGCGCGGGGAGTAAAATTGTTCATCATAACACTCGTTTCGGTTAAGAGCCCAAAGGGAGGCGCAGGGTCCGTTCGCACGGGCCGAGGCTCAAAGACCGTGGGAACGGCCACAGGCTCAACAAACCGTTCACACGGTCCAGTCCAAACCGTTCACACGGTCCAGTCCAAACCGTTCACACGGTCCAGTTCGCCTCCCATCAAGGGCTCTGAATAACAGTGTACCACGCCAACGTGGTGCGCAAGGGAGAGAAGCAGGAGAAATAGAAAAATATGCGGTTTTCGAAGAAAAAACACCCCTCACCGCCTTAGGCCAGCCTCCCACCCACCCCCGCAGCACCCACCACACCCCAAAAAACCGCCAGAAAAACAGCCAAACAATCCCTACCGAATCACTCCCCGCTGGCTGCTGCCCAAGAATTCCACGAGTTGTCTGATTTCAGGCGTCTGCGGGTCCAGTGCACGCAAGCGCTCCAAGGCCTGCTGCAAGTTCAGCGAACTCCTGTACAAAATCCGGTAGGCTTCCTTAAGCACCTTCAGGGTTTCCACTCCAAAGCCGTGCCGCTCCAAGCCCACCTTGTTCAAGCCCCGGACTTCCGAGGGATTGCCGTCCGCAATCATGTACGGCGGAACGTCCTGCACAATTTTCGAGCAACCGCCCGTGATCGCGTAAGCCCCTATGCGGCAAAACTGGTGCACCGCTGTCAGACCACCGATCACCGCATGGCTGCCCACCTCCACATGGCCGGCAATGGTGCCGTTGTTGGAAAAAATCACCCTGTCCCCCACCACACAGTCGTGTGCAATATGGCTGTACGCCAGAAAGTTGCCGCCACTTCCAACAACTGTCCGTGACCCGGGTGCCGTCCCCCGGTTCACGGTCACAAACTCACGGAAGGTATTATGTTCCCCCACCTCCAGATAGGTGGGCTCCCCTGCATACTTGAGGTCCTGGGTTTGCTGTCCGAGGGAGCAAAAAGCAAAAAGACGGTTCCCTGCCCCCATGCGCGTCGGGCCCATCAGCGTCACATGGTTCTGGAGCCAGCACCCCGCTCCCAGCACCACACCCGCTCCCAGAACACAGTAGGGCCCGATTTCACAGTCCTCCCCTATGAACACGGAGGGATCGATCACCGCGGTGGGATGAATTTTCGTGCTCACTGATCAACCATTCCAAACATCAGTTCCGCTTCGGACACAACCTCTTGATTCACAAGGCAGCGCCCCCGAGCTTTGGCTATATTACGCTTCTGCTGCACCAGTTCTACCTCGATAAACAAAGTGTCTCCTGGCACCACTGGCTTCCGAAATTTAACCGCGTCCGCGCTCATAAAGTAGCCGATCCGGCCCGCATTTCCCGGCTTGTTAAGCATGATGATGCTCCCCACCTGCGCCATCGCCTCCAATTGCAACACCCCAGGCATGATCGGTTGGCCCGGAAAATGCCCCTGAAAAAACGGCTCATTGATCGTCACAGACTTTACACCGACACACTGCGTTTCGCCACTGAAACTGACAATGCGATCCACCATCAAGAAGGGATACCGGTGCGGGAGCAGTTTCATCACATCCTTGATGTCCATGACGGCCCCGCCCTTGGGGGTCACCGCCGGAGGCACCATCGCCATGGCCTTGGCAAACTGGCGCGCAACCGCTCGCGTGAGTTCCGCATTCGGACCGTGGCCGGGTTTGATCGCGATCACATGCCCCTTGATGAAGCGCCCGAAAAGCGCCAGGTCCCCAATGATATCCAGAATTTTGTGGCGCACAAATTCGTCCTCGAACCGCATTGCCTCGCGGCTTAGGAAGGAGTCCCCCTTCACCACGACGGCGTTTTCCAAACTCCCCCCTTTAATCAACCCCTTGTCCAGAAGAGGCTTCACATCCTCGTAAAACACGAAGGTGCGCGCGGGCGCGATTTCCTTCGCATAAATTTCCGGGGTGATCTCCGTCGAGTAGTACTGCGTGAAACGTCCGTTGGGGCCGACGTTTGTGCACGACACCTTGAAGCCATTGTAGGGCAGAAGGGTCATCAAGGATCCGCCTGGCGTTTCAATGTGAATCGGTTCGGAGAGTTCAAAGACAGGGCGGTGAGCATCCTGAGGAACCACGCCGGCCTGTTTGATAAGATCCACGTAGGGGCCGGCGCTGCCATCACCGATGGGCGGTTCGTTGGCGTCCATCTCGATGAGGGCGTTGTCCACCCCAAGACCCGCCAAAGCCGAAAGTACATGTTCCACGGTATGAACCTTCACGGTTCCCTCTCCCAGAGTGGTGGCGCGTTCGACGGTTTTTACAAGCGACACAGACGCCTCAATGATGGGCTTTTCAGGAAGATCCAACCGGCGGAACTTGCGGCCATGCCCCGGAGGCGCCGGATGGACGGTCAATGTCACCTTCTCCCCAGTGTGAAGCGAGGAACCGCTTAGAGAGGCGCTGGAAGCAAGCGTGTGTTGGAGAGTCGTCATCGAAACGCGCGTTTATGAAGAAATCAGGCGGATTCGACAAGCACTTCGCAGAATTTCACGACCTAATCCTTTCGCAACAGCGTTTGCCTCGGTCAAAAAATGCCCCGTGTGAAGGCATTGAAAGCCCGTCCCACAGGGACCATCCCAAAAGACCAATGTGGTAAAAAAAGCATCGTTTTCACAGGATCTGCAAATAACCGTTTGCCCAGAAGCGCGCACTGTGGTGCAAATGCGGGTTCTATGACCGTACTGTTTGCCGCCAGTGAAATCGCACCCGAGGCTTCTACCGGTGGGCTGGGAGAAGTCCTCGCCGCGCTGCCGCGCTCTCTGGGTGACGCCGCGGATGAAGGCCATGCCGTGGCCGTGGCACTTCCAGGCTATCCCGCCCTCATGAAAGGCGCCTCACCACTGGAAGTCTCCTTCAGTCTTTCTGTGGGAGATTCCCTGCAGCCGGTCCAAGTTTTCGAGCGCACGCAACCCGACGGCACCCAGCTGCTTCTCATCCACAACGAAGCCCTTTTTGGCCGTCCCGGCCTCTATGGCAGCTCCACCTCGATCTATCCCGATAATGCGCAGCGCTTTATCTTTTTTTCAAGGGCGGTCGTTGAACTCGCCAAGAGGATGTCTCCGGCACCGCAAATCATCCATGCGCACGACTGGCAAACCGCTCTGATACCGGCTCTTGTCAAGGAGCAGAACCTCCCCTTTAAAACAGTTCTTTCGCTGCATAACCTAGCCTATCAAGGCAGTTTCCCCGCTTCGGACTTCGCCTTCACAAACCTTCCCCACCACTGGATGACCCCCTCCGGTCTGGAGTTCTACGGCTCCATGAATCTCCTCAAAGGAGGGATCCTCGCGGCCGATGCTCTCACGACCGTCAGCGCCGTTTATCGCCGCGAAATTCTCACTCCAGAAGGCGGCTATGGGCTCCATTCCATACTCCAGCAACGGGCCGCGGATCTCCATACGGTTCCCAATGGGGTTGCCCCCGAACGCTGGAACTCAGCAGAAAGCTCGGTTCTCGCAGCCCCGTTTACGGCAGCCTCTCCAGAGGGCAAAAAAAACTGCCGGACCCATCTGCTTCAGGAGCTCAACCTTTTGCCTGCCCCCAAGGGGGTTGTTTTCGCCATGATGGGCCGCTTGGCAGACCAAAAGGGATTCGATCTGCTTCTTCCCCTGCTGCCTCGCCTTCTCTCCTCAGACTCCCGCCTTGTGATCGCGGGCGATGGGGAGCCCACCCTGCGCGCCGACTTGCTGAGCGCATGCAGGCAGCACCCTCACAAGCTGGCCTTCCTGCCGAGCTGGGACGCCTCTTTCCCCCAACGCCTCTTTGCCGGCGCCGATGTGCTCTTAGTCCCCTCGCATTTTGAGCCCTGCGGCCTTGCGCCCCTCCAAGCACTGCGCTTCGGTTGTGTTCCAGTGGCACACGCCACGGGTGGTCTTTTGGAAAACCTCTCCGACTTTCAACCAGCCGCAGGGACGGGAAACGCTCTTCTTTACTTCGCCGATCACAGCGCCGCACTCTGGGATGCGATTGTTCGTGCGAAACTTCTGTTTCAAGATCAGGCAGTTTCGGCCAAACTCAGGGAAAACGCGATGCGCTCTGAATTTCCTTGGAAAAAAGCGGCGACCGCGCTTTGTGCTCTTTATCCAAGGCTGACAGGGAAATCTTAATCACACTTCATCCGCAATGACTTCCGCTCCCCCCGGCTCAAAGACAACTCGGCGGCGCTCTAACACATCGCCCCACAGAACCCTGCTCGGGTTGGGAGCCGGAGTGGCGACGGGAGGCGTCCTTGTCCTTTTTGGCGCGCAAGCGTGGCTGGAGTCCTACCTGAAGGGAGACCCGTTCCGCCGCAAAACCGAGGCAGCCATAGGCCGCGCACTGCATGCCGAATGCTCGCTCACTCCGCTGCAGCGACAGGGAAGTGCACTCTCCACAGACAGTCTGAGCCTCGCTGGACAAGCGGGCGCTTTCTTTAAAACGGCTCAAATCCAAGGGCCCAACGCTGAACTGGATTTGGGGGCCCTTTGGCGCCGGGTTTGGAAGATTGAAACCGTCCGCTGCCAGCGCCTCGAACTCAACCTTGAGAGCCCCTCGAGCACCAACGAAGCCCTCGCCTCCGAACCGGCACCGGAGCCATCTGCCACACACTGGTGGACAGCACTGCTCCCCCGAAAAACCGAACTCGACCACATTCACACGGATCGGGCAACCCTTACCCGTGCGGGCGCGTCCCTCAAGGATTCGCGTCTGGATGTCAGGCCTTCCGAAGGGGGCTGGGAGATTCTGCTCGAGGCAGGGGAACTCAAATGGCCCGGTCTTCCTGCCATGGAACTTTCCCAATCCAGAATCGTTGCGCGCCCGGATGCAGACGTGACGGGCAAGGCGCGCGTGCTGGTAAAATCAGGCGGGCAAATGGCACTTACAGGAGGCTGGACCCGCGAATCTGGCGTAGACATGCACGCTCAACTCGAAAACGTGGACGCGAAGCCATTCCTTCCACTCTGGTGGCAGTCTCGCCTTCGAGGCAGCATGCAGGGAAACCTCCGGTTTGTGCAGACCGTGAAGGCGAAAAACGGCGAACTCTCCGGAGACATCAAGCTCACAGGTGCGACCTTTGAGGCGCTGCCCCTGTTTGCCCAGCTCGACAAGTTCATCCAAAATACGCGCTTCAGCCAGGTACCCTTGAAAACCGCGTCCTTTCATTTTTCTCAAACCCCAGAACGCACCGAATTTCGCGACATTGATTTGGATGCAGGAGGGCCCCTGCGTATCGTGGGGAACGTCAGCGTCAAAGCAGGATCTCTCAGGGGTGAGCTCAAGCTGGGCATTTCCTCGAGCCTGACCCAGTGGTTGCCGGAAACACGCAAGAAAATTTTCAGCGAAGCCCGGGAGGGGTACCTGTGGATCCCCTTCGAAGTTTCAGGAACCCCTGAAGATCCCAAGGAAAATCTATCCGCCGTGCTGGTGGCCGCCGCCGTAGAAAACGCAACGGAGGTTGTCAAAGACCTGCCCGGCAAGCTTCCACAGGCGCTGCCCGCCGCCACAAAAGGCGTGCTGGACGCCGTCAAATCGCTCCTTCCCCAGAAATAGCGTTTTTTCCCGCACTCAAGCATGAAGTGGCTCCTTACTCTTCTCAGTCTTTGGATGACCTGCGCCACCTGCACCGCTGCCGATGACGCTCTCCACAAGGAGATTCGTAAAATCCGCCGTGCCTACTTGGATGTCAGCGGACTACTCCCCACCCCTGAGGAAATCGACTGGTTCGTGGTTTACAACAAAAACGGGTATACCCTTGCCGTGGACCACCTGACCTCCAAATTTCCAGACGCGCAATGGAGCAAAGAACGCCTTCTCTCCAAAGACTATCTGGAGGCGCCAGCGGAACCCATCGATCGCGCCCTGCTCGAAAAAAACGTGGTCTATTTGGCCGGCCTAGGCACTGGAGAAATTGACCCTTTTCTCAAGGAAGCGGGCACTGAAAAATTCATCAAGGACGCTTTGTTGGCCACAGACGAAAAAGCCTCGGACGCGATTGATTACATCATCAACCAGCTCACCTGCCGGCCCTCCTCGGCAGACGAAGAGAACAAGTTTCTCGATATCTTTAACAAGGTCAGCCTCAAAGAAGACGAAATGTCCGCGTGGAAAACAGTGCTTCTCCACGTGTTTGAAATGCGCGACTGCAAGTATAAGTAACCGGCAGGGACCGCCGTATTCCGCGCCGTAAACGCTAGAATCCAAGCCCCGGAGGCAGTCCCATGCCTCCGGTGACCTTACCCATTTCCGACTGGGCAACCGCACGCCCCTCCTCAATGGCCTTGCGCACGCCCGTGAGGACGAGCTCCTCGAGCAGCTCCACGTCCTGCGGATCCACTACCTCGGGGGCTATTTTGATGGAAATAACGTCTCCGGAGCCGTTGGCCACAACAGTCACTTTCCCCCCCCCCGCAGTCGCCGTAACCGTCTTTTTTCCAAGCTCATCCTGTGCCTTGAGCATCTGCTCCTGCATCTTCTGAGCCTGCTGCATCATTTTTTTTATGTTCATACGTTTCTCCCTTATACAGCCTCCAAGCGGGCTTTGAAAATTTCCAGCGCCTTTCGAATCAACGGGTCGTTCTTGAACTCCTCCATCGGGTCCTTCACCACCTCTTTCGGAGGCGGCGGGGGTTGGGCCACCGGACGAAGCACCACCGTATCACTCAACTCGGTACGCAAGCTGACTTCAGCGCCCACGAGCCCCTTCAAAAGACCCTCCAAAAACGACCGGTTGTTCGCCTGCAAAAGATACTCTGCCGAAAGCGGTTGCTCCTTTGGAAACACCATGCGTGCGACCCCCCCCGACAACTCGGCCAGGACACCTCCCTCCAACCACATCGAAATCAACGGACGCTCCGCGCGAACCGCCTCCACAAGAAGCGGCCATACCGTCTCTACCCCCAACTCAAGCATTGAGGGAGAAGCCGCCACCTCCACGACAACTGCGGACAAACTACTTGCCGGAGCCACTACCGGAGCCACAGAAGCAGACTCCACTTTAAGCGTCACCGCCTTCTTTGAATCCGGCTCCCGCGCTGCTTTCTCAGACTCCAAAGGGGGGAGAGCAAGGGACGGCGAGGCCTCTAGGGACGGTCCTTCTTGGGGCTCGAGAACCGTGCCGGCATCCCTACTTGGAGGGACTGGACGGACAGGAACCGCCTCGGGCTGCTCCAGTGAAGGCGAAGGTGGCTTTTCGACACTCGCTTTTTCCACTGCCGTCAACTTCGGAGCCTCCTCGTGAACCGCCTTCACCTTCAGCGGTGCCACAGGATCCTTGGGCGCGCTTTTGGGGGAAATAACCACAGGCTTTGGCTGCCGCGGCGGCGCCTGCACCGGGGTTCCAGCCGGCTTGATGCGCTCGGGAACCGGACGCCCCTCACGCAACGCAGTGAGCGCCCCCAGCACCTCGCCCAACGTCACCTGCCCCACGGCTTGAATTGCCCTCAACACCGCTACTTCCAGATACATCTGCTTGTTGGAAGCCCACTTCATCTTTTGCTCGGCCGCCGCACAAAGATCGATGAGTTCCAAAAGACGTTCCCGGTCGACACCCTCACACTGAACTTGCAAAGACTCGACCACCGCCCGGCCCAGTTCCCCTTCCACCCCGGAAGGATCCGCCTGTACCAAAAGCAAATTCCGAAAATGACTGATCAAGTCTCCCAACAGCTGGGTGAGATCCCGCCCCGCCTCCGCCTGTTCGTGCACGAGCGCAAGTGCCACGGAGGCGTCCTGCCCCAATAATGCCGAACACAGGTCGCTGACCTTCTGTCGTGACGTAAATCCGAACACGGAAAGCACGTCGGCTTCCTCGATTTTACCGCCGCAAAACGCCACAAGCTGGTCCAGCATGGATTCCGCATCACGCATCCCTCCATCGGCCCCCACCGCCACGGCAAGCGCCGCCTCCTCGCTGAGCGAGACTCCTTCTTGTGCGGCAATGTGCAACAAGTGCCCTGCGATCACCGGTGCCCCGATCCGCTTGAGGTCAAAGCGCTGGCAACGGGACAAAATGGTGGCGGGCAACTTCTGGACGTCCGTGGTAGCGAAAAGAAACTTCACGTGCGGCGGCGGCTCCTCGAGTGTTTTGAGCAGCGCGTTGAAAGAACCACTGGAGAGCATGTGCACCTCATCGACCAGGTAAACCTTGAAGCGGCCCCGGGCCGGCAGGTATTTCACATTGTCGATAATGATTTCACGCACCTTGTCCACCTGCGTGTTGGACGCCGCATCGAATTCCAGCACGTCCAGAGAGTTCCCCGCCGTGATTTCCTTGCACGAATCACACTGATCACAAGGCGTGAGTGTGGGCCCGGGGCTGCTTAAACAATTGAGCGCCTTGGCTAAAATCCGGGCGGAAGAGGTCTTCCCCGTCCCCCTCGGTCCCACAAATAAATACGCATGGGCAAGGCGGTTCTGCAGAATCGCGTTTTTCAGCGTCCTGGTGATGTGTTCCTGGCCCACCACGTCGTCAAACGTTTGGGGGCGATATTTCCGGGCGAAGACCGTGTAGCTCACAAGCAGGAGTATGGAGTGTCGTCGGGGGTTTTGCCAATACGGACTCGTTTTGTGCCTAGGAATGCTCCTCGTCCTCGTCCTTGAGCACAAACACCGTCCGCGTATTCGCGTTAAAATCCATGATTCCAGCGTACCGTCCCCAAGCGACCATGGTCTGGAGGATCTTTTCAGGATTGTCGTACGGCAATGCGCTCGCAATATCCTTGAGGATCTGGTCGGCCTCCACCTCGTCTTGGAGCTTCAAATACTCGATGATGATGTGAAAAATGCGCAGATTGTGAATCTGGTCGTTGAAAATTTGCCTGCGACCAATCCGGTCCTCCGACAAAAACCGCTGCCCCAGTTCGGTCAACTGCACGTCGTTCTTGGGAGTGTCCACAAGCGCCAGAATCTCGGCCGCTTTCACGATCCCAATCGTTTCACCAAACTCTTTGCCGATCTCGTTTGAGATGTCGTAGATGTTGGTGAGATCGGGGGTGTCCCGCAGGATACTCAGCAACCCAAGAATCTGTCCCACGGGGACGTACGGAATCGACTCCATCCGGTTGCGCGCCCTCGAAATCGGAACTCCGGCCACGGGCGTCGGTTCCGGAGGAAGATCCGGCAGCGTCAAAGTCGTAATCGTCTCGTGGATCGTTCGCACCAGGTTTTGGAACTCGGGACTTTTGGAATCGCGTGGATACGGCAAATGGTTCTCAAGCACCAACCCCAGACGGCCCGGACGCGGAAACAGAATGCAGATCCGCGTCGCCATCTCTACGGCCTCTTCAATGTTGTGGGTCACCATGAAGATACTCTTGAGACTCGTATCCTTCTTGTGCCAAAGGCTGATCATTTCGTGACGCAGGTTCTCGGCCGTGAGCACATCCAGAGCACTAAAAGCCTCGTCCAAGCACAGGATCTCGGGCGCAGAGACAAGGGCGCGGGCGATCCCGACGCGCTGGCGCATGCCCCCGGAAATCTCGCGAGGATAGGCGGCGTGATAATTGGAAAGGCCGATGAGCTCGATCGCTTTTTCGACGGCGGCGTCCCTGTCGCTCCTCGACATGTGCTTGGACATCAACCCGACGGCCACGTTTTGCTCCACCGTGAGCCAGGGATACAGGGCGAAGGTTTGAAACACGATGGACGCGTGGGGGTTAATCCCATCCAGAGGTTGTCCATAACACAAGACCCGGCCAATGGTGGGCTCAGTCAACCCCGTGAGGCAGCGTAAAATCGTCGACTTACCCGAGCCCGACTGGCCAAGAAGCGCGAGCAACTCGCCCTCGTGAACGGCGAGGTCGATTTGGTCGAGTACTTTCATCTCGCTGCCGCCGGCAACCACAAACGATTTTGTGACGTTGCGCAGTTCGGCGATCACCGGAGGCTTTTGCGGCTCAGGAGCGGTGAGGGTAACAGAGGGTTGTGCCATGGTTAATCAAGACGGAAGCGCCGCTCAGCGAGGCTATAGAGCCTGCGCCAGAGCAACTGGTTGGTGGCGACTACGAAGAAAGACATCATCGCGATACTGCAAATAATCAGGGGCGTGTCGCCCCGCTGGGTCACATCCGCGATAAAAGCCCCCAACCCGTCCGCCTTGAGCGTAGTATCCCCCCAGGTGGCCCATTCGGCCACGATGCTTGCATTCCACGCGCCCCCTGCGGCCGTGCACGCCCCTGTCACCCAGAAGGGAAAAATCGCCGGCAATATCAACGTGCGCCACAGGGCCCAACCGCGCAACCCGTAGGTCCGAGCCGCGTCCTTAAGGTCGTTGGGAATGGCCATGGCGCCGGCGATGACGTTAAAAAGCAGGTACCACTGCGTCCCCATTGCGATGAGAAATATACTCCCCCAATTCATCGGGATACGCCATGCCACAAAAAGGCCGACCACAATCGGGAAAGTCATGTTCACTGGAAACGAAGCGGCAATCTGGGCAAGAGGCTGGGCGATACGCGCGACCCCCGGTTTGGACGCAATCCAAACCCCGATGGGCGTCCATATCAGAGTGGCGAGGACGGTCATGGCCAGCACCCTCAGCATGGTAAGGACGCCAAGCCAGGCAATCTTTGCGAGCATCTCCAGAGAAACGGCATTCCGGACACTCTCAAAAGCAGCGATCAGCCCCGTGACCGCGTGAAAACCCACCCAGAGGACCAAGGCCGTGCCCAACAGAATGAAAACCAGTTTGGACAAGCTGAAGCCGTGCGTACTCTTGCGGGGGCCGGCAGGGACAAAGCGCTGCGTCAATACGCGCAAACGCTCGGTCACGGGGTGGAGCAGATGGATCGCAAGCCACTCAAACACGTACGCCCCTCGGAGGAGGTCGTAAACCCACGACTGGGGAGCCTGGCTTGCCTCTGTAAGCTCCATTTTAAATTTGTCCGCCCAGGCAATAAGAGGGCGCCAGACAAATTGATCACTTGCCACGATCACCAGAAGCATCGCCACGACCGCCCAAAAGGCCCCGCTGTTATCTCCACGCTCCACCGCCCCAGCCATGTACGAGCCAAGGCCCGGGAGCTTGATGTTTTTGTTCATCACGCTGATGGCCTCGCTCTGCGCCACAAAGAACCACCCCCCCCCGAAGGACATCATCGAATTCCACAACAAACTGTGCATGGAGGAAGGCACCTCCAGCGTGCTAAAGCGTTGCCAGCGACTGAGGCCAAACGTCGTTGCGGCCTCCTGCAAATCAGAAGGAATGGTGACCATGGAATGGTAAAATCCAAACGTCATGTTCCACACCTGACCGGTAAAAATGGCGAAAATACTGGCGCATTCCACGCCCAGCAGGCTCCCCGGGAACAGCGCCATAAAGCCGGTCACAGTCGCCGACAAAAAGCCCAGAACAGGCACCGACTGAAGTACATCAATGGCTGGCAAGATAATCGCACGCGCCACCCGGCTTTTGGCCGCGGCATACCCAACAGCAAAGGTGAACGTTAAGGAACAACAGAAAGCCAGCCACATGCGCAGGAGCGTCCGGCCCGCGTAATACGGAATATGCCAAACTCCTGTTTCCAAAGGAGGCATCGCGTGTTCGTCAAAGTGGGTCAGCATGCCTCCGCCAAAATGCAGGACACTCCAAAGCAACCCAAAGAGCCCCGCCAAAATCACAACATCCAGCCAACCGAATCTTCCGCGGTGTTCGGCGGCGGTGAATTGAGGCAGGTCGGGGTTCATCACCCAGAACGCTGGCAAAGGCATCGGAGTAAAAGCGAGAGTAACTTTGTGAATTTGACGTCTCTTTTCGCCGCGCTCCTGCGCTCCCGCGCGCACCTCCCCTCCCGTAGAGCGCCCTCAATTCCCCTTGCGTCCCTACTGCTTCTCTGAAAAATCAATGGCTTACACATGCCCCAGCGCGCGCCTCTCACCTCCTTCCAACTCGACTCCCTCGACCTGCTCTGCAGAGTGGTCGCCGCCGACAGCGACCTGCACCGCTGGTTTACGAGCCTCCGCACACTGCCAGCCAACCTGCGCATGAACGCGATCATGCAGATCACCACGGACATGCGCAGAAACCAGGAGGACATGCACCTCATCGGCGCGCTCTGCAGCCTTTCAGACAAAGATGTTTACGCAGCCGCCGTGGAGGCCGTGGGAGAACTCCAAGACTGAATTTCTCCGTAAAAGGCCGCGCTTTGACCCAAAAAGCCCGTTTCAAACATCGCTCCTCCAACACAATCCCCCTAGAATGCGCCGAGGCCCCCACTTTTTAGCACCTCATGGCAACCATCGCAGTTCTCGGCACTCTCGACACCAAAGGCTTTGAGCACAGGTTCGTAGCCGACTGTATCGCCCAGCACGGACACGATGTCCTTCTCATTGATGTCGGCACTGGCGAGGCCCCGCAGGTGCAACCGCATCTCTCCCGCCAAACCGTGGCTGAAATGGCGGGGCTCGATCTCTCCTCCATCGAGAAAGACAGGGGAAAAGCCATGGACCTCATGAGTCAGGCCGCCCCAAAGGTACTCTGCAAACTGCGCGAAAGCGGCAAAATTCAGGCCGTGATTTCGCTGGGGGGAGGCGGCGGCACCGCGATTGGGACAGCAGGCATGCGCGCCCTCCCCTTGGGCTTTCCCAAGCTAATGGTCTCCACCCTCGCAAGCGGAAATACCGCTCAGTACATCGGCACCACGGACATCGTCATGATGCCCAGTGTGGTCGATGTGGCCGGGCTCAACCGTATCTCACGCCCCGTGCTCGCGCGGGCTGCGGGCGCGATCTGTGGCATGTTGGAAGCCGCTCAAAAGGACCGCCCTGACGAAGACCGGCCGCTGATTCTGGCGTCGATGTTTGGCAATACAACGATCGGCGTCGAAAGCGCACGCCGTCTGCTCGAGGGCGCCGGTTACGAGGTGCTTGTTTTTCATGCCACGGGTACAGGCGGCCGCTCCATGGAAGCCTTGATCGCGTCCGGCGTTGCCGCTGGCGTTCTTGATTTTACAACCACCGAATGGGCGGATGAAATCGTGGGGGGCGTCTTAAGTGCCGGTCCCTCGCGGTTGGAAGCCGCCGCCAAATCGGGCACCCCCGCCATCTTCGCGCCAGGGTGTCTGGACATGGTCAACTTTTTTGCGAGGGAAACCGTTCCCACGAAGTTCAACGAACGAACCCTGCATATCCACAACCCACAAGTCACCCTGATGCGGACCAACGCTGAGGAAGCTGCAGCCATCGGCAAAGCCGTTGCTGAAAAGCTAAATGCCTCCACAGGCCCGCTCACGGTGCTGCTCCCCATAAAAGGAGTCAGTGCCATCAGCTCGCCCGGCTTCCTTTTTCACGACCCTACCGCTGACACCGCTCTTTTCAGGGCCATTCACCGAACCCTCAGAAAAGACATTCCTGTGATTGAAGTGGATGCCACGGTCAACGATCCCTCCTTCGCTGCTGCCTGCGCGCAAGCGCTGCTCGAGAATATCGCAAAAGCGGCGCAGGCCTCAAACCTTCCAGCGGTACGCTCAAAACGTTGACCCGCAACGACTCAAAGGCGACCAAACCGATGTCCTTCAGCCAGGGCCCCACTAATGCGGGGCACCTGAATCCGAGTCCTTAAAGTGCGACCGAAAGCCCCTTGAGCAAAATCAAGTCGCGGGAGATGGGCAAATCGGCTCCGGGAGGAATGGTCATGCCTTTGCTCCCCAAGATCAGTTCCGGAGTAGGGGCAAACGAAGTCCCCGCGGTGTCGGCGGTTTGCGCTCCGGGAATCGTGGATTCAATGCCTTGGACCACGGCCTGAATGGACGTATTCACGGTAATATCCACCTTCACACTCTGCGAAGTTGGAAATACCTGAGGAGCCTGCGCAAACGAAGTCAGCTCAGGCTCCAGTTTGATAAAAGAATTGGTTATATCCTCCTTATCCCTCGAAGAGAGAGCCATTTGAAGCGAACGTATGTCCTGCAGTACGTCGCCCCCCGAACGCAAACTTCCCGAGGCCAGGACATCCTGAGGCTTTGAAAGAGCCAGATTTTTTCCAAAGGCGCCCAGCGCACCTTTAGCCGCCTCCACATCCCCTGCTTGGATGGCCGTCGCGAGGACTTGCACGTCCGAGGCAGGCGCATGCCCCGCGCCCGAACCAGTCTCATCGAGCCCCATGTCTTTTCTCAACGTCGAAAGAGCCGTCTGAGCTGTACGAATGTCCCCAACCTGCAAGGCTTTCTTTAGCGCTGAAAAGTCCTGCCTGGCCGCTAAAGTGTCGTTGACAGGATCATAACCACTGGCAGACGCGAAGACCGAATCTCTCTGAAAAACCGAGAGCGCTTCCCTCGCCTGCTTCAAATCGCCAGAGCCAACAGCGTTCTGCAGGTCAGCGAAGTGGTTGGCGTACTGCACAGCTTGCGCCTGAACGATGGCGGCACCAGCAGCCATTGATCCCGTGGTTGCGTTGATAGTAGATACGCTCATGGGAATATTTTCACTAGGTCGCGTGTATACCCGTAAAAAGTGATTAAGAGAACCTAAAATTGCACACTTTCTTACAACAAACCATTGCAAGGTTTTACAGTTGCGGCCCTTGAATTGCCCCTTCCACGCTCAATCCATCAAATGCTGCCCTCATAAACCAAAAAAAGACACCTTGTTCGGAACGCGCGCCATCTCCCTCGAAACGCGTCTCAATCGTCTGATTTTAGCGGACCAAAAGATTCAAAATAAACTCAACAAACTGCGCCTCAACCGCCAGCGCGCCCGTTAGTTTTGCGGAATTGGAGGCTCCTTTTCTGCAGTCCACCCATACCCGTTGGCCCAGTTCTTGAGCTTGTATGCCGTTTTTTCCGTCCGCTTGCCCGCGCGATGGAAAAAGTCGGGAACCGACTTGTACGGTTCTCCTGGCTTGGACCAACGAGCCTCTCTCTTCTGATCCTCGGTCAGCGCCAGTTCCTGACTGCGTTCCATCACATTTCCCGAGTCTGCTGAAATCTTGAGCGCCCCCACCCGGATACTCGGCCCGTCCAAGAGCTCCACGCTCCAAACAGGAATCCCAGCCGGATTGTCGGCACTCAAGGTGTAATTCAAGCGATCGTAGGAAACACCAGCCCGAATCGCCTCCCCATTGGCCACATTAAAAGCTCCATCCGAGTCCAACTGAATCGCGCTCAAATTTAAGCGCACTCCGGCAGGCGCCACAGACATCCGCTTTTGTCCAACCACCTTTCCTCTCTGTACATCCACCTCCTGAACCCCGCCCCGCGCGCCATCCTCGGCCACCGCCACCCTCCACATCACAGGCTGCGGTTGCCCCGACTTCCCCCTCATCTCAAGCACCCTGTTTTGAGCATCCTTCCCCACCTTGGAACTGGCAGCCCGCAACGCGTCATAAGCAGTCTCTCCCCCGTAGGCAAACGAGGCGCTTAGGGAAAACAAAACTCCGGCAAACAGAGAAAAACGTTTCATAGCGAATATGCTTTCCTTTCTAGCATACATTCTCAAGGAGCGAAAGAGCCGACAACCGCAAGACTCAAAACATTCCCGCGGCACATCGCCTGCCTCTAAAAACAACCCTTCAAACATCCGGATCCATGACTCATACAACGAACCTGTTTGTTATTACGGCTGTAATGATCCTGTTTTCCGCCCCCGCCCTCTGGGCGCTCTGCTCAAACATGAAATACACCGTCGATCCCTGTTTTGTGCGCGTTCTCTTCTTCGGCTGTACTCTTCGCAAAGTAGCCCTCTCCGATATCGAGTACGCGGACAAAACATGGAAGTGGTGGAATGAACACTACAATAACACGCTCAATCCAAAACGGATTATCCGTTTGAGACGACGCACAGGCTGGTTCCGCAACTTCATTATCACGCCCCCGGACCCAGATCTTTTTCTGAGCGAACTCGCCGCGCAAGGCATCTCCTTGCGCTGAGCAAACAGTCAGAAAGAGCGCCCCAATAGGCCGCAACAGCAAGCTCGCTCAAAAAAAACCACAGGGCAGACGCACACCCCGAGGTCGCGCCAATCGCTGTCACATAAACGCCACGTTGCAGCTTTTTACACAGACTCCGAAAAGCGCCGGAACGGACCCCGCAATCTAAAAAACACGCCTTTTGAATATTATTTTACTTTTTTCTACAACCACAACCACCTCTTTTCCTTTTATTTCCACAACATACAAACACGCACATTGATCCAGTTTTTCACTCATGGCACGCCCGTTGCTCTAGAAGGTTCATGCCGCGATTGCGGCGTTTTAAGTGAACATCACTCCAAGCACACCATGACTAACTACCGCTCCAAATCCACGCTGGCCCTCGCCGCTCTCATCGCTCTCCCAGTCCTTTCTTGGGCTGGATCGGTGGAAAAAGCAACAGCCGCTGAGCCAGCTGCCAAACCCTCGATCACCGGTAACCTCAGCCTCAATGTCGATTCACACTTCGTTTCATTCGGATCCGACGTTTGGGGCCCCAACAGCCAAATTCTGTTCCACCCAAGCATCGAACTGACAAAGGCGATCACCAGCGATTTCAAGCTGATCTTGGGCACCTGGTGGGACGTCAATGATCGGGCCACCTCGAGCATCGGCAATCGAATTCAGGAAGTAGACGTCTGGTTTGGGGGAGCCTACACCACAGGCATCCTCACGACCACAGCACTCTACCAACAGTGGATGTACGCAGGCACCAATGAACAGGCTGCCGAATTGAAGTTTGCTGTCGATACCTTCCTCAAGCCCTCGCTGCTCATCCACCAACGCCTAGGCACCGGCGCATACGGAGCCGATACCGTTGCCGTTCTAGGCGTCGCTTACGACTTCAAGGCCGGCCCGGTGAGTTTCTCCGTGCCAGCATCCGTGTCCTACGAATCAGGCGGATACCACCAAGGAAAAGATGCAACCGGCGCCCCAGTGATCGGCAAGTCCGGTGTCGGCTTTGGATCCCTTGGGCTCTCAGCCTCCGTGCCAACCGATTTCGTATCCAAAGATTCTACCTTCTCAGTCGGAGTCACAGGATATGCGACTCAAAAATCGGTTATCCCAGGGAATGCGAAACAAAATTTCCTGAACCTGACCGCAGGGATCAGCATCCCTTTCTAGTCTAAAATCCGCAACATTTTGGGTCATAGGGAGAGAGGGGCGTTCGGGGGGGCGCCCCTCTCTCAAACCCTGTCGGTCTTGCAGTCACCCACCACGCTAGAAAGCCAGTTTGCATCGCGTCCCGTCTGTGTCGCGATTTCTTCGCGGCGGTCAACGAACCGCCGCTTTTCAAGTACATCTCACACTCAACTCGTCTGCCAATGAAACTCATCAACAAATCTGCTCAGGCCCTGCTCGCACTCACCAGCATGGCGTTCACTCACACCGCCTCTGCCGCCGATACTGTCAAGGTTGGCGTTCTGCACTCGCTCTCGGGTACGATGGCAATTTCCGAGACATCCTTGCGCGATGTTCTCCTCTACACTTTCGACGAAATCAACGCCAAGGGCGGCGTGATGGGCAAGAAGATCGAACCCGTGGTTGTCGACGGCGCCTCCAACTGGCCGCTCTTCGCAGAAAAAGCAAAACAGCTTTTGGAAAAGGACAAGGCCGCCGTCGTGTTCGGTTGCTGGACCTCAGTCTCCCGCAAATCCGTTCTTCCCGTCTTTGAAAAAAACAACGGTCTGCTCTTCTATCCAGTTCAGTACGAGGGCGAAGAAGAGTCCAAGAACGTCTTCTACACCGCCGAGGCAGTCAACCAACAGGCCACACCTGCGGTGGACTACATGCTCGATAAAAAGAAGGAAAAATACTACCTGCTGGGCAGCGACTATGTCTATCCACAGACCACCAACCTGGTGCTTCTCGAGTATCTCCTGAGCAAAGGAGTTCCCATTGAGAACATCGGCGGCGGGTTCAAAAAGGATTCCTCCGGCAAAATCATCTCCGCGGGCAAATACACCCCGTTCGGTCACACCGATTACCAGCAGATCGTGGCGGAAATTAAGCAGTTCTCAGCCGGAGGCAAGGCGTGTGTCATCAACACGCTCAACGGCGACACCAATGTTCCGTTCTTCAAGGAATACGCAGCAGCAGGCCTCACGGCTGAAAGCTGCCCGGTAGTCAGCTTCTCCATCTCCGAAGACGAGTTCCGCGCATTGCCTGCCAAACAGCTTGTCGGACAACTCGGCTGCTGGACCTACTTCCAGAGCATCAAGTCCGACGCCAACAAGGCGTTCGTCTCGAGCTTCCAGAAGTGGCTCAAAGAAACGAAGGTGGACGGCGTCAAGAAGGAAGGCCGCGTGACCTGTTCTCCGATGGTTCTTTCCTATGACGGCGTTTATCTCTGGAAAGCCGCTGTTGAAAAAGCAGGCTCCTTCGATGTCGACAAGGTTCGCGTCGCCCTGCAGAGCGGCCTTTCCTTCGATGGCCCCGGCGGGAAGGTCACCACTCAGAAGAACATGCATCTCACAAAAAACGTGTTCATCGGCGAGACCAAGGCAGACGGCCAGTTTAAAATCCTCAAGGAGTACAAGGACGTCTTTGGGCAGCCCTGGCTCAAGGGAACGTTCAAGGCCAAGTAAACTGAGACCTGTTTAAAGCAGTTGCTAACGGGCGGGTCTTGAGAAAGGCCCGCCCTGTTTTTTTTTCCAGAGATGCACCTACACGAGGCGCCCAAGCATCATCCCAGTTCACTCGCCTCAAGCCACTTCCCCCTCCCCTCTTCGCCCGCTTATGACCCGGCTCTTTTCCTTGATCGCCTGCGTTCTTTTCGCTATTTCGCCAAACTCGTTTTCGGTGACTCCTGCGGAAGCAGTTGCGAAAGCCGTCCTTCTCGAGGACAAAACGGACGAGCAAGTCGCCCTCATTCAATCCGTCGCCCCAGACCAGGCCCTCATCGACCTTCTCACGCTGTGGAAAGAAGGCGGCATTTTTCTACTGGAAGTCCCGGACCACGCCAAGACTCCCGTTCGACTCGACGACACCAAGGACAGCGACGAAAAACAAGGCGCTCTTCTTCTCTCGGGCCAACCCTTCACCGACGCCGCTGGCAAACAAGTGCGTCTTCTCGCTTCAGACTTGAACGCAGCCGAGACCGACTCTGATTTGCGTACAGCAATGAAGTCCATTCTCGATCTTGCAGGCCTCGCCGCCCCAGACAGGCAAGCGCGCCTCCAAGCCGTGGAAACACTTGGGATGGGACAGGATCCAACACGCCTGCCCGCGCTCCGTGTACGTTTGAGCAAAGAAACCGATGCCGAGATTCTCTCCGTCATCAAAGAAGCCATCGCACTCACAGAACTAAAAACGGAAGACCCCGAAACGATTGTCGCAGCGTGTCGTGCGCTCGGGAACCTAGGTTCTATCCGGAGCCAGGATGCTTTGAAAGCGATCGCTAAAAGTTCGGGGGCAACTGCGCGCGCCGCTCAAGAAGCACTGCGTAAAATTGAACAGCATCTTGTCACGGTTAACACTTGGGGAACCCTTTTCCGCGGCCTTTCCCTCGGCTCTGTCCTTTTGGTCGCAGCCCTTGGACTCGCCGTTACATTCGGGCTGATGGGCGTCATCAACATGGCTCATGGCGAAATGATCGCCATCGGGGCCTACACCACCTACGTTGTTCAATGTATCTTCGGCCCTGGCTTGGAACTCTCTCCTTTTGGCCTCCATATCAGCTTTCCCAGCCTCAAGGCCACCGGATGGCTTTATGACAGTTACTTTATCATTGCGATCCCTCTCTCATTTTTGACAGCGGCACTCGCGGGTATCGCGCTCGAGCGCTGTGTGATCCGCTTTCTGTATCGCAGGCCACTCGAATCCTTGCTCGCGACATGGGGCGTTTCTCTCGTCCTGCAGCAGTTGTTCCGTTTAACATTCGGCGCAAACAATGTGCAGGTTTCTTCCCCTCGCTGGCTCAGCGGGCACTGGACCTTTAATGATGTCAGTCTGGGTTGGAACCGCGTATTTGTGATCGGTTTTGCTGTTGCAATCGTAGTCGGCGTGTTTCTGTTGCTTGCGCGTACGCCGTTGGGACTGCTGATACGGGCGGTCATGCAGAACCGCTCCATGGCCGCTTGTATGGGAGTCCGGACGGAACGCGTGAATCTCCTCACGTTTGGCTTGGGGAGCGGCCTTGCAGGGCTCGCCGGCGCCTTTCTAAGCCAGATAGGAAACGTCGGTCCCAGTCTCGGACAAAGCTACATCGTGGACGCCTTTATGACCGTTGTGGTCGGCGGCGTTGGCAGCCTTTTCGGCACGATCTTCTCAGCGCTCGGCATCGGTATGGCAGACCAATCCTTGCAACAAATTCTTGGCAATCCTGTGCTCGGCAAAATTCTTGTCCTCGCTGGGATCATCCTTTTCCTACAATGGCGCCCTGCCGGTTTGTTTGTCACACGCAGCCGGAGCCTCGATAATTAATGAACACAACACCTCGCCGCGAATCCTTGATCGCGGGTGCCATTGCACTCGTGTTGCTCGTCATCATGCCGTCGCTCAATGCCTGGGCTCCGCAAGACTCCCTCTTTTACGTCAGCAACTTCACCATTAACGTGTGGGGCAAATACCTTGCGTACGGAATTCTGGCGATCTCCGTAGACCTTCTCTGGGGCTTTACCGGCCTCCTCAGCCTTGGGCAGGCCCTCTTCTTCAGCCTTGGCGGCTACATGATCGGCATGCACCTCATGCTGATGATCGGCAAGCTCGGCCAGTACAAATCAGACCTTCCAGACTTCCTCGTATTCCTCGGCCACACGTATTTGCCTGCGTTTTGGGCGCCATTCTCAAGCTTCTTGTTCGCGGCTTTGATGATCTTCCTCTTGCCGATGCTGCTCGCCAAGGTATTCGGATACCTCGCCTTCCGCTCGAGAATCAAAGGGGTCTATTTCTCGATTCTCACCCAGGCCCTGACATACGGCGCCTCCCTGATGTTCTTCCGCAACGACATGCTCATGGGGGGAAACAACGGCTTCACGGACTTCAAATTCCTGCTCGGAAACGACGTTCGTTCCGCTGCCACGCAACGCTCACTATACATCGTCACAGGAATCGCCTTGCTCGCCGTTTACTTCGGTTGTCGCTGGCTCACTCGCACCAAGTTCGGACTTGTGCAACGCGCCATCCGTGACAGCGAAACACGCGTCCTCTTTTCGGGTTATTCCGCCGCAAATTACAAACTCTTTGTGTTCGTCGTTGCCGCAGGCATCGCCGCTCTTGGAGGCGCCTTGTATGTTCCCCAGGTTGGGATCATCAACCCCAGTGAAATGACGCCGGACAAATCACTCGAAGCCGTCGTTTGGGTTGCCGTCGGCGGTCGGGGGACCCTCTTCGGTCCGGTCTTGGGGGCAGTCGTCATCAACGCCCTCAAGAGTTGGGCGACCCGTGCGATTCCCGATATGTGGCTGATTCTCTTGGGCAGCATGTTCCTCTTCGTCGTGCTCTTTTTACCCGAGGGCCTTATTAGCATCCCTGCGCGTATCCGCGCGTTTAGGGATCGCCGCAAAAAGGTGTCCCCGGCAACAGCATCCGCTCCAGTCCCCAACGCCCCTGTGTCATGACCCAGAAGCCCTTTCTACTCTCCGCAGAAGGCGTGAACAAATCCTTCGACGGGTTCAAAGCCATACGCGATCTCAATTTTTATCTGGAAACCGGAGAACTCCGGACGGTGATCGGCCCGAATGGAGCAGGCAAAACAACCTTTCTCGACCTCATCACCGGGCGCACCCAACCGGACACGGGCAAGATCGATTTTGAGGGCGTGCACGACCTCGGCTCCATGTCCGAACACGAGATTTACCGCCTGGGGATTGGGCGTAAATTTCAAACTCCAACGGTGTACACAGACCACACCGTCACCGAAAACCTCCTCCTCAGCCTTGCAGGAAATCGGGGCGTGTTTGCTTCCCTGTTTTTCAGGATTAACAGCACGCAGCAGGACAAAATTGACGAGATTCTCAGAACCATCAATCTCTCCACGCAGCGGGACAGAAAGGCGGGAACTCTTGCGCACGGTCAAAAACAATGGCTCGAAATCGGAATGCTCCTCGCACAGGACGCCAAGCTTCTTCTCGTCGACGAACCCGCCGCAGGCATGACTGACGAGGAAACGGCGCGCACGGGAGATCTGCTTTTAAGCCTCGCGGGGCGTCACACCATCGTGGTGATTGAGCATGACATGGTATTCGTCCGACAAATCTCCCAAGGGCGCAAGGTCACGGTACTGCATCAGGGCTCGGTGCTCTGCGAAGGGCCCGTCGATGCTGTTCAGTCTGACCCTAAAGTGATTGAAGTGTACCTTGGCCGCAAACACGCCCGTTGAACATGCTCTCCCTCGAAAACATCGAAGTTTCCATCAGCGGCTCGCAAATTTTGCGCGGCGTCAGCTTTAACGTCCCAGCACGGAGTGTGACTTGCCTCATGGGCCGGAATGGCGTCGGCAAGACGACGACGCTCCGTACAATCACCGGCCTCTTGCGCCAGACGAGTGGTCATATTTTTCTTGATGGCAAAGACATCACCGACATCGCTCCGGAGGAGCGGGCACGCGCTGGCATCGGCTTTGTACCTCAAGGTCGTGAAATCTTTCCACATCTCACTGTGGAGGAAAATCTGCACATCGGTTGTGTGGCCCGCGGCAAATCCCCCAAATTGGGCCTCGAAAGGGTCTTCACCCTGTTTCCGATTTTAAAAGAGTTTCTCCCCCGTAAAGGCGGCATGCTTTCTGGTGGTCAACAGCAGCAATTAGCGATCGGCCGCGCTTTACTCACCGACCCCAGACTGCTGATCCTCGACGAACCCACAGAGGGCATCCAGCCAAACGTGATCGATCAAATCGGAGACACGATCCGCCTTCTTCGGGAGGAGGGAAAAATGAGTATTCTCCTCGTTGAACAGTATCTTGATTTTGCGAAGGAACTTGCGGACAGCTTTGCCATCATGGACCGGGGTGCAGTGGTCGCCAGCGGACCGATCGCCAGCCTTACGGATGCCGTCATCCAAGAGCACCTCGTCGTTTGAGCCGCCATAAATTCACGAAATTGCATTAGCAACCCGCTTGCCGAGAAGCCCACAAATCCTCAGTCTGTAGCCTGCATGAAAGCAAAAACCTACTTTGTTACCGCCTTCGCCCTGTCCGCTGCCCTCGCTTCCGCCCACCCAGGCCACGACACAAGCGCACTCCACCTGCACCTCGGCATGCCAAGCGCTGCCAATGCGCTGGATTTGCGTCTCACCTTCGCCGCCCTCGTCCTCGGGCTCGCTTACCAGGCATTGCGCGCCTTCAAACGCCGCTAACCCTATCTTCCGTGCACCTCTCTCCTCGCGAACAAGAGAAACTCCTCGTCGTTGTCGCCGCCGATCTCGCGCGCCGACGGCAGGCCCGCGGACTCAAACTCAATTATCCTGAGTCGGTGGCCATCCTGACCTACGAGATTTTCGAGGGCGCACGCGATGGAAAATCCGTTCCAGATTTAATGAGCTACGGCACCACGATTCTCAAGCGGGAGGACGTCATGGAGGGTGTCGCAGACATGATCCACGACGTTCAGGTCGAGGCCACGTTTCCTGACGGCACAAAACTTGTCACAGTGCACCATCCCATCCGATGATACCCGGAGAATACCGTCTGGTCGCTGATGCAGCCCCCATTCAGGCGAATCCAGATCTACAAACACGCGGTTTGCGGGTTGCAAACACCGGTGACCGCCCCATTCAAATTGGAAGTCACTTTCACTTCTTCGAAGTGAACAGCGCTCTTGAATTTGACCGTACCGCAGCGCGTGGATTTCGCCTCAACATCCCGGCCGGCACCGCAATACGCTTCGAACCGGGAGACACCCGCGATGTCGAAATCGTCGCGCTCGCCGGCACACGGGAAGTCTTTGGTCTCAACGGGAAAGTCAACGGCCGTCTCGATTAATTCCTCTCCTCCATGCCTCTTCCTCTTTCACGCAAACAATACGCCGACATGTTTGGCCCGACCGTTGGCGATCAGGTGCGCCTCGCTGACACGGAGCTTTTTATTCAGGTCGAACGCGATCTCATTGCGGAAGGCGGAGGTTATGGCAACGAGGTGAAGTTTGGCGGAGGAAAAGTCATTCGTGATGGCATGGGACAGAGTTCCCTTGCCCTGGATGCTGAATGCTTGGACCTTGTCCTCACCAATGCTCTGATCGTCGATCCCGTACTTGGCATTATAAAAGCGGATATCGGAGTGAAACATGGTCGCATCGTTGGCATCGGGCACGCTGGCAATCCAGGCATTCAATCCGGGCTGGGCTCGGCTTTCGTGGACCCCTCCACAGGACAACGCCACACCATGACGATTGGAGCCGCCACCGAGGTCATCGCGGCCGAAGGCAAAATGGTCACGGCCGGGGGCATCGATACTCATATTCATTTCATCTGCCCCCAACAAATCGACCATGCACTTGCAAGCGGCATCACCACCATGATCGGGGGCGGCACTGGCCCTGCCACGGGGACCAATGCCACCACTTGCACCCCAGGCCGTTGGAATCTGTTCCGGATGTTGGAGGCCGCCGACGCCTACCCCATGAACCTCGGTTTCCTCGGAAAAGGAAACTGCTCAACGCCTGAACCGCTGCGTGAACAAATTCAAGCGGGAGCGATCGGCCTAAAACTGCACGAGGACTGGGGCACGACACCGGCAGCCATCGACTGTTGCCTCGGCGTTGCTGATGAGCTCGACGTTCAGGTCGCCATCCACACCGATACCTTGAACGAATCTGGATACCTTGAAGACACGCTACGCGCCTTCAAAGGACGCACCATCCATACCTACCACTCTGAAGGGGCTGGAGGCGGCCATGCACCAGATATCATTCGTGTTTGCGGCGAAGCCAACGTCCTTCCTTCCTCCACAAATCCGACACGCCCGTACACCGTCAACACCATCGAGGAACACTTGGACATGCTCATGGTATGCCATCATCTCGACTCACGCATCCCGGAGGATGTGGCTTTTGCCGAGTCCAGAATTCGCCCGGAAACCATTGCCGCGGAAGATCTCCTGCACGACCTGGGCGCCTTTTCCATGATGTCCAGCGACTCCCAGGCCATGGGCCGCGTCGGAGAGGTGATCACGCGCACCTGGCAAACCGCACACAAAATGCGGGTGCAATTTGGCAAGCTGGACTCGCCAGTTGCAAAGCATTCGGCCGCCGACAATTTCCGCGCCCTTCGCTACATCGCCAAATACACAATCAACCCCGCAATCACACACGGCATCTCCCACGAAGTCGGCTCCCTGGAACCGGGGAAACTCGCCGATATGGTCGTTTGGAATCCGGCGTTTTTCGGTGTCAAACCAGAGCTCATCTTAAAAGGCGGTCTCATTGCCTCGGCAAACATGGGAGATCCAAACGCAAGCATCCCCACACCGCAGCCGACGTTTTACCGTCCTCAGTTTGCTGCGCACGGTCGCGCGCGTTATTCCACATCGCTCACATTCGTGAGCGACGTGGCGCTGCGCGAAGGAACGCTCGCGCATCTCGGCCTGGGCAAGCGCCTCTCTGCAGTTCGCAACACGCGTCATGTTTCAAAAAAGGACCTGCTCTGGAACGATTCTTTACCAAAGATCGAAGTCGATCCAGAAACCTATGTGGTAAAGGCTGATGGCCGCGAACTGCGCTGCGACCCCGCATTAAGCCTCCCCATGGCTCAGCGTTACTTTCTGTTCTAGCCCTCTGTTCTCCGTGATGCCATGCGCCTCATTCATGGTCCGCTCTCAACCTCACCCTGCGACCTCACCAGCATCGCGCTTAAAGTAGACCGCTTACGCCTAGCCAAACGCCGCTGGCGGGGATTTGCCGAGGACGGCGCCGAGTTCGGCTTCGACTTGGAATCTCCACTACGCGATGGAGACCTGTTTTTCTCCACCGAATCGCACCTGTACTGCATCGCGCAACAACCGGAGCCTGTCATCGAAATCCTCTGTCCCGAAGAACCAAGCGCGGCCGCGCGTTTGGGATGGGTGCTAGGCAACCTCCATTTTCCCATCGAAGTCATTGAAGGAAGACTGAGAATCTGCGACGACTCTGCAGTGCGCCAAATGCTTGTACGAGAGGGCATCACGCATCAACTCGCAGACGCCATCTTTCAGCCCCTTTCAGGCGCTCACTCTCATGGAATCTAACGCATTCTGTGTGGCCGATTGGCTCCCCTCCTTGTTGCAGACCGCGGATCCACTTTTCCCCACGGGCGCCTACGCGCATTCGTTTGGGCTGGAGGAATTCGTGCGACTCGGCGGAGTCCAAAATGAAAAAAGCCTGACCTTGTTTTTGACGGACCATTTGCTTCCTCAACTCGAGCGAGCCGAGTTGCCTTATTTACGTTTTGGCATCGACGCTGCAAATTCCATGGAAGACCTCTGTGCACTCGACTCTGAAATCAACGCGTGGAAACTCGCCGCTGAATCGCGCCTGGCAAGCTGCCAAATCGGGACACGCAGACTGACAGCACTACTCACTACGAGCAACGACGCTCGCTTGCTTGCCTACACCGAAGCCATCAAAAACAGACGGGCGCACGGGCACCACATTTGCGCATGCGCACTCCAAGCCTCTGTACAAAACACACCTCTTGAAGCAGCGCTCCTTGTGTACGGATATCAGTCGCTTGCAGGGGCCTGCACTGCGGCTCTCAAACTTGTACGGATCGGACAAGACGCCTGCCAGCGGTCTCTTTCAAACGCCCTCCGAGGGTTGCCCAGCGCGGTTACAAATTCGCTTAAAATCTTGAGAGGAGATGCAGGGTGTTTTTCTCCCATTTTGGAAATAGCAGCCATGCGGCACGCCTTCGCCAATGAGAGGCTGTTTATTTCCTAACACGAAGAACACAGCCTCTCCCAACGCCAGGGCAACGCTACTTCGCGGACATTTTTTCAATCTGCGCCCGAATACTTTCCGCCATCTTCCCCTCTTCTGTACCGGGGTCCAAGGCCTTGACATCCACCGCGAGTTTCAACGCCGTGGCGTTGTCCTTCGGCGGCCTCAAAAAGTTGAGCACATCCAGCAACGCCTGTTGCTTCTGCCGAACCTCAAGTTTCGGATGTTCGGCAACGAACTTGTCCGCGGTCGATCGCACCGCTTCCCCTCCGTTCTTCACCGCCGCCTTGAGGTTGGCGCGCAAATCATTCATCGCCTGAACCAAGGAAAACTTGGCGTCCAAGCCAAGAGAGTCAGAGGGATCCAGAGACCTGATTTCATCCAACGTTTTCTTGTAGTGCACTGCAATCATCTCTTCGGGAACCTCGTCCAAACCCTCTTTCAACGCCTTTGCCTTTTCTCCCCCCTTCAACGTGGTCGCTTTTTGAAAGGCTGCGTCCCGCTTTGCCAGATTTTCATTCAATCTGCCAAGATGCTTCAGATACTCTTCCGGGCCACCTTTTTGATAACCGGTGCGCGCAAAAGGTCTCCCCTCTGCGTCCACAAGCAGAATGGTGGGATATCCCTGAATGGCGTATTTCTGCTGCAATTCGGCATTCTGTTCCCGAATCGCAGGCGACACTTTCGACTCATCCTGGGGATAGTCCAACTCGAGGAGCACAAAACTTTTTGGTGCCGCTTGTTTAAATGCGTCTAGCTCAAAGACCTCCTTGCGAAGTCGAATACACCAAGTGCACCAGTCTGAACCGGTGAAATCCATCAAGATCGCCTTCTTTTCCTCGCTGGCCTGCGCCTTCGCTTTGGAAAAGTCTGTCAGCCAGCCATCCGATGCGAAAGCAGAAACGGAAAACGAAACAGCCAGTGAAAAGATAGCTACGGCGGGGGATTTCATGGCACTAGCGCACCTTTTTCGAAGCCGCGCGGCAAGAAAGATTCCCGCAATTTCTTCTTTTTATCTAAAAAACTTGGCTTTCCCGTCCCACATCCAAGCGAGCAAGACGCGTTTTAAGGTCCTCACCTCTCTCAGATGAAACCTGCACCCGCAAAGCATCAGGAACGCGCCTCCTTCAAACCCAGAGAGCTGGTTACGGTTTCCTTGGGACAGCCCGAAATGTTTCAAGGTATCCAATCATCATTTCGTCATTAGTTTGAGCCCCCCATTTCACAACTCGTGAAGGATCTGGATTCGCTTTGTTTTCAACGCTGTTGTCAAAAACAGCAGTGACCCGTATGCGACTGCTCTTAGGGATTAGCCTTGGCTGTTTCAAATCGTAACTCAACTGCCAGTTAAAGTCGTAATGAGGAATGTCCAACAACGTCTCCTCGCGCCCATCCTTGAAAACAACCTCATACTTGAAAGCCTTGCCACGCAGGTGCATATGCGGCATGAAGCCGGTGATGTAAAAATCAAACGGCACCATTTGTTCACGCCTCTCAATGTGATTCGCCGCGTGCGGAGGTATGTTTAAATCTCTCTTGGCGATCCCAATGGATTCAACCTCAACGGCGGGCCGTGTTTTTGCAAAAACAAGCCCTAGGCGCATCTGCTCGCGCACTGCGCGTCCATTAGGGGTGTAGTGAATTTGAAACGCCAATTTTGCGCCTGCAGGCAGGCGACGGCCAAATCCAGCTGGGAAAATACGCGCACCATTTCCCGGCACATAAGCCGCCCAAAAACTCCCGGAACCGTCTCCAATCTTCTTCGGGTCGCTCCCCTTTTGAATGATTTGAACAATCACATGGTGGACCACATCCCGCTCCGTGGGAAGAATCTCAAACGCCTCCACCCACTTTTCTTCCATGAATCCCGTCTCGACGTAGGCAAACTGGTACGGCATTGCTCCCTGCGCCTTCACCTCAAATGCAGAAGGCAACTGCAGGACAAGATCTGGCGTTGGAATGGTCCAGTGCTCGGGAAAAGACAAGGGCGCCGGCGCATCCGCAAAATCTCCGACAGGCCGGTCGTTGGAGGCCAGCCACGTCAGCAAATCCGCCTTGTCTCGCGGCGCAAGAGACCGGTCATTCGCCCACGGGTTTTCGCTGCCCGCCGGCACGGGCGCCGCAAACCAAGGCGGCATGTGTCCTTGCTCCACCACACGTTGAATGGTTTTCGCACGGTCTAGAACCGCCTCGATCGACTCCAGCGAAAACGGAGCTATCCCCTTCGGTCTATGGCATTCAACGCAATGCTTTTGAATGATTCGAGAAACATCCCGATGATAGCTGATACTTCCAGCGGACCCTTTTTTATCCGAGGGCAACTCCAATTCGCATCCCGGCGCCTCTGTCGCAGCCACCCGGGGTTGCTGTCCGGCGAGGAGCGCGTCGACGGCATCCACAAGATAAGAATTACGCGGTGCGTCTAAATGATAGCCCAACCCAAACTGATCATCGATCGCGCCCCGATAGACTAGCGTCCGATTGGGATCAAAGAGAAGTGCTTCCGTCGTGCTCGAAGCACGCAAAGTGTAGGCCACCGAACGGTCCGTATCGTTGACATAAGGAGCCTCCAGGTGATGTTCCTTGATAAAGGCGCCTATTCCTGCGGGGTCCTCGCTTGAGAACGGATTCACCAAAACCAACGATACGCCTTTTGCCTCAAGGTTTTTATGCAGCCTAGCGAGGGTGCCTGCATATCGCTTGCTCACCGGACACGTGACACTTGTCATTGCAACAACCACGCCTTTGTCCTTGAGAAAATCTGTAATCTTCAGGGCGCGACCGTCAATCGTCGTGAATGCAAAATCCGGAAACTGGCGCCCAACGCCAACATCCCCCGGGCGCAACCGGTTGGGGCCCTCTGGAAGAACCGTCTCCGCAGTCGATGGGTTGGATCCCAAAAAGAGGGCACCCAAAACCAACGACAGCAGAGAACGGTTCATAAAGAGGAAAGAAACGCGGGGGCAAAATCACCGTCCAAACCCACATCAATCCGCACGCGTCCTACAGATACTCGGCGATTTGAACCGCATTCAAAGCCGCGCCTTTGAGCAACTGATCTCCAACAACCCAAAACGCAAGTCCATTATCGAGTGCGCAGTCGAGCCTCAAGCGCCCAACCTGACAATCGTCCTGCCCCGCGCACGCGAGCGGAAGCGGATACTGATTGTGCGCAGGGTCGTCGATGATCTGGAGTCCGGGCGCCCCGGCCAAAGCCTTGCGGGCGACCTCAAGAGACACAGGCTTTTCAAACTCTGCACTCACCGCAACAGAGTGCGCCCGATACACAGGCACACGCACACAGGTTACGGAAGCGCGGAAGCTATTGTGGCCCATAATCCTGCGTCCCTCGTTTTCCATTTTCATTTCCTCCTTCGTGTAACCCGTCTCCAAGAAACCATCAACATGGGGCAACACGTTAAATGCAATCTGGTGAGGATACACGTGGTTCACCACTGGACGGCCACCGGCAATGGCGTCGACCTGCGTGCGAAGTTCCTCGATGGCTTGCGCGCCTGTGCCGGAGACAGCCTGATAAGAAGAGGCAAACACACGCTTCACCCCAAAAGCCTGATGGAGAGGCCAGAGTGCCATCAGGGTGATCGCCGTGGTACAGTTCGGATTCGCGATGATGCCGCGGTTGCGCTTGATATCGTGGGCATTGATCTCTGGAACCACCAACGGGACATGTTCATCCATGCGAAAGGCGCTGGAGTTATCCACCACAACTGCACCAGATTGAACGGCGGTCGGCGCAAATGTTTTCGAGATTGAGCCCCCTGCGCTAAACAAGGCGACATCCACGCCGTGGAAGGAGTTTTCCCCCAAAGCCTGCACCTCAATCTCCTCTCCCTTGAACAAAAGCCGACGGCCGGCAGATTTGGGGGATGCAAGCAAGGTGAGTTTTCCCACAGGAAAATTCCTACGCTCAAGAACTTTGAGCATTTCAATTCCCACGGCGCCCGTGGCACCAACAACAGCTACATGAACATTCCGACTCATAAAATTATTTGAACTGTGTAGTGTCTCGAAGTCACGATGCAAATACGAGTTCATGTTCCCTCTCAAACATTGGATCTTTTGGACGAGTCCGGCGTCCTGAGGAAAAGATTCGTCATCTCCACCTCAAAATTCGGTATTGGGTTTGAACCCGGCAGTCAAAAAACACCCGTTGGCAACTTTCGTGTGGAATCCAAGTGGGGAGAAGGCGCTCCATTGGGCGAAATTTTTGTTGCCCGCGTCGCCACTGGAAAGACAGGCGCACCGGAAGACGAGACAGACCACGTGCAAACGCGGATTTTATGGCTAGAGGGTTTGGACGCTGAAAATATTAACACCCACTCGCGTTATATCTATATTCACGGCACGAATGCGGAAGACTCTTTGGGGACTCCCTCTAGCCATGGATGTGTGCGCATGAGCAACAGCGATGTAGTGGAATTATTCAATTCTGTCGAAATCGGAACTCCAGTTTATATCGAAGAAACGAATGAAGCGTGAAAAAAGCGTTGTCAGGCGTTCCCAAACTTCTAAAGATGAAGGTTCGCCATTCCGGCGGAAATCCTACAGAATCCAAAAATTATGAAACACATTGCTTTGTTGACCATCGTAGCAGCAGCTTTCGGCCTCGGCGCTTGCGCCAAGGACAGCAAGCCAGCCTCCTCCGCGCCCGTTTCCAAGAACGTAAAGGGCTTCAAGAAGTAGTCTTACCGGCCTCAAGGCCGAGAATCAAAAACCAGGTCACCTTGGAAGGAGCCTGGTTTTTTTTTTGCCATGGCCCGAACTCGCCAAAGAAAAAACCCGGACGAAATTGGCACATTTGTGAGTCGCTCTGTCGTAGTCGTTTTCCAAAAATCAGCTGTTATTATCAAATGCACGGAAATACCTCGCAGACATCAGATTCACCTCATTCAGGGGGCGCTGCACATTTGATCGGGGTAGAAATAGGAGGAACCAAGCTTCAAATAGCAGCGGGTGACTCGGATGGTAAACTTACAGAAAAGCTCCGGTTTCACATTGACCGAGGTGCAGGTGCCGAGGGGATTCGGCACCAACTTGAACAAGAGCTTCCAGCACTGGCGTCGAAATGGAAAGCCGCCGCCATTGGCGTGGGGTATGGCGGACCTGTTGACTGGAAAACGGGGCGGATCGCGCGCTCCTACCACATCGAAGGTTGGAGTGGTTTTCCCCTGGGCGAATGGCTTTCTGGATGTACCGGATTACCCGCTTATGTAGAGAACGATGCCAATACAGCCGCCTTGGGAGAGGCGCTTTACGGTGCGGGTAAAAATGCAAATCCCGTTCTCTGGATCAACGCGGGAAGCGGAGTAGGCGGCGGCCTCGTCATTGACGAACAGATTTATCACGGCGCTCCTCCCGGGGAAATGGAGCTAGGTCATTTGCGTCTCACGCGAGAGGGTGCGATCACCGAAGATTTTGCATCTGGCTGGAGCGTGGACAGAATGGTGCGTGAAGCTGTTCTTAAGAATCCGAGGGGCGAACTGGCCCTTGCACTTCAAGGAGATCAGGCTCCGGGGGGGGAAGCGCGAGCCCTCCGCCCCGCCCTCGAGGCTGGTGATCGCGACGCCGAAATGATCCTTGATATGGTCGGTGCGTCACTCGCCTATGCATTGTCTCATGCAGTTCATCTGCTGCACCCCGAGGTCGTCGTGTTTGGTGGTGGACTCGCGCTCATTGGCGAGCCCTTGCGCGCGCGCATCGCGACAGCCCTGCCGCAATGGCTGATGGATGCCTTTCATCCCGGACCAGAAATTCGCCTCGCAGAGCTGATGGAGGATGCAGTGTTAGCGGGCAGTCTGGCCGTTGCAGCCGGCCGCTTGCGCGCCTCCCTCAGAACACACTGAAACTTCCTTTCTGATTATGAAAACCTGGATCACACAATACATTGAAGCGCAACACGCTGCTTTGAACTCTATTTCGCAAACCGCCTTGGAAAAACTCACGCTCAGTTTACAGACAATTTGGAGAGAAAACCGGCAGGTCTTCGCCATTGGAAATGGAGGGAGCGCATCCAATGCGTCGCATTTCGCAACAGATCTCGGAAAAGGCGCCTCAGACAAACTTGGCAAACGGTTCCGAGTGAGTTCTCTTACGGACAATGTGGCCTGGATCACTGCGCTCGGAAACGACTATTCCTACGATGAAATCTACAGTCGGCAGCTTGAAAACTATGCGCGCCCTGGAGACCTGCTGATCGCGATCAGCGTGAGCGGAAATTCACCAAATCTGGTCAAAGCCGTTGAATGGGCAAATCAAAACGGTCTGGAAACAGCCTCCTTAGTTGGAGCCAAGCGAGGACGTCTCGCCGAAATTTCAAAGCAGGTGCTCGTGACCGAAGACACCCACTACGGCCGCGTTGAAGATGTCCAAATGCATATTCTCCACATGCTCTGTTACGCCTTCATGGAGCTTCCCTCCCTCTCTAAATAACCGCTTCCCACCACAAAAAAGGAGCCACCCGAATCTTCGGCTGGCTCCTTTTTTGAAACTCGGCGTTCCTATTTTACGGAAGCGTGCTTGTGCCCTGAGGCAGCTCCGGCGTCCGCTGCCGGTTGGGCTGTTTCAGGATGGCTCTGCAAGTACGCGTCTACGTCCTTGGTCACCACAAGTTTCCCCCACATAATCATGGAATGACCGGGAAAGGTGCACACATACTCGTACTCTCCCTCTTTGCCCGGAGCATTCATTTTGAGGGTTTCCTTCTGGCCCGGTTCAAGAAGTTTTGTGGCATCCAAGACGCGGTTGTCTTTCTCCGGCACATACGGGCGCCCCTTCTTGTCCAACTGGTCAGGACGACGGGTCTGCACCGACTCAGCGACCTCCTGGCGCGCGCCCGGTGTGACAATGAGCAGGTTGTGAGGCATCACGTCGGTATTTTCAACAATGAGCTCAAAAGGCTTTCCTGCAGCCACGACTAACCGGGGCGTGTCGTAACGCATCTGTTCGCGCACCGTTTTCACAACAAATACGCTGACTCCGAGTCCACGCAGTTCCTTGCGCGCAGCGAGAGCATCGGCAGGAGGGAGCAGCGAGGCCAGTTGCATTGCCGTTTGCACAGTCTCGACAAAGCTTTGCTGCGTCCTCTTGTCTGTAGGAACTGAGTTGGCCCACGCGATGACACTCTTCACCGCCGGAGCGACGCCTTCGGCATCCCAGCTGTCTCTGGGCAACTGCAGCAGGCTGCGCGCTGCGCCGGTACGCTCGTCACCTTTTTCGAAAAACGCGAGGAGACTCGCGAAATTTACCTTCGCATTTTCAGCCCCCGTGAGAGGAAGAGCACGCACAACAGCGGAGCGGATTCCGGGCGTTGGATGGGCCTTTGCAAGAACTTCGTTCAGAATTGGTTGAAACTTCGCCCGCAGGCCGGGGTCAGCGACAAACCCGATCGCATCAATCAACGCGGCACGCGCGTCATCACGCTGCGCAAGTTTCCATGTGGCCTGTGGATCGGAATCCGCAAGAATCAATGCGCCCCAGGCGGCACGTCGCACACCAGCCTGGGTTGCTTTTTCACTAAGCGCAGACAATGGCACACGTATCGCAGCGAGTGTAGGCGCTGGTGTTGTCGCAATGAGTTTGCTCAATTCATCGACCGCCCCTGCACCCGGCCCCCCCTTGGCGTCAAGGCTTTCAAGCACCTCAATGATGACTGCCTCGCGGGAGAGCCCACGAAGCTTAGCGAGTTCCTTGATGGCATTTTCCCTCGTACCGATGTCAATGCTCTTACGCGACAGAAGCGAGTTCAACACAGGTTCGACTTTGGGCGCCTTTTTCAAATCATCGTCGGAGAGTTTCTCCAAAACCGCGGACAAAACCTCCGGATCTGATGGCAGAAAAAATTGTGGGTGAAGGCTTTGAAGCTGCCTGAGAGTCTCTTTGAAACAATACTCTATGTAGTAATCCGTAGGTTTCTTGAGCACCGCATAAGCGGCTTCAAGAGCGGGCGTCGCATCCCCACCTTTGAAGAAACTAGCCACCCGAACCACCTCGAGACGCACACGCATGTTTTCATCCGCGCTTGCCGTTTTGAGCAGGGTCAACACGTTTGGAACGCGATCCCTCCAGTAGCCCATCACGCGGACGGCTTGGGCTCGAGCCCGAGGCTCGGGAGAATTCAAAACGTTTTCGAGCAATTCCAAATTCACCGAATCATGCCACTGGTGCACCCATAAAGCCTCCAAACGGTTATGCTCGTAATTTGCGTCAGACTTATGAAGGGCCCTCTCCCACTTTTGCACCGCTGCGATAACCTCGTTTGGAGCACGCCCCCCCAGTTCGATTTTCGCCCTTAACCGCACGTTATCTTCGTGTTCGGAAAGAAGCGCCACGAGGTTTTCAATGGATTCTCCGAAGATTTTTTTGGGCTCCAGCAGCGGTCTTCCCGGATAGGTGATCCGGTAAATACGACCGTGCTGATGGTCGCGATTAGGATCGCGCAGGTGGTGCTGCAGGTGCCCGATGAGCATCTGAGACCAGTCCATAAAATACAGGGAACCATCCGGCGCCACAGCGATCCCCGAGGGACGAAAATTCGGGTTTTTTTCGATGTCCGTTGTCACCAAGTGCTCCAACGTCTCTCCCTTGATTCCGGAACCCTCGTCAGTGAGTTTTGCGCGGAAGATGCCCTGGATGCTGATCACGTTGGTGTTCAAGAAAAGGCCCTGCCAATCCTCCGGAAAGTGGCGACTGGACAAGATGGCCGTTCCTGGGCAGGGACGTGAAGGGCGCTGCCAGAACTGCTGCATGTTTGGATGTGAGCCAGTATCGAGATGTCCGCTAAACGCCGGCCCGAAATAGTTGGCGTTTCCTGTGGCATCGGTAATGAGGTCGTTGCCCCAGTAATCAAAAACGCGTCCGTGAGGATTCGCAAAACCATAGGGCACGTGCCGTCCAAATTTTCCCGTGCCGGGTTCATACCGGTAAATCGCCCCGTTGACGTTGCGCACCGGGCCGTTAAAAGTCTCCACATTGGTCCGATGGAAAACACCGTCGCTAAAATACATAGCACCCCCCGGTTCGTAGCAAATCGAGTTGGTTTCATGGTGTGAATCGGCGGCGTCCATTCCGTGGACAATGCGCTCTTTCATGTCAGCCTTGCCGTCGCCGTTGGTGTCGCGCATCCACCACATGTCTGGTGACTGGATCACCACCACGCCATCCTTGTAGAATTGAAAACCCGTGGGGCAGTTGAGCCCATCAGCGAACGTGTTGACTTTGGTGGCTTTCCCCGTCTTTGGATCGAGATCAAAAACCAGGAGTTTATCAAAGTTGGTGGTGGTGGGAGTCGTCTCGGGATAGGTCGGCCACGCCGCAACCCAAAGCCGGCCCTTCGTGTCGAAGTTCATCTGAACTGGGTTCACCAATTCAGGAAAAGTCTCCTCCGAGGCGACCAACTCGACCTTGCACCCCTCGGGCAGATTCAGCCATTTAATCGCTTCTTCTCCAGAAAGATAAGGCTTCTTTTCCGGCCTGTTTGCAGGCGTTAAATCCACAGCCGGCAGGTTGTCGTCTTTCACAGCAAGACTCCTCCCCTTCGCCGCGGCCCACACCGCCGAATCGCGGTTCGCTGTTTTCACATCACGCTGAGCCATCTCCTGTCCCAGGATGTGCGCATTCGTGACCCCTTCATAAGCGATGCGCGAGCGCTGCCCGTAGATATTATATTGATCGACAGTGCGATAGCGGTGATGCCACTGGACGTTTTTCTCCAAAACAGCTTCGCGCAGCGGTGCAAGCGCCGGCTCCATTGCAGGGGGGGGTGTCCCAAAGATTGCCTTGAACTGGATCGGCGCAAGTTGTTTGTCCCCGTCTTCGTTCAGGTGAATCCCATTGATGGTCAACGGACTCGAACTCTTCTCGAAAAGCGAGGTCGAGGCCGTGAAAAGGTCGACAAAATCAACATTGTTGGCTTTTGCCACCTCAGCCATTGCAGCCGTGTACATGGCAATATTGCGATTGTTCGCGGCGCCGTCTTGAAAATGCGGGCTCTTGAGATTTTCGTGAGCAATCGGAGAGAACAGAAGCACGCGCGGTTTGCCTTTACCATAATCAGCAGAGACGAGGTTCTTGAGATACTCCTCGAGGTTCTTTTTGAACTCCTCGAGTCCATCCTTTCCCCTGAAGGACTCGTTAAAGCCCCAATACGCAAGAATGACGTTGGCATGAAAGTCAGCGCCCGCGAGGTAGGTCACCTCGGTCTTGCCCACCGTTTTGGTCAAGGCACCCGGTTTCATGTTCAGGAAGTACTCCGTGGTTGGGACTTCATCGGAGCGGGGATGCAAATGCACCTCATCGGCAGCGAAGCCGAGGTTTCGCACGACCAGGTCATGGTCTGGATAAGCCTTGTGGATCAAAGTTTCCAACCACGCGTGATGCTGTTGGCGGTCGGCAAGGCCACTTCCTACAACCGCAATATGATCACCCTTGTGCAGGACCAGTTTCTCAGCCGCCTGCAAATGGCGGCCTGCGGCAACTGTAAACAAAACAGCACTAACGACATCAGAAACTCTCATGATAATAGGAAAAACACCGAACTTCAGGACTGCACGTAAGTCCAGACTACGTGTGTCCTCAGTTCAACCCCTGGCGCGCATAGAACGTAGGGGTGAATTTGAAAACAGCCGCGAGGAAAGGACGGTCGACCGGGCTCGCACCCGCTTTATGGTGAAGCAAGGGATGCTTTTGCGAGTAATTCTCCGGGATTTTCGTCCACGGGCCTGTAGGTCATCCAAAAGTAGCCCCCCACCAAGGCCACAACACCGGCCAAGATCAGCCAGTAAAGAGACCAGTTGGTGAATTCACCGCGCGAACAGACGCTGTGCAGGGCGCCACACCCAAGAAAGCCAAAAAGGTTACCAAAGCCACTGATGAGCAATGTCATGAGCGCCTGGGCGCGGAAACGCAGCTCCTTTGGAAGCCGCTGTTCGATGTAAATCTGAGCGGGGATAAAAAACAGAGTGAAGCAAACACCGTGTAGAAGGATTCCAAAAAACACTCCCGTTAATGTATTTGAAGCGAACACAAGATATCGCAAGACAGCGGCGCCGATGGCGAAAACAAAAATCGAACGCAACCGGAAGCGCACCAGCAGAGGAGCCATGGCGTACATGGAGACGGCTTCAAAAACCTGCCCAAGAGCCATGGCCGCGCTTGTTTTTTCCACCCCGAGATCCTGGAGCTGGAGCGGAGTGTAGGGGTAAAAAGCAGCCAGAGGGATGCTTAATAACCCTGCGCTCAGAAACAAGGCCCGGTGCTGGGGGTGGCGCAGAAGGGCAAAAGTCTCGATTCCCAAGAGGCTCTTTAAAGTTAACGGCGTACGTGCCCCTTGAGGGGAAACCGTGGGCAGCAATAGAGCGAGAGCCGCTAGCCCAAGCCACGCCAGAGCGGCCACATAGCCGCACATTGAAGAACCGTCGGCGTGCAGAATCAAACTCACCAAGGGACCGGCAGCCATCCAGCCAAACGTTCCCCATACCCTAAGGGAACCAAATTGACGTCCTGGATCCGGTAACTGCGCGAGCACCAGCATGGAAGTGACTCCCCAGCTCGGCGCGAAACACAGCTGCAACAACTGCACCAGTGCCAGAATCAAAAACTGGTTCCAGTGATGTTCGATAGCCCAAAAAGTGGCAGCGAGGAGAAGGGCCATTCCTAACGCGAGCCCCCGCAGGATCGTGTTGGGCGAAAGATGCCTGTCCGCGAGCGTTCCCGTGAGCATTGGAGAGATCAGTGAAGCCACGGCTCCGGTAGCAAAGGCCCACGGGGTAAGATGCCCGAGGTCATGTGACTTGAGAATCGAACTGAAAGGAACAAACCAAAGTGCAATGGCGTGCGCCTGCAAAAAAAACAATCCCGATAATAAACGCCGCTGTAGGAGTTGTGGGGGGGAAGACACGAATGACAGATAATTTGTTGAAAAGCACACCGCCGCAAAGCCTCCCATTCTGGATGCGATCACATTTGGCGCGGCGCGGTTGCTTCTAAATTTTTCTGGTAGAGGGATTCATGTTTTTAAACGGCATCTGCGCCGGGAAAAGCGTGGCAGTTATTTCGGGGTAATTTCCATTGCGGCAGTGAGGCCAGACTGTCCAACGAGCGCAGCCTCCAACCTGTATGCCTTGCCTGCAATCATTCCTACGGTCGGCAAAGACAGCGCATATTCGAGTCGCTCCCCGGGGTTGACCGTCACGAGCGCTGGTTCGTCAGTGCGGAGGGGAGTGGCGAGCGTGGCGCGGGACACAATTTTACCTGAGGCATCCCTTAGTACGGCGTCGACTCTCTGAAAGGAGGAAAATTCCAGCAACTGGGTCTTCTTACCGCCATTAAAGACCTTCACCAAAACGGTGAGGTTTCGGGTTTGTTTGAGGTCGAGAGGTGACGGCGTGCAAGCGAGGGCCACTTTAAGCGACGACTTGGGAGCCGATGAGGAATCCGACTTGGACGCACTGGGCGAGAAGACATCCACGACGGAATGAGACACAGAGTGCACAGCGGACCCCGCTGCTTTTGCAGCGGCTTCAGCACCGTCGACCGTTGCATGCCAGGTGCGTTTTAAGGAAGGCCACACCCCTCTGGCAGAATCCGCCGGAGGGGTATTTTCAGCATGCAAAAGCAACGGAAACCCGAAAAAAATGAAAGTATGTTTCAAAAAGCAACGCATTGGCAAAGAGTAGAGAGTGTTTTGGCAGTTTGCAAACTTGAGACAACTGTCGCACTCTTGAACCTCATGCACCTCCTCAAACGTATCCTCGCAGCGGTTGTAATCCTTGCTTGCTGCGTTTCCCCGGCGCATGCAGGAGGACGCAAGCAAGCCCTTACCATCAGATTTTACGCCGAAGTCGATGCCGCCACGGCAGATCCCTTTGCCATGCCCGTCCATGTGGGGAGTCCGGAGCGACATATTTTCCATGAAAGCGCGGCGAGTCTGAGCGAGCGCCAAATCGTTGGCGCTTACGTATACCAAAACAAATCAGGAGAATGGTTGGCGCTCTTCAAACTCGACCCCTCCGGGCAAATGACCTTGGCAAACATCAGTGCAACCAACCGCGGCAAATCTTTGGTTGCTTACGTTGGCGATAGTAAAATCGCACGCCTCATCCCGAATGACATTCTCATCGACCGCCCAGTCTCTGATGGAATTCTGCAACTGCGCGGGCTTCATCCAAAAGAAATCCTCCTCATCCAAGCTCGCTTTCCTGCGCTCAAACCTGCGGCTTCTTAACGGTGAATTTCTTCGAGCTCTTAAAATTTACGGCCCCAGTTTTTATATTATTGGGCGTGGGTGCACTCTGTCGGCGGCTTCAGTGGATGGAACCGAATGCAGATCGAACACTCCTCAAACTTGGCGTCAACGTTCTCCTTCCCTGCCTGATTGCGGATACGGTTTTGGGCAATTCGTTGCTCGCGAAAGCGAGTGATCTCGCATTTCCTCCGCTGTTGGGGTTCGGCTTGATTGTCGGCAGCATGGGAATAGTCGCCTTGATGCTGGCACCATTACGCCTGCCTCATGAAACCCACAGTGCTGGCATCATCACTGCGGGGATCCAGAACTTTGGTTATTTGGTCATCCCATTGGTGGAATCGCTGTATGACAAAGAAACGCTGGGGGTGTTGTTCATGCACAATTTGGGAGTCGATATTGCCATGTGGAGCGTGGGTTGCTGGGTCTTGGTGAAGGCAAAACGTGGCGACTCTTGGAAGCATTTGCTGAGCGCCCCCGGACTGGCGGTGATTGGCTCCGGGGGATTAAACCTGCTGCACTTCAACCAATGGCTGCCTGCGTTTTTTAGAAAATCCCTGCATATGCTTGGTCAAACGGCAATTCCCCTGGCAATCCTCCTGACAGGGGCAACCATGTTTGACCAGATGAGGCAAACGACTCAGGAGCCCTTCAAATACAAACCTGTTACGCTTGCACTGCTGGCCAGAATGGCGGTTCTTCCCATGCTGGTGCTTGCGATTGCCCGCTGGTTTCCGATGCCTGCAGCGTTACGCAATATTCTGGTGATTCAGGCTGCGATGCCCTCCGCAATGATGCCGGTCGTGCTGTGCCGGATGCATGGCGCCGACAGCAAGTTCTCCGTTCAGATTATTCTCGCAAGCACAGCCCTTGGGTTCTTCACGATCCCCCTCTGGATTCGTTTTGGGAGCACATTTGTGGCGGGCTAGTCTCGGGGAAAAGAGTCAACACATTTCTCGATCCTGCATCCATAAATCCGAGGGAAGCGTTGTGTTTGCGCTAAACCTAAAATTAGATGCATGTTTTCATTAAAATTTCTGGCTTCAAAAAGCTCCGTGTGAGAAGGCTGTTAAACCACTCCCACGCACATGGCCGACCGCTCCCGCTCTCCTCAAGAAAACTTTGAACTTTCGGAAGACGAAGTTTCCCCCGAACACCTTGATTCCCAAGTTCAAAAGGCTCAGGAACAGCTGCTTTCCCTCAAGCGTCAACAAGACGTGATTGAGCGTCAAAAACGTGAACTCGAGGAACTAAGCAGGCGGCAGGAACAGCTCCAAGCAGGCCGTGCAGAGATGATCGACAAACTGACTCGCGCATTAGTGATCGTGGAACGGGAGGAGTTTGAAACCCAGCGAAGGGCCCAAATGTTGAGCGGGATCAAAGAGAGTTTTACGCTGCATCTTCAATACTTCGAGAGCCTCGACCTTAAAGGAGTGGAAGGTCAGGACTTGAGTAAGGAGCTGACCCGCGCCCTCAGTGCCTTGGATGACGCCAAAGCGGAATATTCACGAACCATCCCCCGGATCGCCTCCCCGGAGAGTGATGGGACGGAGATTGCAAGTGAGTTGGGCCATTCCAACTACGGCGCAGAACCGGCGGGGCGCGACTTCACGTACTGGCTCAAAGCGGGGCTCGCCTTCACCCTGCCGCTCGTGCTTGTGGGGCTCCTGCTTTTCATCGCCCTGTTAACATCCGGCCCGAGCCGATAAACCTCTTTCCAAACGCTTCAACACCGTTTTATTTATGTTGTTTCGAACAGGTAAAGCCCCTGCGACCAAGGCAAAGGCCTCCAAACAAGAGACCCCCTTTGAAGCAAGACGACGGGAGCTTGCGGAAGCGGAGGCTGAGCTTAAGGCAGCTGCGGCGCGCCATGAAAATTTCATCCAAAAGGCGCCGAAAATCGCTGAGGAGATTCAGAAAAAGCAGCGTGAGAACTTCCTTCGGAATGCCTCAAGTATTGATCTTGGCGGAGCCAACCGAGGTGTGTCGCTGCCTGACAACAGGTACCTTCAAGGGGATGGAATGGTCGCGCCGAGGGCCCGCAGACGAGAGAGACAGCAAGGCAAGTGGCTCTTTTTCATTCTGGTAGCAGGTCTGGTTATCGCGGCCATTTGGGCGTGGCAAATGCTTCTCCCGCCGTCGTTTTAGCCCCCCCCCCGCCGAAACACTCTTGCGCATCAGATTGTGAAGCTTGTTTCTACCTGCGACGCAAGCTTCGGGCCTCTCGTTCTTCGCCTAAAAACGAGCGAGGACGGAGTTCTGCGGGAGGTCGCCCTCCCAGAAAATCCTCCCTTGCAACTTTTTCCAGAGCACCTTCTGTCTGCACTCCTTTACTTGCGGACATGGAATCTTCCTCCCCCCATGTCGGAGAAAGAAGCGCAGTTTAGGAAAGCACTGGAGCGCATCCCCCTTGGCACTTCGCTGAGTTACGGCTCGCTCGCCCTCCAAACGGCCTCCTCCCCCAGGGGCGTGGCGAGTCGCTGTGCCGCCAACCCCTTCCTGTTACGCCTTCCGTGTCACCGTGTTGTGGCAAAAGAAAGCCTCGGAGGCTACCAGTGCGGCGGCGCATGGAAAGCGACTCTCTTAAGCTTCGAACGCCACCTCGCGCAGGGCCGCAAGGAACAATTGCTTTAAGAATGGAAATTAACGTTTCTCGTCTGCACTGGCTCACGGCATTCTTTCGGCATGTCCCGCATCCGGTTATTGTCCGAAGAAGTCGCCAGTCAGGTTGCTGCTGGTGAAGTCGTAGAGCGCCCCGCTGCCGTCATCAAGGAGCTCGTTGAGAATTCCATCGACGCGCATGCAACCCGGATCGAGGTGCTCACCAGACGGGGCGGAATCTCGCTGATGCGAGTCACCGACAATGGCATCGGCATGGACCGAGATGACGCCCTGCTGTGTCTGGAGCGGCATGCAACCAGTAAAATCCGCTCAGGCGAAGATCTCGCAGCAATACACACCCTAGGGTTTCGCGGGGAGGCCGTTCCAAGTATTGCCTCGGTTTCGCGCTTCCGACTTTCCACCCGCGAGCACGACGCCATCGCGGGTACGGAGATTCTGGTCAATGCGGGAAAGATTGAGTCAGTGCGTGATGGAGGGGACGCACCGGGCACGCAGATCGAAGTGCGCTCGTTGTTTTATAATTTGCCGGCACGCCGGAAGTTTCTGCGCACTGAAGCGACCGAGGCCAGTCATGTCGAACATCAGTTGCACCTCCTTGCCATTGGGAATCCGCAAATCAGCTTCGTCCATTTGCAGGATGACCGCGTGGCGTTTCAGTTGGCGCCAGCGACCGGACTCCTAGACCGTATTCGCGATTTGTCAGGCCCTGAACTCGCGGCGGAAATGCTCGAGATTCCGCCATCGGAGAAATTTGGCATCAAGATTTCAGGCTACATTGGGCGCGTGGGACTGAGTCGCTCCAGCCGCCAGCAACAACTGTGTTTCTTGAATGGACGGGCCGTGGAAAACATCAGCCTCTCGCAGGGACTCCGGGAAGGCTACCATACCGCGCTCATGAAGGGCCAACACCCCGTCACCTTCTTGTTCCTTGACATGGATCCGGCCGCGGTGGATGTGAACGTACACCCTGCAAAAAGAGAGGTCCGCTTCCGCGCCCCGTCCGAGGTCCGCGACGCTGTAGCGGAAGCAGTGCGTGCAGCATTGGAAAGCGACAGGGCGCGTTGGAGCGCCACGTTCAAACCCGGTCCAGCGCCCGCACCCGCGCCCGCAGAAACATTTCCAGAGCCCTCTCCTGTCTTGCCGTTGGTGCTCGATAACGGACGCCAACAGCGGCCTCTCAAAGCGCCCACGGACGCCCCAGTGCGGATTGGGAGCAACCCTGCGAAACCAGCGGTGGAGTCGGCGCTTCCACGAGAACAATTGCCCAAGCATGAGCCCCCGCGGCCCCCCGCGGAGCCGCCAGTCCACAGGAGCGCTGAAGCCGAAGCAGAAGTGCCTCCCGCTCCAGTGCCCGAGACGTTTAGATTTCTGGGAATTCTCGGCAAGCTTTACGTCCTCATGGAGAACGCCTCGGGTCTGGTCCTGGTGGACCAGCACGCCGCGCATGAACGTATTTTATTTGAGGAAATGCAACGCCGCATGGAAACCCAAGGAGTTCCATCGCAGCGGCTTTTGCTTCCGCTCACCCTGCGCCTCGGAGCCAGGGACGGGGACTGGGTGGAGCGCAATTTAGAATTACTGGAACGTGCGGGAATCTCCCTGGAGGGCTTCGGTGGAGGCACATTCAAAGTCGACGCTCTCCCTACTTTTCTCAAGGCCGAAGATCCCACTCAATTGCTGCACGACATTATCGACGACCTGCGCGAGACCACGCCGCAGGGCGCACGCCTCCGCCTGGGAGAGGATATGATTGCCAAAACAGTCTGCCGCCACGCAGTGAAGGCGAACGACACACTCCGAGAGCCAGAACTAGTCAAACTTGTGCAAGACCTTTTGGCCTGTGACCTCCCCTATTGCTGTCCCCATGGACGCCCCACAATGATCCAAATCAGCTATCTCGAATTGGAAAAAAAATTCGGCAGGAAAGCCTGATTGGGAGGGTGGCGGGCGAGATGCACAACCGGAACGTCTATGGCATCGTCTCACAGAGATGCACCCATAAATGAGGCCCAAACTCATTCTCAAGACGCTCGCTCAAAGCCAGTCCCGCTTCCTTGACACGCAGCACGGCAAACACCGTTGACCCCGATCCGGACATGAGTGCGGCTTCGACTTCTGGTTGCTCAAGCAGCCAGCGCTTTAGTTCCGCGAGGAGAAAGTATTTTTGAAACACGGGCCTTTCCAAGTCGTTGTAAAGAAGACCCGCGGCCGAGGACTGCTCCCCATAAGAAACGCCGGGAATCTCCTCGGAATCCCGCCAATGCGTGTATGCCCATGGGGTCGGCACACCAAAGGGAGGCTTTACCAACAACAGGGGCACGGATTTTATGCTGTCCACAGGAGAAACACGCTCCCCTCTTCCGGCAATCCAAGCTGCAGACTCGTACACAAAAAACGGGACATCGGAGCCTAAAATTGCGGCCAGCTCTGCGAGTTTCTGGCGGGCAAGCCGGGTTTCAAACAAGGCGTCGAGTGCCAGCAATGTGGAAGCGGCATCGCTGCTCCCTCCCCCAAGGCCCGCACCGTGAGGAATCCCCTTCTTAAGCGAGATTCGAAGCTGGGAGGGCACTTTAAAAGTGTTGCAAAACAGTCTGGCCGCTCGAACCACAAGGTTGCCCTCGTCCACAGGAATATCAGGCGCCGAGCAGGTAAACTCCAAATCACCGTCTTGCTTTCGTTCAAATTCCAACTCGTCAAAAACGGAGACAGGCAACATCAGGCTGCTCAAATCATGAAACCCATCGGGGCGTAAACCGAGGATTTTGAGCGACAGATTGACTTTTGCGGGTGCGAGCCGGGTGATTGAATTCATATTAAGGGAATGCCGCTCCATTCATTAGAAGCCATCAACCTAGAAACGGCAATGAGGGATCACATGCCGGAGGCATCACAGCCATTTGCCGGTGGTTGAGCGTAGCGACACCACCGGTTTTCAGACCACAAAACAAGGCATCCCGGAGGGATGCAAGACTGCGCCAAGCGTAGGTTCTTCACCGGTACCACGCAGCTTCAGACAGCCCCAGCACACTCTGGCATCCCTTTGGGATGCGTGTTTGTGGG
>CANJPY010000007.1 GCA_947476255.1 Chthoniobacteraceae bacterium | reverse complement strand
CGCGGGCCGTGGTGGAACGCTGGAGCCCCGCACATGAACGCAGCCTATCCCGCTGGAGTGTTCCGGCGAATGGGCTTGATCTCGATATTGGAAACCGTCAAAGCCCATGCCTGAACACCATCACTTCGATCCAACCGCCGTGATACGGAACCGTACGTCCGGTGGTGTGGGGGGACGGCGGGGGTAACCCCGCCTCCCACCCGATGTGCGCCCAGGCTCGTCACGGTTATGGACTGGCCTTTTCTTGGGCGGGTTTGATCTGAAGAACGAGAATCACAGACAGCAAGGCGACTCCGCCAAAAGCGCCAAAAATGACCGGCAGAGGCACTTCTCGATCGCGCAGGGCGCCGAAGGCCCAATCACCAAAGCCGCCGCAACTCGTGCTCACGAGGTTCATGATGCCGTAGCCTGTGGCGCGGGAATGAGGGCCGACGATCTGGCAGAGAATTGGCATGTTGTTGCCATCGAAGAGGCCCCATCCGATGCCGAAAACGGTAAGTCCCGTGACTGCAATGGCGAGGGTCTGTGCATTGCCCACGGTGAATAGAGCGGGAAGAAACAATAAGACACCTGTGGCGCTTGTGAAGATGCGCCCCCGCGGCGAAGCGCGACTCCAACGGTCTGCGAGGATGCCGCCGGCGACGGCCCCTACGATGGAGGCTATTTGCACAAACAGGATGGCACTGACTCCCGCCTTGCCCTGTCCGAGAGCGAACTTCTCCCTGAGAATGTCTGGCATCCAGTCTTTGACGATCCAACCCGCGATCGCGGGGAGGGTGAAGTAGAGGGTCAGGAGTAGGAAGTTTTTATTGCGCAAGAGCGAGTTGGGAGGCTCCCCTGCGCTGGCAGGCTGGGAGAAAGGCGAGTCCTGCTTCTTAGTTTGTGGGGAATTGCGCAGCAAGGCCATCAGGGGGAGGGCGTAGATGACGCCCACCATCCCGCAAAAACTGAAGGCCCATTGCCAACCGTGCTCTGGTGAATCGGCGACGTAGCCGGCAAACCCGCCGAGAATGGAGCCGAGATAAATACCACTCTGGTGGAGTCCTATGGCCTGGGAGCGGGTGGAGCCAGTGTGGTAATCGGCGATCAATGCGAGAGCTGTTGGAATGTAGAAGGCCTCGCTGATCCCCATCATGGCGCGGGCACACACGAGTTCCTGAAATGTGGTGGCATGGCCCGTGAGCCACGTAACGACGGACCAAACCAGGAGGCTCCAGCCGATGACGCGTCGCTTGCTCGTCCTGTCTGCAATGTAGCCGCCAAAGGGGCTGAGGGCGGCGTACGTCCATTTGAAGGAGGCAAGCACCATGCCCCAGTCCGCTTTGTTTGTGATGCTCGGGATGTCCATGGAGACCGACGCCTTCATTGTGGCGAGCATCTGCCTGTCGAGGTAGTTCAAGAGCGCGACGGGAATCAAAAGAGCGAGGAGCAGCCACGGGTAAAATGGTTGCTGCTCTAAACTGGTCTTGGGTTTGTCCATTGGGGAGGATGGCGGGGTGGTGTGAATTGCGTCGCGGAATAAGAGTAATGTGCCTTTTACTGAGGACAATAAAAAGCCCCGCCCAGATTTCCCGGGCGGGGCTTGCTTTGGCGTTTACGGCCGAGCGCTATTACTGCGTTTCAATTCTTCCGGATGCGCGTTTACGCATGTTTGCATCGAGGATTTTCTTTCTCAGACGCAGACTCTTTGGAGTCGCCTCCACGTATTCGTCTGAACCGATGTACTCGATGGAGCGTTCCAAGGTCATCACCAGAGGAGGAGCCAGCGAGATGCCTTTTCCGTCGCCCTGGGAGCGCATGTTTGTGAGTTTCTTTGCCTTACAGGGGTTGACCGGCATGTCGTCAGCGCGGGAGTTTTCGCCGATAATCATGCCTTCATAGATCTCCGCCTGTGGCCCGATGAAGAGACGTCCGCGCTCCTGGATGGATTCGAGCGAATAACTCGTGCTCACTCCGTTTTCCATGGCAACCAATACGCCATTGGTACGGGAGGGGATTTCACCCTTGTGCGCCGCGTATTCCTTGAAGATGTGAGACATGATGCCGTGACCCTTTGTGCAGTTCACGAGATCCGTTTCAAATCCAATAAGGCCGCGAGTCGGACCGACTGCCTCTACCGAGACGGTCGTGGGAAGGTGTTCCATGTTGATCACCTCCGCTTTACGGCCTGCGAGAGACTGCAGGATATCGCCAAGGTTTTCCGTGGGAACTTCCACATAGATCGACTCCATGGGTTCAAGGATCGAACCGTCCTCGGCCCTTTTGAAGATAACCTCGGGGCGGGACACCAGGATCTCGAATCCTTCGCGGCGCATCTGTTCCACAAGAATGGCAATCTGCATTTCGCCGCGAGCCTTGACGTCAAAGTGCCCTGCGGTGTCTGTTTCAGAGACTTGAATGGACACGTTGGTGCGGGACTCCTTGATGAGACGTTCGCGCACCTGGCGCGCGGTCAACTGCGTGCCTTCGCGGCCGGCGAGTGGACCGTCGTTGATGCAAATTCCCATGGCGATCGTGGGAGGATCAATGTCTACGAAAGGAAGGGCTTCTCGGTTTTCTGCGTCGGTGATGGTTTCCCCGATGAAAACGTCTTCGAAGCCGCAAATTCCGATGATGTCTCCGGCGCTTGCCTCCTGGAGGTCGATTTTCGCAAGACCTTGATGGCCAAAGATGGCCGTGACTTTACCTTTTTCCTTGCGGCCATCGACGTGAATGCACCAAACCACGTCGCCTTGTTTGATTTTGCCCGAGACCATGCGGCCGTATGCGATACGGCCGAGGTGGTTGGAGTAGTCGAGGTTGGAAACGAGGAACTGGAGGTAGTCGACTCCGGAGGGTCTGGGAGCCGGGATGTGTTTGATGATGGACTCAAAGAGAGGCTCCATGGTGGAGCTTTCCTGCTCTACTTCCAGTTTTGCAAAGCCATCACGCGCACTGGCATAGACGACGGGAAAATCAAGCTGTTCGTCGTTGGCTCCGAGCTCGAGGAAGAGTTCGAACACCATGTCGAGAACCTTGTGGGGACGCGCATTGTCACGGTCGATTTTGTTGATGACGACAATGGGCTTCGCGCCGTTTGCGAGCGCCTTCTTCAACACAAACTTGGTCTGTGCTTGAGGGCCGTCGTGTGCGTCCACCACGAGCAATACGCCGTCGATCATTTTCATGATACGCTCCACTTCACCGCCGAAGTCGGCGTGTCCGGGAGTGTCGACGATGTTGACGTGGTAGTCTTTGTAGCGGAAAGCGGCGTTCTTCGCGCGTATGGTGATGCCTTTTTCACGTTCCAGATCCATGGAATCCATGATCCGGATTTCCGAGGAAATGGCTTGGTTGGCGCGGAATGTCCCCGATTGTTTGAGGAGCTGATCCACGAGCGTAGTTTTGCCGTGGTCAACGTGGGCGATGATTGCGATATTGCGGATGTGGTCCATGATGCTGCGTGTGGGTGGCGCTGATTGGGGGTGCAACGCCTGGTCCCTTTTATTCCCATTTTTCAAACAGGACGCCATGAGACATCCCAAAAATTGGGCCGCGTACTATGCCTCGCCACCGCCTCAGACGCAAGGAGCTTGGTGGGGATTCACCCAGTTATTACAAGAAATCCCTGCGAAAAGCCTGCTGAGGGCCGGGACGCCTCGCGTTTTGTGCGGTTTTTACCCGTTTGAACGCCTTAAACGCTCGGTTCCCATTCTTTGCGATACGTGCGTTTCCAAAGTTTCTCGCCTTCGGGGTTGTTTAAAAGTTTGCCGGTCTGCGGATCGCATTTTACGACGGTGCCTGTGCGGTAGGCGATATTTCCGAGATGGCACAGCATCGTACTCAGTTGCCCTTCTTCGATGGGGCTGTTGAGAGTGGCGTTGCCTCGGAGCGTTTCGATAAAGTTTCCGATGTGCAGCAAATCCATGCCATTCGGGCCCTTGCCCTCGCCCGTCTTGACCCCCTTGGGGTCATAAACGGTCCAGGCCGTGCCGTTGATCACAAAGGACCCGCCTTCCCCGTAGAAAAGACACTCTCCCACAGGTTTTTCTGCAGCACGCGGGTGGGAACTGCTTTGCACCCACTCCATGCCAACCTTGCCAAAATTATAACACGCTGTGCCCGTGTCTGGCGTCTCCTGTTTGTCCGAATGCCAGTAGCGTCCGCCCGTGTACGTGACGCTGTGCGGGTGAGTGACTTGCAGTCCCCAGCGGAGGACGTCGAGCGTGTGGATCCCGTTGTTTCCAAGTTCGCCGTTGCCCCAGTTCCAAAGCCAGTGCCACTCGTAGTGCACATAATCGCGGATATCTCGGTCCTCGACAACCGGACCCTGCCAGAGGTTGAAATCCAGATCAGGTGCAGGCATCTGCCCCGCGCCGCCCTGGCCAAGGGCTTTGCGGGAGGCATAATAAAACGAGCGTGCGAAATGCAGTTCGCCGATGGCTCCCGCATGCAGGGCTGCGATGGCGTCGCGCATCAGGGAGCGCCGCTGATTTCCCATTTGAACGTGCTTTCCGTATTTCTTGGCGGCGGCGACAATCATCTCCGCCTCGTGGGGATTCTGGCTTCCAGGTTTCTCGACGTAAACGTGTTTGCCTGCCTGCATCGCCAGCAACGCCGAGGGGGTATGCCAGAAATTTGGCGTCGCGATAAAAACAGCGTCCAACGTTTTGTCTTCAAGGGCTTTTCGGAAATCCTGAATGCCCTGGCACGGGGCCTGTTGTTTGTCCCCGACCGCTTTCATGCCGCGCTCCAGGCGTTTGGAATCAACTTCGGCAAGGTATGCTATCTCGACCTCAGGCATGTGAAGCAGCGCTCCGACGTGGCCCATTCCGCGGCCGAGGCCGATGACGGCAACACGTAATTTGCGGCTGGCAGCATTGGCGGCACGCAGCGAGGCAGAAAGCGGAGTGAGTGCTGCGGCCAAACCGAGCGTGGCGGTTTGGTTCAGAAGGGTGCGACGCGTCAGATTCATTTGGAAAAAGGGTGGGGGATGATTGGGCCAAAAGACCTTAATGTCTTTATGGGCACGCCAGTCAATACAATCGGGAGGGACTCTGAAAGACGGCGGCCGTCAGGAAGCCGTTAAGTCCAAAGCTGAGGGCGGGCCACAAACGATCTGCAAAACCATCGCAGCGCGCGGATAGGGTTGCGGCTTCTGCGGAAACAGGTTTTGGTTTCGCGGACCTCACAAAATCGGAATGCTCTCTGGGGGGGATTTTCCGCGCGTGTTGGCGGTTCGCCTGGAAAACACAACGAGTTTGCCGGCGCAGAGCGGAGTGAATGCAGTGAGATTAAGCCTAGTATCAGAGGGCATCTGACATATATAACGGGTGTTGTTTGATGATTATATGACAAGCAATGTTATGCCAAGTGTCCCTCCGCAGTTGAGTCCCGCTCAGGCGCATTCGGCCGGCCCCGCATCGAGCAGCGTGAGTCGTGTATGAAAGCTGCTAAACGCGTTTTATTTGCCGGGCTCTTTCACGAGACCAACACTTTTGTCGAGGGCGTCACTCCGCTGGAGGCGTTTGCTGTGGCCAGGGGCGCTGGATTGTTGGAATGCACGGGTGACAGTTCCCCGATGGGAGGCGCTTTGGCAGCGGCTCGGGAATTCGGGTGGGAAGTGGTTCCTGCAATCGACATGCGGGCGATGCCTTCCGGGATGGTGTCAGACTTGACCTTTGAGGTGTTTTGGGAGGCTTTTAGAGGCGCCGCTCTCGAAGGTTTGGCCGCTGGCGTGGACGCGGTTTTTCTCGTGCTCCATGGTGCCATGGTTACGGAAAGCCACAGGGATGTGGAAGGAGAGTTGCTCGCCCGCATTCGCGCGCTCCCGGGATTGGGGCAGGTGCCCGTGTTTGGGGTTTTTGATCTGCATGCCAATTTTACGCAGCGGATGGCCGAGAACTCAAACTGCCTGGTGGCCTATCGCTGCAATCCGCACACGGACGCACGCGCGTCCGCGGTGCGTGCGGTGGGACTGCTTGAGCGTGCATTGCTCACAGGGGAAGTGCCACAAACGGTGTGGTGTCATCCGCCTGTTTTATGGCCACCAACGGGAACGGGAACGGCCGATGAACCGATGCGGGCGCTCCTGGCGCATGCCCGTGCCCTTGAGGCGCAACAGCCGGAGTTTTGGTGTGTGAACGTGGTCGGAGGTTTTTCGTTTGCGGACACCGCTGAAGCTGGAGTGAGCTTTACTGTTTGCACGAGCGGACCTCGGGAAGGGGCTTCGGAAGCGTTATCCCTGCTGGGCCAACTGGCGTGGGAGAATCGTGAGCGCGGCAACGTTTGTGAAGCGCCCGCGGCACAGGTTTTGCGGGAGGCGCTGGAGTATCCCAGCGGTGGCCTTACCGTTGTTGCCGAGCCGTCCGACAACATTGGAGGAGGTGCGCCTGGGGACGGTACAGGCTTGCTGCGGGCTTTTCTCGCATTGGAAGTTCCGAATGCCGCGGTTGCGATTGCGGATTCCGCTGCGGTAGGGCAGGTTCATGATTGGGTGCAAAAGCGTGGAGGAGTGGGTGTTGGGAATGGCAGCTCTGGCGGGTTGGTGGTTTCAATCGGAGGGAAGGGGAGCAGTCTGGATGAAGGGCCCGTGGAGTTGGCGGTGCAGGTGGTTTCGATTTCGGACGGGCGATTTGAACTGGCAGACAAACAGAGCCATTTGGCGTCTGTTTGTGGGGACCATTTTGAAATGGGCCGCTGCGCGGTGGTGCGCTGTAAAAATTTAACGGTGTTGCTCACAAGCCGGCCCACGCCGCCGATGGATGTTGCCCAGTGGACTAGCCAGGGCCTGAATCCCGCGGACTTTTCTTACCTTGGAGTGAAGGCTGCTGTGGCGCATCGGGGCGCCTACGAGCCTATTGCAAAGCGCATGTTATGGGCATACACCCCGGGCCCCTGCACGAGCCTGCTTTCCAGCCTTGGGTTCCGGCATGTGCGACGCCCCGTGTTCCCTTTGGACTTGGAATTTTAAACCCGCCACTGTTTGCCCGACTGGACAGAACACCCCCTATGAACGCCCCACAACAGCCCAGCCGTGTTCGCTACAAGATTATCGCCGTCACGATGATGATGGCGTTTATTCTTTATCTGGACCGGATTTGCATGGCGGAGATTGTAAAGTCCCTGTCTTTTCTGTCCGACACAGGACTTGGGAAACCCGAGATCGGAAAGATTCTTGGAGCGTTCTTTTTTTCGTACGCGTTGATGCAGGTGCCCGCGGGATGGCTGAGCGACAGGTTTGGGGCCAGACCCATGCTGACGCTGTACATCGTCCTGTGGTCGTTATTCACGGGTTTGACTGGGGCTGTTTCGAGTTTTGGGGCTTTGTTGGCCGTCCGGCTTTTGTGTGGACTGGCTGAGGCTGGTGCGTATCCCACTTCGATGGCCTTGGTGCGAAAATGGATTCCGCTTGAAGGACGCGCGCGGGCCAGCGGGATGGTTGCTCTCGGAGGGAGAATAGGGGGCACGTTGGCGCCGTTTTTAACAATTTGGCTGGTGCTTACTTTGGGAAGCTGGCGGCTTTCGCTTTGGTTGGATGCCGTGCTGGGGCTCCTGATCGCTTTTATCTTTTGGAGAGTCACGCGCTCGAGTCCGGCGGAGCACCCGGACATCAATGCGGCTGAGCTTGCGCTTATCGGAGCGGGAGAGCGGGAACGCCCCCTGCACGCGAAGGAGCTTTGGCGGGCGCTTGGGGCCTGCTCAAAAAATGTCGGGCTCTGGTGCAACTCTTTGTGTCAGGTGCTGATCAACATTGGGTGGGGATTTCTGGTGACATGGTTTCCCACCTATCTTGTGGAGGTGCATGGCGTCGAACCCCTCCGTGGCGGGCGCATGTTGACCTGCATTCTCGCCTTCGGCATGCTGGGACAGTTGGCCGGAGGATATTTTTGTGATTGGTCCACGAAACGTTTTGGACTGCGTTGGGGCCGCGTCGTGCCCGTCACGACCTCGATGTTTTGTTGTGCCGGGGCCTATCTCTGCTGTCCGTTTGTGACTTCGACGTGGATGCTTGTTCTCTGCTGTGCGCTGGTTTCGTTTTTCACCGATCTCGCAAACCCCGCAACGTGGGCGTTTATGGGGGACATCGGTGGCCGTGCAACGGCCGTGGCGGGTGGGTGGGGGAATATGTGGGGCAACATTGGGGCAAGCCTGGGAGCGCTGCTTATTCCCACTTTGCTCAAAATGGGCGGTGGCGAGGGAAAGATGTTTGTGTTTTTCACACTCGCCGGCGCGTTTATTCTCGCAGGCCTTGTTGTTCTTCCGATGAATGCGACCCGAAAATTGGTCACTGATTAAACCCTTCCCCCCCTCCGTCCTGATGAGCCAGTTCCCTTCTTTTCCCAAGCTGCACAATCTTGCTGAGATTGAATCGCCCGCACTTCTTTTTGTGGAGGAACGCATCGAGGCCAATATCCGGCGCATGCTTGCGCTGGTGGGTGGCGATGCGAACCGTCTGCGGCCTCACGTCAAGACGCACAAGACTCCCGAGATTATTGCGATGCAGTTGCGCGAAGGAGTGACTCGGTTCAAAGCCGCGACGCTTGCCGAGGCCGAGATGTGCGCCGCCATGGGTGCCTCCGATGTCCTGCTTGCGTATCCCTTGCAAGGTCCCGCGATTGGCCATCTGGTGGAGCTGCGCAGGGAGTATCCGAAGACGCTTTTTTCAATGCTCGTGGACTCCTCTGAATTCATGCTCCCGGCGGAGGTCTGTCCGGCGCTCGTGAAAACGCCGCTGGACGTTTTTCTGGACGTCGATTGTGGAATGGGCCGCACGGGGATCGAACCCGATGCAAGAGCCGTCGCGCTTTATCAGCATCTTTGTAGCAGCCCGCAGCTGCGGGTTCGCGGCGTGCATGCCTATGATGGGCACTTGCATGATCCCGCGCTTTCGAACCGGCACGAGGCGTGCATGGAGGCTTTTGCGCCAGTGTTGGGGCTTGTGCGAGAACTGGGAGCCATGGGACTAACCGTTCCCGCTCTTGTGGCCGGCGGGTCCCCCACTTTTGGAATTCATGCAGCGACGCCGGGCCGTGAATGTTCACCGGGGACCACTGTGCTTTGGGACTTTGGGTATGGCGAAAAGTTTCCTGATCTGCCCTTTGAATGTGCGGCGTTTTTATTGACGCGGGTTGTCAGCAAGCCCCGGGGCGACCGTCTTTGCCTTGATCTCGGGCACAAGGCAGTCGCGCCGGAAATGGCTCAGCCCCGTGTGTTTTTGCAAGGGCTTGAAGATGCGCGCGTGCTGATGCAAAGCGAGGAGCACCTTGTTCTTGAGACTCCGCGTGCTTCGGAGTTTGCCTTGGGGGCGACTGTTCTTGGAATTCCGCGCCATGTTTGTCCGAGCGTCTCCATGCACAACACCGCGATCCCTTTTAGGAATGGCGTGCCGGGCAGGCCTTGGAAAATAGCGGCGCGCGGCAGGCAGTATTTGGCGTGAACCTTTTTTGAACCCTACTTTAAAACCCGTCCGAGCTTATGAAAAAGCCCCGTCTCATCCTTGATGCCCATCTTGATATCTCCATGAACGCCATGGAGTTTAATCGAGATCAACGCCTCTCCCTTGAGGAAATACGCCGTTCCGAATTGCTTTCCAGCGAAGCGCATCCACACCGCGCGAAGAATACCGTTTGTTTTCCGGAACTGCGCAGGGGGCGCATCGGGATTATCGTTGCCACTCAGATAGCCCGTTATTCGCCTCGGTTTCATAAGCTTCCGGGCTGGAGGAGCCCCGAACAAGCGTGGGCCCAGACGCAGGGACAGCTCGCGTATTACCGCGTGATGGAAGAGTTGGGCGAGCTGAAACAACTGCGGACGCGGGAGGAGCTGGCGGCGCATGCAAAACTGTGGCAGGAAGCGGATGATGTTCAAAAAGAGAGTCTTCCAATTGGGTTTCTGCTGAGTCTGGAGGGGGCTGATTCCATTTTGAGCTGGAAGCACCTCGAAAAGTCACGGGCGGACGGCCTGGTGGCGCTCGGCCCCGTGCACTATGGGCCTGGCATTTACGGGCATGGCACGGATGATTGCGGACCGCTCACGCCCAAAGGCCGCGAGCTTTTGCGTGAGATGGAACGCCTGGGGATGATCCTCGACGTGACGCATCTCTGCGATGAGAGCTTTGCTGACGCCCTTTCGCGGTTCGGGGGGCCGGTTTGGGCAAGCCATCACAATTGCCGTGCGCTTGCGGATTGGAACCGGCAGTTGAGCGATTCACAAATCCGCCAACTCGTGGAGCGTGGAGCGGTCATCGGGATGGCGGTTGACGCCATCATGATGGTTCACAACTGGCAGTTTTTGCAGTCCCGTCCGAGCGACTTTAATTTGAGGATCGAGAAAATCTGCGAGCACATTGATCACATTTGCCAAATTGCCGGGAACGCCCGGCATGTGGGGATTGGAAGTGATTTGGACGGTGGGTTTGGCACCGAGCAGACGCCCATGGATCTGAATAGTATAGCGGACATTACTTGTTTGCAGGGGCTTCTGGAAGGGCGGGGGTACTCTCCGGCCGATATCGAGGGGATCTTTGCGGCAAACTTCTTGAATTTTCTCTCGAGGCATCTTCCGTGATGCAGAACGCTGCGCGCGGGGTGAAGGCGGTATGAGGCTTGGTGAATTAGATTTTGGAGGCGCGTGGAGCGGCGTGTTGAGCGCATGAGTTTTGAATCCATAAATCCTGCAACGGGTGAATTGTTGGCGAGGTTTGCGGGCTGCACTGACGCTGAACTTTGGGATCGTGTGAACGTGGCTGCCGTGGTGCAAAAAGAATGGGCGCTGGCGTCGTTCGCTGTCCGCGCTGTCCCGATGCGACGGGTCGCCGAGATTCTGCGGGCCCGTGCAGAAGAGCTGGCGGTGTTGATGGCGCTTGAGATGGGAAAACCTTTGAGAGAAGGGCGGGCCGAGATTTTAAAGAGTGCTGGAGCCTGTGATTTTTACGCCGAAAATGCAGAGCGGTTTTTAGCTCCGCGTGAGGAGTCTAGTGATGCCTCGCGCAGTTATGTGCGATATGATTCGCTGGGTGTGGTTCTGGCCGTGATGCCTTGGAATTTTCCGTTCTGGCAGGTTTTTCGTTTCATTGCACCGCAGCTGATGGCGGGCAATGGCGGGGTTTTGAAACACGCCTCCAACGTTCCCCAGTGCGCTCTTGCCATTGAAGGGATTCTGCGGGAAGCGGGTTTTCCAGAGCATCTTTTTTCGACGTTGTTGGCGAAGGCGTCACAGGTGCCCGCGCTCATTGCGCATCCTCTGGTCGCAGGTGTGACGCTTACGGGAAGTGAAGCGGCAGGGCTCGCTGTTGCCGTCGAAGCCGCCCGGGTGCTGAAACCCGTTGTTTTGGAGTTGGGGGGCTCGGACCCGTTTATCGTGCTCAAGGATGCCGACATCCAGACAGCTGCGGTTGTGGGAGCGGCCTCGAGAACTTTAAACGCAGGTCAGAGCTGCATTGGTGCAAAACGTTTCATTGTGGATACCGCTGTCCACGATGTGTTTTTGGAGGCGCTTGTTTCGGAGATGTCGAAGATTGTGCCGGGCTCTCCTCTGGACCCTGAGACCGGCATTGGGCCGCTTGCACGCATGAATTTGCGAGACGAATTGCACGCGCAGGTGGTGTGCGCCCTTGCACACGGCGCGCGCCTTGAACTGGGGGGACTCCTGCCGGAGGGAGCGGGGGCATTTTATCCTGCGACGGTTTTGTCCGGTGTCAGCGCGAATAATCCCGTGTACCGGGAGGAAGTTTTTGGGCCGGTGGCTGCGGTGATTCGTGCGGAAGACGAAGCGGACGCTGTTCGGATTGCAAATGACTCGCGGTTTGGCTTGGGCGCGAGTCTCTGGACACAATGTGCAGCGAGGGCGGAAAAGTGGATTCCGCGCATCGAGGCGGGCGCTGTGTTTGTCAATGGCCTCGTCAAAAGCGACCCCAGGTTGCCCTTTGGCGGGATCAAAGTTTCGGGGCTGGGCAGGGAGCTTGGAGTGGAAGGGATCCGCGCGTTTATGAATGTTAAAACGGTGTGGATCCGTTGAGAAAGCGGACGCATTGTGGCGTGCGCGGGTGAGTGAGAAATCGAGGAAAGCGATCTCTCCGAGCAACAGCGAAACCGACGTGAAGACTACTGCTAGATAAACTTTAATTTTCCTCAAATTGCTAGTTCGCTGTGAACCGCGCAAAGGTATTGGACAAGGGCGTCCGAGTGCTCGCTGGGTGTGCTGGCTGGGAGTGCTCGCTGGGAGTGCTCGCTTCGCTGGGTGTGCGGCGTTTCACCCAGGCGGCAGGAAAGCCTCTCCGCTGGATACACGGAATGGTTGAGCCAACGGGTTGAGCGGAGTTGAGACGTTTTTGCAGGGCAACCGCTCAGGGATATGCCTGACTCGAGGTGGATTCAGGACTTTATCCACGCATCAATTTTTTCCTCGGATTGAAACTTTGCGCCCAAGGGAGTACAATGTGACGATGTCCCTTGATTTGTCCCACATTAGCAGACGCCGAGCCCTGAGGGGCTTGGCCGCAGCGGGTGCGGGGCTTGTTTTGGCAGGAAGGGAGGGTGTGGCGTTTGCGGGCGAGGAGGGAGCTTTGTGGACGCCTCTCAAACATGGTGGTCGCGATTATCTGCCGCTGGAACAGGTGGGGCGATTTTACGGGTTTGGGAGCGTGCAGCGTTCGGGCAAAGGCTTTGTGGTGGGGGCGGGGGCCCGTTCGTTAAGCGGGCAGGCGGATTCTGTGGATTTCAAAATCAGCCATATTAAATTTATTTTGAGTTACCCTGTGGCAGACGTTGGAGGGACGCTGTGTCTCTCGCGGGTGGATTTGGTAAAGTTGATTGAACCGGTGTTGCGACCGTCGAAGATTGAGGGGGCGGCTCGCGTGAACACGGTGGTGTTGGACCCGGGCCATGGGGGGGAGGACCGCGGAGCGGTTGGGCGCTTGGGGGACGAAAAAACGTTTACGCTGGATGTCGCCATGCGCGCGGCCGCTCTTTTGGGGCGGTCTGGGTACAAGGTGCTTTTGACGCGCGCTTCGGATGAAGCGGTGTCTTTGGAGGAGCGCGTCAAGTTTGCGCGGCGCTTTCCGGCAGCTTTATTTGTTTCGGTGCATTTTAACTCGGGCGGTTCCGGCACTGGGGTGGAAACGTATGCGATGTCGCCGCGGGGAGTGCCCTCGATGTCGGCGGAAGGGGCGCAATTGGCGGCATACGAGGCCTACCCTGGTAACAGCTTTGATTCCGAGAATGCAGCGCTTGCCACGGCCACGCATGCCTCTTTGGTATCGCGCTCGGGGATGTTTGACCGTGGCATCAAGCGAGCCCGGTTTTATGTGCTTCGCGAGGCGAACCTTCCAGGGGTATTGCTGGAGGCGGGTTTTCTTTCCAATCCCGAGGATATGCAGCGGATTGCGTCACCGTGGTACCGGCAGCAGGTGGCGGGCTCGATAGTGGAAGCGGTGGGCAATTATCGGCGTTCGGTGGGAGGTGCCAGCGTTTAAGGGGCTTGGAACGAGCGAAAAAGAAAGAAAAAAGAGAGAAAAAGAGACAGAGGCTGTGTGGTGGTGGCTACAAATTTGAAATCATGGTTGAAAAGGCTGAAATCCGTCGTTCGTCGTGTGCCCTGCCAATAGGGGTGTTTGATTCTGGGATTGGAGGGTTGACGGTGGCTGCGGCTTTGCGTGGGTTGCTTCCCGGAGAGCAGATTTATTACATAGGGGACACGGCCCGTGTGCCGTATGGAGGCAAAAGTGCGGTCACCATCGAGCGGTACAGTTTTGAGATCAGTCGGATGTTGTTGGAGGAGGGGGCGAAACTGATTGTTGTGGCGTGTAATACGGCCTCGGCTTTGGCAGTGTCCCGCTTGAGGGAGACGTTGGATGTGCCTGTGATTGGGGTCATTGAGCCTGGAGCGGCGGCGGCGGTGGCTGCGACCAAGACGCAGCGTGTGGGGGTGATGGGAACCCGTGCGACGGTACAAAGCCGGGCTTATGAGCGGGCGATCCACGCATTGCGGCCCGAAGTGAGCGTAGAGGCGCAGGCCTGCCCGCTATTGGTGCCCTTAATTGAGGAGGGTTGGTTGGACGACGGGGTGACGGCGCAGGTGATTGCTCGGTATCTGGATCCCATGCTCGAGAAAGGCATCGATACCCTGGTGCTCGGGTGCACGCACTATCCGCTCTTGTACAAGGCCTTGGAGAAACATGTGGGACCTTTTGTGCGATTGGTGGATTCTGCGAGAAATTGTGCGCTTGAGGTCCAGTCAGTGCTTGAGGCGAGGGGGCTTTCCTGCGCGGATGGGCAAAACGGAGGGCTGCAAGTGGCCTTGACGGATCCCTCCACTTCCTTTTTGAAGGTCGCAGAGCAGTCGTTGGGGTTGGACGTGGGCGAGGTGCGCCTGCGGTCCGTGGGGTAGGGCGTGAGCGCGCTTCGGTGCCCACCGCAAAACCCTCGGGTGAGGGATTTAAGGCTACAGGCGCCTGCGGGTAGTCGCTGCGGTTTCTAGAAGGAGAATCCAAACCTGCGCATGACCTTGGGATTCCAGGGAAGGCCCTCAGGGGTGCCTGCGGGCGGGCCAGCTTTTAGAGCAGGGGTTTGATTTTTTCCAAAACCCATCGGTATTCCCTTGCGATACTTTCCACAATGTCGCCTGGATGTACTTCTTTGGGAAGGACATCAAAGGTATAGGTTTCAATTTCCAGATGGGGGCAGGCTCCATTAAGGACTTCTTTCCAGAAGGCTTCATCAAGAGTGTCTGCGGTGGAGGAAAGCGGCGTGGAGGGTGCTACAAAAAGAGGGACGTGAAAATGGACGCGAATTTCTTGGAGACAAGGGGTGTCGGCGAGCGCCTCACGCGGCTCACGCGCCTCAAGAGCCTCAAGAGCCTCGGGAAGATCGGGCCAGGAGTGGACGGTTCCATCGGATTTGAGGCCTTTGACCTGGTGAAGGTAGGTCGGTTCGCTGAAGGCTTTTAAGGCTTCAGCACCCTCGCGTGTCGCGGGTGTGCGCAGCGCAGCACTGAGTTGAATTTTCGAAATGCGAATTCCGGAGCGTTTGTAGGCGAGCAGGGATTCCGCGAGGTTCTCATATTGGAGAGCGACATGGCAGGTGTCGAAACACACACCGATGTGGCGTCTTAATATTTCGAGAGCTCTTTCGGTGCCTGTGCCTAGAGCACGGCGGATATGTTCAATGGCCCCTTGCTCGAGGGCGTCTTGGAAGAAGGAGATGGTTTGTGCGGTGGTTTCTAAAAAGCAATCCGGTTCGGGTTCGAGACCAAGATGGAGGAAGCGGCCTGAGTCTGCTTCGATTTTGGCGAAATCAACGGCAACGGCTCCGAGGTTGCGGGCCATTTCGAGTTGCTGATCCCTTGATTTTATCCACGGAGCGTAGGAGCCGGGAACGGTACTGATGCTGCCCTCGACCCCTTCCGGCAACCAGGCTGCGAGGGTACGGCCGAGCTCCAGAGTGTATTGAAGGCGCTGGGGGGTTTGCCAGTCTGGGGCGTAGACGTCGCTCTTTACGGGGCCTCTGTGAAACTTCCCATAAGGAAAGCCATTGATTGAAAAAGGGTATAGGTTTTGTGCCGCGAAGAGGTCGCGCCCCAGCTGGAGGGCTTGCGGGGTGAGGAGTTCCTGCGCTGCTGTGGCGCTGAGGCGAAGCCCCAGACCGAAGGGACTCGCTTGAGAAAGCGCCTTTTGAACAGCGACGGCCTTTATGGCAAGTGCCTGATAGTGTTCTTCCCATGTTTCGCCAGGGTGGATGTTCTGGCAGTATGTCAAATGGATGGGAGAGGAATTTGAAAGACGCATGGGGGTGGAAAGGGGGGGGAACCAATTTCTTCAGACTCGCTGTAGTGGTGGTGCGTTCAATGTTCAGGGGGTCGATGCGGTAGGGTTGCGGCGCACACGCACGAGTTTAAAGCGCTCGTCATAGCGGCCCGAGGTATGTTTTCTGCAGCATCCCATGCACGCGGCTGGTCTTCGGAAGGCACGCACCCGCTCTAAAAGGGATTCGCAGGACGGGCATTGGTAGATGAATTCACGCAACAGCTTTCGCCGGGGCAGAGGGAGATCGTGGCAACGTGTTTCGTTGGGAAGTCCGAGGTCGTGGCAGGCTTGACGCCACTCTGGGCCGTGAGGCGCGATTTTGCGGCGTCCGCAGCGATGGTGTGCCACAAGATGCGCAAGTTCATGAAAAAGAGTGCGTTCAACCTCCGCTGTGCCGAAAGTCACAAGTCGGGGGTTGAGGACGATTTGGATGCTGCTTGGATAGGCCAGGCCCGCAGTGCTTCGCATTCTGGGGTTCCAAAAGACGGTGAGTTTTTTGGCGAGTGCCTCCAACCCGAGCTTGTCGAGTGCAGTGCGAGCTAAGCGTACCAGGTCAGGGGCGGGTTTGAGGTGGGACGGGACCGCTGGGACGTAGGTTCCCAGGGGTTCAGGGGTGGTGGGTTTTTGCGGATTTGGTTTTCTGAAGGCTGCAAAAATATTCATGCGCTTAGTCGGTCCCACACTCTGGCTACTGTGCCAATTGCGGCATCAATGTCTTCCAGTGTGATGGTTCTTCCCAAAGAGAATCGCACGGCGCTTGCCGCTCGGTGGGGGGGAACGCCCATTGCTTGAAGGACGTGGCTGGGTTGCAATGAACCCACCATGCATGCTGAACCGCTGGAGGCGCAGACGCCTTCTAAATCCAGCGCCATTAAAAGGCTCTCGGCGTCAGAGCCGGGAAAACTCACATTCACTGTGTTCCAAATCCTGGGGGCGCCCGCTCCATGGACTGTGACATCAGGGCAGCGCGCAAGAACTCCAGCCTCCAATCTGTCGCGTAGAGGAGCCAAGAGAGTCGTATCCTCGTGCAGCCTGGAGAGAGCAAGTTTTGCAGCCGCAGCCATGCCGACGATTGCAGGCGGGTTTTCCGTGCCTGGCCGCCGTTGCCCCTCTTGATTTCCTCCGAGTTGGACAGCTTCGAGGGAGATGCCCCCTTTGAGAAAAAGGAGGCCCGCCCCCTTTGGTCCATAAAACTTGTGGGCAGCCAGACTGAGGCCATCAAAAAGGGATAGATCCAAGGGTTCTTTGCCAAAGGATTGTACTGCGTCAGAGTGAAATAAGACGCCAGCTTTTCTGCAGATTTCGCTGATCTCGCGGAGAGGTTGTTTGACCCCTGTTTCGTTATTCGCGCTCATGAGAGAAACCAGAGTGGTGTCTGGGCGCAGGGCGCATTGGAGCTTTTCTGGGTCCAATTGGCCCAGAGCATTAACGCCAAGGCGTGTGACGGTGAAATTTTCTTTGCGTTCTAGGTAGTCAAACGCGTGCAGGACTGCATGGTGCTCTGTCTGGCAGGTAATGAGATGGCGGCCTTTGGAAGCATTGGCGCGGGCTAGTCCGAGAATGGCAAGGTTGTCGGACTCGGTGCCCCCGGAGGTGAAAATGAGTTCGTGGGATTTGCAGCCGAGAAGGGAAGCGAGGTCATCGCGCGCCGTGTCAATGAGCGCGCGGGTTTGCCGGCCGGCGAAATGGCTCGAAGAGGGGTTCCCATAGTGGAGGGAAAGAGCGGGGAGCATGCATTCAAGCACCTGCGGGTCAAGAGGAGTGGTGGCGTTTGCGTCGAGGTAAATCATCCAAAAAAGCGAAGGGTAAGGGAAGCGCACTTCCGAAGGAAGGGACGCAGAAGAGCGCAGAGAGCAGACGGCCGAGAGTCTTTTGAGAGCCTTTAGGAGGGTTCCTGATGCGAGGAATCGACCCTAATTTGGATCTGGCGCGAGAGCAACCAGCGCACCGCAAACATATCCAGGGTTGCCCGAAGTGCGCGGTTGCCGAAGCCGTACTTGCTCACGCCAGCCACTCTGGGGCGGTGGTTGACCGGCATTTCCGTGATGCGATAGCCCATGCCTTTGATCAGCGCTGGAATGAAGCGGTGCATTCCATTAAAGGGAAGAAGGGCCTCGCGGCATTGGCGGCGGAGCACCTTGAGAGTGCAGCCAGTGTCGCGCACGCCATCGCGTGTAAAACGAGAGCGCACGGTATTGGCCACCAGCGAGGTGAGTTTTTTGACAAGGGTGTCTTTCCGGGAGGCCCGATAACCGCAGACGAGGTCGAATCCTTTGTCCAGCTCCGCAAGAAGTTTGGGAATGTCTGAGGGGTCGTTTTGCCGGTCTCCGTCCATCAGGATGAGCACGTCTCCAAGAGCGGCGTGAATACCCGCATACATTGCCCCGCTTTGTCCTGTGTTTTTTGAAAAAGCGATGACACGAATTTCAGGCTTGGAAGGAATTTGCTTCAGCGTCCGGTCAGTGGACTTGTCATCGACCAAAACAATTTCGTAAGGGCGTCCTGCAAGAACTGTGGTGATTTCTTCGCAAAGTGGGACGATATTGTCTTCTTCGTTAAACAGTGGAATGACTACAGAAAGCATGTGGGTGATATCTATTCCTTAAAACGGACAGGAATGCAAAAAAAGAGGGTGAGGTTTCCCTCCGTTAAAGCGAACGGCTATGATAATTGGTACACTCAAAAATACGGATTTGGCGCAACCGCCAGCCGCGGCGCTCGATATCGACGCAGGCGATGAGTTCTGCTTTTTCAAACCCTCCGAGGATCGAACTTGGCGCATCGTTGTCTGTGGAGTCTGAGATAAAAAGAGCAGTGCGCCCGTGGAAGGGGTTATATCCTGCTTCTTCTGTGTAAAGGGCGTCTGCGGGGCGTTGGCCGGGTTTGTAGGGTACGAACTGGTCGTAGCGCGGCCAGAAGGAAAACTGGTCATCGATGGACTGGGACTCTGGAGTGTAAATGGGGGGGTGTCCCGGGCCTTCCATCCGTTTGTTTTTGAGGTAGAAGCCGACGCTGGATGCGACACCCCGGCCGTTTGCAATTAAAAACACGGGCGCACCGAGGGCTTTTTCGCGCGCGGCACGCACTTTTTCAACGGCGTCCGCGGCGGTGATCCACCCTCTCAAGCGGGTGGTGGGATCCTTTTTGTAGGGGTAGGGGAGCCCCAAGGAACGCAGCAGATCGATGTTCATGATGAGAACACTCAGAACCAAGCCGAACCCGAGACTGATGCCCAAGAAGCGGCGTACATGAGCGCTGCGTCGCGCCCGTTCAACCCAGTCTGCCGCGGCAAGGATGCCAGCTGAAACCATGGCAGGAGCCGTCCAGTTGGCTTCCCCTGCTTTTTTGAGCGAGAGGATAAAGTACATGAGCAACAAGGGCAGGGCGAAAGCAATGAGGAAACGAGGATTGAAATGATCTCTGGCTCTGGGGAATTCGCGGCAAAGAGTGATGACAATGGCTATAAAAAGTAGCGGGGAATACACCCCTGCATGGGCGCCTAAAAACGCCAAGGGTTCGCCAATGTGGATACGGAAAGGCTGACCAATCCCGCCCCTATGGGTAAGGTGGTTAAAGGTGATCCACTGGTGCTGCGCATTCCAAAGGAGTGGCGGCAGCAGAAAAACCAGAAAGACCAGGAGCATCAGCCAGAACCCAGGCTTGAAAAACTGGCGCCTCATCCGGCGGCAGGACACAAGCACGAGAATGATGGAGACTAACTGCATGGCGTTGGTCCATTTGCAGAGAAAACCGAGTCCAATCAGAGCGCCCGTGGCCAGCCACCACCAGCTCCAGCCCTCCCGGAGATGTTCGTCTTCTGGGGAAGTCGATCTTTCCAGCGCCAGCCAGAAAGTGAAGAGGGCTGCGGTCCAGAAAAAAATGGAGAGGGGATCAATAGTCATGACGACGCTGCCGACTTGGAGAATCGGCAGGAAGTTCATGGCGAGGGCCGTCCAAACCGCGATTTGCTCGGAAAAAAGGCGGCGTGCGAAAAGAAACAGGAGCAGGCTCGTCGCGAGCGAGAGGAGCGGGCTCAGGAAGCGCACCCCATGTTCTGTGGCCCCCAAGAGATCGGTGCCGATGCGGATGGCGGCCGCTACCCCGGGGCCCTTGCTGAAGTAACAAACATCGGGGTGCTGGCTCCACAAGTAGTAATAGGATTCGTCAGGAGCGAGTTCCATGTTTCCTGTCATCCAGATACGCAGGATGGTGAGGAGAGCGAGGGCGGTAAAAAGCCAGCGTTTTGGGTTCATGAAAAGGGTTTAAGCTCTTGAATCTCGGACGGGAGGAAAGGTGACGCAGAAGGGTAACAGAAAAGAGGGCCAGCGGTGCACCCATTCTGTGTGGTAGCGTGGAAGAAGTTTTCGCCACACCCACTCCGCGGCAAGGAGCAGGGCACCGTTAAAGACGAGCCCAATGGCAAGGGAGGCTAACACGTCGCTGGGCCAGTGAGCGCCCGTGTACACGCGGGACCAAGCCATGAGCAAGGGAAGGCAGAGCCAGAGACGCGCTTGAAACAAGAGAGCGAAGGTCAGGCCGAGTGTGACTGCATTGAGGGTGTGTGAGGAGGGGAAGGAGCGTTTTGGGGAGGCATCCAGACTGGGGGGGCCGGAGTGGCTGATTTGCATCGGCGCAAAAACTGCGAACAATCTCGGTTTAATATGAGCCATTTCCACCCGACGAACGCCTTCCAACGCCTGATGCGGCCGGGCGCGTGCGGTCCAGTTTTTAAGCGGTTGAGAGATCAGTTCCTCATTTCCAAGGACGGCAATTGCGATAAAAACAAGGCAAGCGGCGCCGCGAACTTTGAATTTCCAAACAAGAAGGCCCGCGCCGAGTCCAAACAGAGGCATCCAGAAATCCATGCAAGACAGAACGCCCAACAGGCGATCCAGAAAAGGATGCGTCCACTTGCTGTTGAGCAAAAAAAGAAGGTGGCTGTCCATTAGGTTCGTGAAAAGGTAAAGGAAACTATGAGTGCTCGACGTTGTATGAAATGGAAAACCTTGGGGAATTTTGCCTGCATCGGCGGCATGCGTCTGTTTTTGAGGGCGGCTACTTTGCTAGTCGCCGGGGAGGCTGTCGATTTTTTCGGAGGCGGATCTGTAATTGCCGCGACCGAGTCAGGGCAGAAAATCGACCCCGCCGCATTGCTCAAAGGAGTGCGCGAGGCCCAAGCTTCCATCAAACAGACACTGCAGGGCAAGCTGCGCAAGGGTCCGCGTTCTCTCTCGTATCGAATGGTGATGGACGGACCGAAGGTGCGATTTGAGTTCCCCAATGCCAAGCCGCCGGCGCCCATGCTGGTGACTCTTCACTTTGGCGAGAAGTCTTCCTCCCTTGAAGTCTCCACCGCCGAGGAGGCCGTTAAAAAAGTCAACTTTTCGGATGATATTGCGGACATGGGAGTCTGTTACGAGGACCTGTCTCTGAGGTTTTTATACTGGGGACAGGCAACCTTGGAAGGAGAAGAGTCTCTCATGTTGGCGAAGTGCTGGAAGATACGGGTGCGCCGTCCTGCGGGGGTATCTTCTCCCTACAAAGAGGTTCTGGTGTGGGTGAGTCAGGCGGACGCGGCTTTTCTCAAGAGCGAGTCCTACGGAGACGATGGCAGTTTGTTAAAGAGGTTAACGGTTCGGCAGATTCAGTCGATCGACCAAGTCACTACCTTAAAACAGTTGCGCATCGAATCGCCTGGAAGAGACAGCACACCAACCTACCTCGACGTGGATGGCCCGGCGGTAGCGCGTTCTCCCAAGTAAAGAAGGAGGAGGCGAATTCTGCGTCGGGCTGCTTTTTCATCTCGGTTGGGAGGGAAAAAGAAGGGGATGGCAGAGGAGGATCGTCGCCCCCTTGACCATCGAGATGCAGAACAACTGCATCTCTTTAACCTAGAAACGGCAATGAGGGATCAGATGTCGGAAGCATCTGATCGTGCGCTGTGAAGCTGCACATCCCTCCGACGTGGAAGACCTCGGCCATCCGGTGCGGTGAACTGGATGAGGAATTGAAGTCACTGCGTCGCCGTGAGGCGGGGGGGAAAGCCACAGAGAGAACCTGACAGACCATCACCAAAGTGAACACGATTCGGCCTCAACCTTTCGACGAGTCTACGGTCAACAGACGAAGTCCCGCCGCCTATGGTGGCGATCCCCAACATCCGAACACGAGTCATGTTGAGGAGGAAGCTGGGGTGGTTGGTGATTGTATGTCAGGAAAGGGAAATGCAATGAACACAGGAGATCTGTTGGGAGAGGAGGTCAAGGGACCTCCGACAGAAGTCAGAGCCCCCATAGTAGGGAAGAAATCGGGTAACTCCGAGGGAGCCAAGGGGGGCAGGAAGAACGCCTGCATGGGCAATACGGTCTGACTCGTTTCCCCACGAACGCCACACGGCAATGCAAATGAAGCAAACCGGAGAACAGCCTCCGAGAGCCGGCTGCGGGAAACCCGCCCGTCCGGTTCGATGAGGGGGAGAGGAGGACAAGGAGTGGTGGTGGCCGCAAACCACCCTCGTCTCCCTACTCTAGTAATAAATCCGTCCTCACCTGTTTGGGGGAGGACGGGTTTCTCTACAGTGGTTCAAACGTTCCGTCCTCGGCGGAGACTATTCTTGCGGACGTTTTAGCGCGTTTCTTTCGCGTAGGCTTCGAACATTTTCGCGATGCCTGCGGTTTCGGAATCTCCTTTGTGGAAGACAAAACGGTGCCGGAGTTTAAGGCGTTCGCCTGACTTCAAGACCGTGGCGTTCTCGGGAAGCTCCTTGTCGTATTGCTTGGATGCAAATGGATTCGCGGTGAAAAGGCCGTACGTGCGCACGTGCCAGCGCGTGGGGTAACGGTAGCTGCTGGGATGGTTCAGAAACGCAATCCCGAGCGCTTCGCCTTCCACGGGGCCAGTGTAATCACACCACTTGGCGGCCTTGCTCCATGCCTCCTTGTCTGCGATTCCCTCACTGTTTACAATCTTCCCACCCTCTTTGCTGTCCACGGCCATGCTCGTTGGAACGCGGATCGAGAGCCCTGCATCCTTGCGGTCGTCCAACGTAACATCCCCGTCGGTGGCCAGGAAATCCTGATCGAAATCGATGCTGCGTGTTTCGCCTGTCGCTCTAAAAGTCAGGCGCCGTTCTTCCGTCAACAGGCGCTTGCCACGTGCGTCCACGTACTCGCATACCTCGGCGACGACCGCCGTGTCAGAGTCTGTCTTGAGCTCAGTAAACTTAACGTGTTTGATCGAACCCAGCGCATCGATTCTCTTTTGCGCAGATTCGGCGGCTTTGGGATTGTTGAGCCCAGGTTCATGCGTCCCGCGTTCGCTCCACGAGTCCGTGCCGCTTATGCTTTCGTGGCCGAAATTGATTCCACGATGATGAAAGTGGTCGCGCTGAGCCTTTGCCTCCGCGGGGACATCCTGCATCGGGAAGGCGCGGGTCATTGCTTTACCCGTGGGGCCGTACACTGGGAATAGAAACGGTTTGTTGGTCTGGTCGAGCACGTAATTGGCGAAGGGTTTGCCATCCACGGTGACTGCGACGCCATGGGCGTCTTCCTTGATGTTGAACTTTGCGTCGGCGGCATGCGCGCCTGACGCAAGGGTTAGGCATAGAACTAGGGAGGGAAACAGTGATGGGTTCATGAGAGGAGGCGATATGATTCGACTAAAACGAGATTGAAGCGAGCGCAAAACCAGCAAACAAAACGGGGCTGAATTGCTTCAGCCCCGTGTTCGATCAAGTCCTAATTTCCTTCTATTCCGCTGGCGGAGGAAGGTCGGCAGTGACCTCGTCTGTGGCGTCCGAGTCTCCGATAACGGGAGCAATGGCTTGGAGCTTCGAGCCAGCTTTCAAGTCGATGAGTTTGACCCCCATCGTATTCCGTCCGGCTTCGCGAATCTGTCGCACGCGTGTCCGCACCATTTTGCCCTTCGTAGTGATGAGCATCAGTTCGTCGGTCTCGCGCACGGCCAGAGCGCCCGCGACTTCGCCGGTCTTGTCACCGGTCTTCATCGTGATGATGCCCTTGCCTCCGCGGCCTTGAAGTCGGTAGTCCTCAAAGGGCGTCCGTTTTCCAATGCCGTTTTCGCCCGCCACGAGAAGTGTACAGTCGTTGTTTACAAGGACCGCGGCCACCACTTGGTCTCCCTCTTCCAAGCGGATGCCCCACACACCGATGGTGTCGCGGGATTGGGTTTTGACCTCGTCCTCGCTGAATCGGATGCTCATGCCATGACGCGAGATCAACACCATTTCGCTGTTGCCGTCCGTCACATTCGCTGCGATGAGGGCGTCTCCCTCCTCGATTTTGATCGCGATCAAGCCACCCTTGCGGATGTTCTTGAAGTCACGCAGGTTCGATTTTTTAACAATACCCGTCCGGGTCGCAAACACGATGTTGAGCTTGTCTGTGAAAGTGTCTTCATCCGTCTTCCGGCCAGTGATCCGGATCGTGGCCGCAATTTTTTCATCGGGACGTAATTGGAGGAAGTTGGCGATGGAACGTCCCTTGGAAGCTCGGCTGCCTTCGGGGAGTTCGAAAACGCGTTCCACATAACAGCGCCCTGACTGCGTGAAAAACATCAGGTAGTCATGGGTGGTCGCCGTATAGAGATGCTCTACGAAGTCATCCTCGTCTTCGGGATTCACGGCCTCTCGCGTCTGCATCCCCTTCATGCCCGTGCCGCCACGGTTGCGTGTTGGGTAGTTCGCCACGGCAGTGCGCTTGAGGAAGCCCTTGTGGGTGATCGTGATCACCGTAGACTCGTTGGCGATGAGGTCTTCAATCGAGATTTCGCCCTCGTCGGGAACGATTTGAGTGAGACGCTCGTTGCCGTACTTGCTGCGGATCTCGCCAAGCTCCTTTTTGATGATGGTGAACACGCGTAGCTCGCGTGCGAGAATGTCTACGAGGTCTCGGATGGTTTCCAAGAGCTCTAGGTATTCCTTTTGAATGCTCGCACGCTCCAAACCGGTCAACTGGTAGAGGCGCAGGTCCAGAATTGAGTTTACTTGGCGTTCCGTAAACTTGTAATTGCCATTCACAAGCCGGGCCTCACTGCGAATCAGAATCCCGATCTTCTGCACGATTTCACGGCTCCAGGAAAGGGCCATGAGCTTGGTGCGCGCATCCTCACGGTCGCGGGAATCGCGGATGATCCGGATGAAATCATCCAGATGTGCGAGCGCGATGAGGAAACCCTCGAGTTTCTCCGCAAGCTCCTCCGCCTGACGCAGTAGGAAGCGTGTCCGGCGCAGAATGACTTCGCGGCGGTGCTCGATGTAGCAGGAGATCGCTTCCTTGAGAGAGAGCAGCTTCGGCCGGCCGTGATCGATGGCGAGCATCGCCACGGAGAACGTCGTTTCAAGCGACGTGTGCTTGTACAGGTTGTTGATGACTACCTTCGGATTCGCGTCGCGTTTAAGTTCGATGACAACGCGTGTTTCTTCCGTGGATTCATCGCGGACGGCGCTGATATCTGTGAGGATCTTCTCGTTCACGAGATCCGCGATCCGCTTGATGAGTTCAGCCCGGTTTACGTTGTAGGGAATTTCCGTGAGAATGACGGCCTCGCGGTTGCCCTTCATTTCTTCCACGCAAACTTTGCCTCGCACGCGCAGGGAGCCCTTGCCCGTTTCGAAGTACTGGCGGATTGGTTTGGTTCCAAGAAGGATACAGCCCGTGGGGAAATCCGGTCCTTTGACATGGGCCATGAGCCCGTCGATGGTGATTTCCGGGTCGTCAATCTGGGCGCAAATCGCGTTGATGATTTCGGTCAGGTTGTGGGGAGGTATGTTGGTAGCCATCCCGACCGCGATCCCTGTGCCGCCATTGACGAGCAGGTTAGGCCAGGCCGCAGGAAGCACGGTGGGCTCTTCCCGGGTTTCGTCATAGTTGGGGACGAAATCGACCGTGTCCTTTTCCATGTCGTCCATCAGGGACGCACCGAGATGGCGCAAGCGCGCCTCGGTGTACCGCATGGACGCTGGTGGATCTCCTTCGACGGAGCCGAAGTTTCCCTGGCCTTCGATCAACATTTCGCGCATCGCCCAGGACTGGGCCATGTGCACCAGCGTCGGGTAAATGGCCTGGTCACCGTGGGGATGGTAGTTACCCATGGTTTCACCGACGATTTTCGCGCACTTCAAATGTTTGCGGGTCGGGGTGATCCCCAGTTCGCTCATCGCAAAAAGAATGCGGCGTTGGGAGGGCTTGAGTCCGTCCCGCGCATCAGGCAGGGCGCGGGAGACGATCACCGACATCGAGTATGCCAGAAAGGACTGGGACATCTCGTCGGCTACGTTCACTTTTTGAATTTTTTCGTTCTTGGAGTACATCTTGGCTTAAGAAGGACAGGGCGGTTGAGCCTCGGTTCCGGAAACTGGTTTAAAGAGGAATGTTTTTTTCGGCGGCCGCTTCCTTAAATGTCGAGGTTTTTGACATTCAGGGCGTTGTCTTCGATAAACTGCCGGCGCGGTTCGACGATGTCCCCCATGAGGATGGTAAACATGCGGTCGGCGTCGACGGCGTTGTTTTCGTTGAGGTCCACCTTCATCAGGCGGCGTTTCTCGGGATCCATCGTCGTTTCAAAGAGTTCCTTGGCGTTCATTTCTCCAAGACCTTTGAAGCGCTGAATGGTCATGCCTTTGCGACCGATCTCGAGCACCTTTGCCAGAATTTCGGGAATCGCAAAAAGAGGGTGCACCGTGGCCTTTTCTCCATCGCCTTCGACCAGTTCAAACAGCGGTTTGTCGCTGTTCGAATAGTGCTCGATTTTGAGACCCTTTTTGGAGAGTTCTTCGATCAACTTGCCCACGGAAGCAGATTCGTGCAGTTCCACCAAACGCGCCCTTCTCCGAGGACCGTCGTTTTTCTTCGATGTCGTAGGCGCAACTACGGGGGCTGGAGCCGCTGTTTGGTTTTCTTCTCCCTCAATGCCGGGAAGGGAGGGGGGCGCTGGCAACGCTTCCTCTTCAAAAAGCCCCAGGTCCCTGTTCTGTTCGTGGAAGGCCTTGAGGTCCATGTCGTTGCTGAAGAAGGTTACACGCTCGTTATTGCCTTCGCGAATACGCACGAGGTGCGTGGGCAGCAGGCCCCCCTCACCCCGGTGGTTCAAGTAGGCTTCGAAGTCTCCACCATGCCGGCGAAGAGCGTCAGCGTACTTCGCAAGACGCTCGAGCAGTGTTAACAATTCATTGAGATTCGCCGCACTGACCGTTTTGTTGTCCGCGAGATTGCGCAGTTTCACTTCATCCGCGCCAAGGCTGATCAAGATGCGGTTGAGTTGCGCATCGTCATCGATGTATTCCTCGCGCTTCTTGCGCTTGATTTTGTAAAGGGGGGGACACGCAATGTAGATGTTCCCGGCACGCACCAGTTCCGCCATCTGACGGTAGAAAAACGTCAGGAGCAGGGTGCGGATATGGGATCCGTCCACGTCAGCATCGGTCATGATAATGATCTTGCCGTAGCGGAGTTTGGCGATGTTGAAGGACCCTTCCTGCTCTCCACCCCCGATCCCGGTGCCAATGGCGGTGATCATCGTTTGAATTTCCGTGTTCTGCAACACGCGGTCCAAGCGGGCCTTCTCCACGTTGATGAGCTTGCCTCGGATCGGGAGAATCGCCTGAAAGCGCCGGTCTCGGCCCTGCTTGGCGGAGCCACCTGCAGAGTCACCTTCGACGATGTACAGTTCCGTGAGTTCGGGATCGCGTTCCGAGCAATCCGCGAGTTTCCCAGGAAGGCCGCCGCCCGTGAGCGCGCTCTTGCGAACTGTTTCGCGAGCCTTGCGCGCGGCCTCGCGCGCGCGCGCAGCCATGAGCCCTTTCTCCACAACCTTCTTTGCGATGGCGGGATTCTCCTCGAAGTAATTCATGATCCCTTCGTAGGTGATGGAACTCACGATGCCCTCCACGTCGGGAGTGACGAGCTTGACCTTGGTTTGGGACTCGAAACTGGGGTTGGGATGTTTGATGGAGAGAACGCAGGTCAAACCTTCGCGGACGTCATCCCCGCTGATGGAGGGATCCTTTTCCTTGAGCAGGTTGTTGGCTTTCGCGTACTGGTTGATCACCCGCGTCAGAGCGGTGCGGAACCCAGTGCTATGCGTTCCTCCATCTGGATTGGGGATCGCGTTCGTGAAACAGAGGATTTGATCGGAATAAGAGTCGTTGTATTGGAAGACCACGTCGACATGCATGTCGTCTTCAATCTCAACCTGGTCTTTGCTCTTAAATTTCACCATGCGTTTTCCATGGAGAACGATGGTTTTAGGATGGAGCAGCGCCTTGTTTTCTCCAAGCTGGCGTACAAACTCTTCGATCCCAAGTTTGTAGAGAAACACTTCGCGACGCACGTTTTCCCCGCGTTCATCGGTCAGAATGATTTCCAATCCCGGGTTGAGGAACGCCAGTTCGCGCAGTCGCGAGGCGAGTTTGGCGTACTGGAACTCCACCGTGATCGTGAAAATCGTGGGATCTGGAAGGAACGTGATGCTTGTTCCCGACTGTTTTTGGTTTTGGACTTCGCCAATCACCTTGAGTTTCTGGGTGGTCACGCCGCGCTCAAACGCCATGTGGTAGACCTTGCCATCACGGGTGACGTCAACCTTGAACCAGTCTGAAAGCGCGTTTACGCACTTGGCTCCGACGCCGTGGAGACCCCCTGAGTACTTGTACGCACCCTGACCGAACTTTCCTCCCGCGTGGAGGTTGGTGAGTACGAGTTCGAGGGCTGGGATCTTGAACTTTGGGTGAATATCCACCGGAATCCCGCGTCCGTTGTCGCGAATCGTGCACGAGCCGTCCACGTGGAGCGTGACTTCAATGCGGGAGCAAAAGTGGGCAAGATGTTCGTCAATGGAGTTGTCGAGCACCTCGAACACGCAGTGATGGAGGCCGCGCTCGTCTGTGGGCCCGATGTACATGCCGGGTCTTTGACGGACACCTGCAAGCCCTTCGAGCTTGTCGATTTTGGAGGCGTCGTAGAGTTGCTCAGATTTTTTTACGGGGATGGCGTCAGCGGATTCGGGCATATAGCAGTGGCCGGGAGAAAACTTAAGTTAAGGGAACAGCCGATTAGGATACTGCAGAGAACCGTGGCGACAACTGAAATCTGCCCCGAGCACAATCTGTTGGGGTTTAAAAATGAGCCACCACAAGGGACAGGGGATGAATTTGCAGGCCTGGGGTGGGGCGGTTTCTGGGGCGCTTCGGGTTCGGGCGGGATAGAAAAAAGGCCGCCCTTTTCGGGGCGGCCTTTGCTTCGTTTATTTCGCGGTGATCAACTGGAGCGCGTTTTCGGTTACTTTACCTGAGGCTTTGCGCTGCCCTCGGCCAAGCCCAAAGCCCAGCGGATGCCTCCGAGAATGTGCTTTTGGTACTGCTGCGCGACTTCCGGAGGATTGAGCCTGTTGGCGAGACTGGAGTCATCATCCCATACGTCCTCGCGGTGTCCAAGGGAGGTGTAAAAGACACGCCCTTTTCCTTGTTCCCTCACCCAGGACACTGGAAAATGCGACTCTTGTCCTTGATTTGGCTTGCCGTCCATGGGCACGGTCGGGGAGGCGAAAATATCGTGTACACGACTTCTGTCGTAGGTTTTGAGGTGGTACATCTCCTCCTTGGCAATGGGCCAGGGCGAGGGGAGTCCGGCGGCTGCGGGATGTGCGGCGTCTAGGGCAGTGAGGGCCACGGAGGCCTGGCCCCCGTGGGTTTCGAATTCGCCCCCAAGAAGTTCGATGTAAGGGCGGAAGCCGTGCAGTGTGTCGCTGGCGGAGTGCATCGCCATGAAGCTGTGGCCGTTTTCCACCCACTTGATGAAGCCTTCCTTGTCCGGAAGGGGGAGGTCGCCCGTGGTGTTTGCAAAAATCACGCCGTCAATGCGTTTTGCCTCCAGTTCGGCGGGGGCGAGGCGCGAGAGGCTTGAAACAATTTCCTTGTTGAACTGTTCCTGCGCAGCTTTCGCCGTGGCTTCAAATTCCGGCGTCCATTGCGCCAGCGCTTCCTGATAGCGCTTCATATCGGCCTCAAAACGCTTTTTGGCGTTGTCGTCCGCATTGTCCGGCAAGGCACGGGGCGCGTTTGGTTTGCGTGGAATCACGGTGGTCGGCTGCTGTACCAGGTCCACGATGGTGAACGCCTTGGAGTCGCTGGCGATCTTCTGTAAAATGCGCTCAGCTGTTGCAATGGAACTGTGCCGGAAGCCCGTGGTCACGGTCACAACGAGGACGCGTTTGGGCGCGGCATCTGCGGCGAATAACTGCACGCTGGGGGCTGTGAGGCTTGCAAACGCAAGGGTGGCAAGGGATGCGTTGATCGAGAGGGTTTTCATCATCCATACAACCTTCCAGAATAGATTTACACAGACAAAAGTTTTTTCACACTCACATATTCTGCGTAGAGTCCTGCGAATGGAATCAGGCATCGAGCCGGCTGCACCGGAGTCCTCACTAGAAGTGCGCAGTTATTTTGTGCGCGGCCGCAATGCGTTGCTCGCACGCGCACACCTCGGGGAGTTGTACTTGGACTACTATCTGCACCAAGGCCAGTTGGGGGTGCAGCATTCCCCCAGCCACGATGGGATGATGAAGGAAGCGCTCGCGGCCATGGTTCTGCACTGCGCTTCGCGTCCCTGGAACGAGGTCGCTGCCTGGACGCTTCATTTCGAATCCCCTTCGCTGAATCTCTTTGTGGTCGGTGACAACCCGAAAGGACGAATTGTCGGCCAGATTTTTACCGAAGACGTCAAGAAAACGGGGCGCAACCTTTTTTGTGCCGACGTGGTGCGCGGGGTGTCCAGTCCCGGACGCAGCACTGTCGAATTCCAGGGAGACACAGTTTTTGGTGCTTTCGAATGGTTTTACGCGCAAAGCGAACAGCGCGTCGCACGAGTGTTTGAAATTCAACCCGAGGACTTTGTGCTCATTTCAGCGCAGCCAGATTGCGAAGAGGGATGGATCGAAGGGCTTACTCTCGAAGACGTTCGTTCTATGGATGCCAGAGAGACGCTCAGTCTGCTGGAGACGCGCCAGTATCGCTGGGAGTGCGGTTGTAATCAGGCCCGAATGTTGGATGTGCTCGTGCCCGTCTTGAAGAGCGATCCCGAGGGACTTTTCGGAGAGGATCTGGCGATTCGCATGTCCTGCCCGCGCTGTGGCTCAAAGTATCTCATCACTCGGGAAACTTTGGAGGCGCATGCGCAGTGTCGCCAGGAGTTTTGAGTGACGCCCCGTGTCTGGATTTGAGTGCAGTTTTGTAATTTTTTTCAAACTATGATTGTTGGAATTGATCTTGGGACAACAAACTCACTCATTGGAGTTTACGACGGAGGTTTTGTGACCCTCATTGCAGATCAAGGGGGCCGGCGTTTGACTCCTTCTGTGGTCCATTACCCGGAAGAGGGCGAGCCGTTGGTAGGGCGCGCGGCCGAGCGGATGCGCGTGCTAAGACCTGAGAGAACGGTGTTTTCGGTCAAACGCTACATGGGGCGCAGGATCGGGGAGGAGTCCCCCGATATGCCCTATGGGTTGGCGGGCGAACGCGGGGCACCGGTGCAAATTGATCTTGGTGATAGAACTGTATCTCCGGAAGAAGTGTCTGCGGAGATTTTGCGAAAACTCAAGGCCGACGCGGAGCGCGCTCTGGGGTGTGCCGTGGATAAGGCGGTTGTTACTGTGCCCGCGTATTTCAATGACGCCCAGCGCACTGCGACAAAAAGAGCGGGGGAGCTCGCCGGTCTCGAGGTGGTGCGCATCGTGAATGAACCGACTGCGGCCGCTCTTGCTTACGGCTTGGAGCGGATGTCGGAAAACACGCGGATAGCCGTGTACGACTTTGGCGGCGGCACCTTTGATGTGTCGATTCTGGAGCTGACGGGAGGTGTGTTTCAGGTGTTGTCTACGAACGGGAACACCCGGCTTGGCGGGGATAATATTGATGCATCGTTGGTACGCCATCTGGAGGAGGAGTGTGGCTTTGTGGTCACGGATCCTGCTGCCCGCGCCCGTCTGTTGGAGGCTGCGATTGAGGCCAAACACAGGCTTTCTGACGCGGAAGAGACTGTGGTGAATTTGCCGTTTTTGGAGTCCGTGAGTTCTAGCGAGTTCGTGCTGACGCGCGCGATGTTGGAGCAGATCGCCCTGCCGTGGGTGGAAAAAACACGGGCACACTGCTTGCGGGCACTTGCCGATGCAAACATGGAGCCCTCTGCCCTTGATGAGCTGATACTGGTTGGCGGCAGTACCCGCATGCCCTTGGTGCGGAGGGTCGCCGGGGAGGTTTTTGGACGCATTCCAAATTGCACGCGCAACCCGGACGAGGCGGTGGCGGAGGGCGCGGCGCTGCAGGCGGCCATCCTTGAAGGAACATTAACCCAGGTGGTGCTTTTGGACATCACGCCGCTTTCTCTTGGAATCGAGACTTTTGGCGGACTCATGAACATCATACTGCCCCGCAACAGCACGATTCCGTGCAAGGCCGGTGAAATGTTTACGAACGCTCTTCCAGGGCAGCGGGCCATGCTGATTCGGGTTCTGCAGGGGGAGCGGGAGCTCGCAAACGACAATTGGGAATTGGGGCGGTTTGAAATTCCTTTCCAGCCGCTGCCGAAGGGACAAGCGAGGGTGGGGGTGCAGTTTGAGATCGACGCCAACGGCATTTTGTCCGTCCTCGCGCGTGACACCGCGACGGGTCTGGAACAGGTGGTGAGCATGACGAGCGCGGTGGAAGTGAGCGACGAAGCCGTTGAAAAAATGCTGGGAGACGCCCTTGAAAACGCGTTCGAGGACATGAATGCGCGCGTGTTTACCGAAGCACGTCTGAAGGCCGAGGAAATGTTGCCGTCGGTGGCGAAGGCGCTTGCGATGGCGGGAGATCGTTTGAGCGACCAGGAGCGGGCCCGCATTATGGGGTGTGAAGCAGAGGTGCGTGACAAGCTCGCGGGCGGGGCTGCTCAACCTCTCAAAAAGGCTGTCGCAGCGCTCGATGAAGCAACGCAGGGGTTGGCCGCGCTCGTGATGGAAATGGCGATGAATCCGCCTCCAAAAGGAGAATGAAGAGCGGCCGCGGACTGGCCTTGGAAATTTCCCGCTTTGCGAAAAACGGGTTTGGTGCAGACTGTCGGAATGAGCACCCCTAACATCGCGCAAAAAGCCCCTTGTCCCGTGGAAGTCGAAGCAGGAAAGACGTACTACTGGTGTTCTTGTGGCAAAAGCGCCAGTCAACCGTTTTGTGACGGGGCGCATAAGGGCAGCGAATTTACCCCTACGCCGTACAAGGCTGAGAAAAGTGGGACCGTGTATTTCTGCGGCTGCAAGCACAGCGCCAAAGGAGCGCTTTGCGACGGCAGTCACTCAAAATTGTAGGTTGAAACGACGCATGAAAAGACGCCCAAGCAGACACGCTGTCTGGGGTTGGTAAGGTTCTGCGAAAATCTCCGGTGGGGTTGACAGAGGCAGCCGATGAGTTGTGCCCGTTCCGGTATTTGCGGGCGCCTTCGGGCTAAGCTCTGCCCCTGATTCTCAGCCAGGTCTCACCCCGTAGGCTCAAGCCGGCCTGTGAACGGCGGCTTCAGGCGTGCGGCATTTCGATGGTCTTGGCTGCGGGGGGTACGTTTTTCGCGCCCTGTTGCATTCTTTGAGCTCGCGCGTACCAGTAGGAATGAACATACGCAAACCGGTGAATGCAAAAATCATGGTGGGGGCGATGGGGTTGGGGACTCCGGATCAGGACTTGGTGGAGCAGAGGGCGCGTGAGATTGCGGAGATCCAGGAGCGCGAGATTCCTTCGCCGGCGGACTGGGAGGAGGCGCGCAGGGAACTGCATGGACGTAGCATTGCGAACGAGGTGGCGTGCGCCGTGGATGTGGAAGGGGGGCGATCGGAGCGGTTTGGGGTGCAGGTGGGAACTCAGGACGAGGCTAATTTGGGGGAGGAATTGATTCGGGAAGGGATGGAGGAGGCGGAGCACGAAAGGATGCTGCTGGCGCACAAGCACGTTTCTGAAGTGGTGGAACTGTAGGGAGTCTGGGGGCTTGCGGCATGTCAAAGGGCTGGCTGTACCAAAGGGCGGGGCGTGCCAAATAAAACTTGGAGACCGCAGGGTTCTGGCTTCGGTGCAGGCGTAAGAATCGCTTTGGCAGTTGGTTGTGCTGGCTTGGGTTGGGCGCGGCAATTACGGGCTATGCTTGGAGTGGTCGATCGCACATTTTTTCAGCCTTGATGCAACTACGGCGCAATTATCATGCGAACTTACGCAAGACGTGTCGGCCGAGATAAAATCGATTGCGTGACAATCTACATGCAAGTTTTCTTGCGAAGTCATCAATGATACGATTATTCTTCAAACGTAACTTGCTGAGGTTCCTGAATGGAGGGATGGTCTTCGGGAAATACAAACCAGAGAGTTGCTTTGTCGAGACTTCACAAGAAGTCCGCTCAACCAATCTAGAAAGCCTTCCTTGACACATCGCTCATAAAAACGGAGCGATTTTCCTCCCTCAACTTTTAAAGAAACCTTAATGAAAGCAGCGCAATCCGGACTGATGATTCTCACCTTGGGCCTGCTTTCAGGGTGCGTTGTAGAAACTTATGACACTGGATATGCCCCCGGTTACTATAGGCCGGCGTCGTCACTTCCTTATGTGAGGGAGCCCGTCCTCGTTCAAACGCCCTACTACATCTCGGGTGGAGTCAATTACTACTTTGTCTCCGGGCAATACTTCTACGTGAGCCGTGGCCGGCGATACTACGTCAGCGATTTGCCTCACAGAGGGGTCTATAACTACCAACATCCCTATTACGGCCACCGCGCTGTGATCACTCGAACGGTCGTCCACACACACAGTGCCCCACCGGTTCCTCATCCCTCTCTGGCAAGGCCAACTTATCAGCCTCAGCGTGTGGTGGACCATCGTTATCAGGGCGCACCGCCGGCGCGTGTTTATCCTCAATCGGTACCGCCCCAATCTTTCCCCCGTGATCCTTCCCACGGCGTGGCTGCACCAAGACAACAGCGCCCTTTGCCTCCATCGATGCAAACGGCGCCGCCCCACAGTGTTCCAAGCAGCCCTTTCGCAGGTGGAGGGAACGTTCCAACAGGGGCTCCGGGTACGGTTCAAAGAGCTTCCCGGCCGCCAGTGCCAAGCGGTCCGCAGGCCGCTCCTGCGAACCCCTCGGGTGGCTCGCAGCCCGGGAAACGAAAGGATAAAAAGGACGAAAATCTCCAAAACTGAAAGCCTCCGCCCGTTTTACTTGCGACGGATTGTATTCGGGTTCCAGCAGACCGGGGGGACTATCAAAATGCGGCGCCTCTGTCTGGGGCGGCGCGGGTTGCAGATTGCGGCAATGGGTTTGAGGAGCTTTGTTTAGACTGATATTTGAGTTTATGAGCGATCTTCCTTCTAAATTTCCTGCGGAAGGCTTTAAGCCCGGTCGAGTTCCTACGGCGCTGGACGTGTTGGTCGCAAGATATTTGGCAGCGATGGAGGATTGCCGGAGGCTTTTTTTTCTCTCTCACGCTTCGGTGTTTGCGTGCAGAGAATCAGACTATCTCGCGTTTGAAGGTGCCCAGCCCAGTTTGATAAAGGGTATTGCAAGGGAGGATTTTGCAACTTTAGGGGGAAGGTCCCAGTTGATGTTGCTGGCCATGGGGCTCGCCGAGATGCGGAGTATCAATGTCCGTTTTTTGAGTGCTTTGAATGGAGTCCTGACGGCCCAGGCAGGAGGAGATTTAACAGCGTCTTCGGAGGTTTCAGGAGGAGAGGGAGTCGGGAGAGGTAAATCGCCTGCGCTATTTGCTGCATTGATCGCAAAGAGGTTGAACGGAGGCGTGCGAATGTTTCCTGAATTAAGGTCCTTGGAGCTTTTGGAAAAGTTGCTTGCCCGTCAGTTGTCCGGACGCCTGAAAAAGGTGAATCTCGAGCCCGAGGTCACTCTTGCCTTGGTTGAGTCTGAGTCGGTTCAAGGCAAAGACAGGGCTGGCGTTCGGCTCAAGCGCGTCCAACGCAGGATTGTGTTGGACGAGGGGATTTGTGTTGATGCGGATTTGGTGCATTGCGTTTATGCATCGGGTCGGGCGGCCTGTGTGGAGTTGGCAAAAGCGTTGCGAAGAGTGTTGGCCAGGGATGATCTAGGGGCTAACGCTGGCTTGGAATGAAGGGATTCTGAAACCGAAACTATTAACTCACCAGGGTTTTTATAATTAATCAATCGATGTTCATTTCCTCAGCTGAAGATGAATACTGGTCCGCCATTGACTGGGCTAATGGAGGAGGGGAAGATGTTGACTGGAAACATGTTGACTGGGCTGGTTTGGACTGGAATTCCGGAGTAGCCGACGATATTTATTGGGGGGGATGTGGGGTGGAGTGATTTGGACTGGGCTGGCGGGGCTGCGGACGGGATTGACTGGGGGGATGTCCAGTGGAATGAGGTGTACTGGGCCCGTGGAGAAGGTGCGGATATTTACTGGGGCGGGGTGGACTGGAGCGAACTTGATTGGGCCGCCGGAGGCGATGCAGGTTACATTGATTGGGGTGAGGTGGATTGGACTGAACTCAATTGGGATGATGGAAGTGTAGCCTTTATTGATTGGGGGCAGGTTGACTGGGGGGAATTGGATTGGAAGCTGGGTGATGCGGTTGCGATCAACTGGTGGTGGGTGGACTGGTCTGAACTGGATTGGGGCGCGGGGGGAGATTGGACGGTGATTTATTGGGGGAACGTCGGTTGGGACGAGATCGATTGGGCTGATGGCGTGGCCTCGTCTATTTATTGGGGAGAGGTGGGGTGGAATCAATTGGACTGGCGTTATGGAGGGGACGCTTATTACATCGACTGGGGTGAGGTCGATTGGAGCGAATTGGACAACACGGGGATTGCCAGCACGAGTGACTACGTGGCAATTGACTGGGGCGAGGTTTTCTTTGAAGACTTGGATTGGAGGGTGGATTCCATCGCGATTGATTGGGGGGAAGTGCAATGGAATGAAATTGATTGGAGCGGTCCGCAAGAGGACGCTCATTTCATAGACTGGGGCGAGGTGGACTGGAACGAGTTGGAACAAAGCGAGCCTGCGCGCGTTCAGGCAACTCGTGCCCTCCTCAAGGGAGAGTTCTTGAAGGGCGTATTCAGGCGTAGAAAGCGGCGATTTTTTCGACGACGTATGCTTGTTGCTCCGCCAGGAGTTCGGGAAAGATGGGAAGCGCAAGGCTCTCTTGAGCGGCACGTTCGGATTCAGGAAATGCGCCCAGTCCGTACCCAAGGTGTTTGAAACACTCCTGAAGGTGCAGGGGAAGGGGGTAGTAGATTTCCGAGCCGATTCCCGCTTCGGAAAGGAAGGCGCGCAGCGCGTCCCGTCTGGGGGCGCGCACCACAAACTGGTTGTAAATGTGATGGGTGCCGACGCCTGTTTCGGACCAGGGTTCCACGGGAAGGGTGAGCACTTTGTCCAGCCCGGCCTTTGCAAAAGCGGAGCGGTAAAAAGCCGCGCGCTCTCGCCGCCCGGCTCCCCAGGAGTCAAGATGTGGCAGCTTGATGTTGAGGACGGCCGCCTGAATGGCGTCCAAGCGGAAGTTGCCGCCCACTGAATGGTGGTAGTATCGGGGCTCCATACCGTGGTTGCGGAGGCTTCGGATCTTTGTGGCGAGGCCTGCGTCCCTGCATGTGACCATTCCAGCGTCGCCGAACGCGCCGAGATTTTTCGTGGGATAAAACGAATACCAACCGGCCTCTGCGATGGCGCCGGCCGCACCCATGGGGTGGGAGGCCCCGAGGGCTTGCGCAGCGTCTTCGAGCACTGGGATGCCGTGTTGTACGGCGAGCGCGCAAATCGCCTCCATATCGGCACAACACCCGTAAAGGTGCACGGGTATGATGGCCTTCACCCTCTCCGTTTTTGAAAGTACTTCTGCCAATGCACTTGGAGAAAGGTTGTACGTCGCGGGATCGATGTCCGCGAAAACAATCCGTGCGCCCAATCTTTCCACACAACCCGCCGTGGCAAAAAAGGTGTAGGGGGTGGTCACAACAACGTCTCCCGGGCCGATTCCCAGCGCCATCAGGAGCACGAGTTGCGCGTCCGTCCCTGAGGAAACTCCAATGGCATGGCTGGCGCCCGTGTAGGTCACAATGTCCGCCTCCAGTTTGTCGACCTGAGGCCCCAAGACAAGGTGCTGTGAATCCGCAACCTGTTCGATAGCCGAAAGGATTTTTGCTTTTAACGGGGAGTATTGAAGTTTGAGGTCAAGGAGAGGAACTCGCATGGAGCTTCTCTGAATGCCATTCAGGAGCCTTTTGGGCAATGGCATATGAATGGAACCTGCATTTTGTGGGAGGGAATATCTGAAAGGCTTCGATTGAGTTTTATACGAAATATCCGATAAATGGACGGACTATGAGCAATCCCGCCTGTCCCGAGTGCACGATGACCGAAGTTTTAGCCCACGCCGAGCGTTGGGAATGTGTCACGTGCGGGCACGAGTGGGAGCGTGCGTCGGAAGGGCCTTCGACCCGGGTGGTGAAGGATGCCCATGGCTCGGTCCTTAATGACGGAGACTCGATCACTTTGATTAAAGATCTGAAGCTGAAAGGGTCCTCGCAGGTGATCAAGGGCGGGACAAAGGCCAAGGGCATTCGGTTGGTCGAGGGAGACCACGAGATTTCCTGCAAGATTGAGGGCAGCGCGATTGGTTTGAAGGCCTGTTTTGTGAAGAAGGCGTAACGCGGTGTGTCCTCGAAGAGTGGAGGTTTTAACCAAGATTTGGTTTTACACAGGCAGCGCGGCGAGTGTTTTTTGCGCGGTGTCTTGGAGAGCTTTCCATCGGTCCCAGTCGTAAGCGGGCGCATGGGCGATGTGGCGCAGGAGGCTGCGCCACTCAAGAAGGGCGCGTTCGATATCACCCATGCGCAGGGTTTCGTTAAGCAGTTGTTGGCGTGGCAGTCCGTGTTGCACGATGCCGCGGACCGCTTCACTTGCGCCAGCGCCGTACTCCGAAGGAATGCCAAAGCGCAGGTAGCCTTCGTGGTCTGCACTGCGGAAGGTGCGCTGGGAGACCATGGCCAAACGGCCGGGCATCTGCCCGTCTTCGTCGCAAAAACGGGGGCCTCCCCGAAGATCAGCGACATCAAATACAAGGTCGTCAACGGAGTAACTCGGATCCTCCAAGGCTGCCGCAATGGCAAGGCCCTCACCGTGTTGAAAAAATGAAAAGAGAACACCGCGTCGGGTGGGGATGCCGTCTGGTGCGATCAGTCCGAGGATTCGCCATGCCATCGCTGCGGAGTCTGTGATGGGGACGTTTTCACACCAGTTTCGTTCGGAACATCCTTCGCAAGCCGCGGGCACAGTCCTGCGTTGCGGCGGTTCCAAGAGCGCACGGCCGGCGCTGTCGCGGAATGTCTTTTGCAGAGCCGCTCCAAAACTGATTTGAACAAACAACTGGTCACCACGTGGTAAAAGCTGGCATGGCTGGCCTCCCGTCAACTCGGGAAGTTTGGCCAGAACGGCTGTACTCAAATCTTCGGCGGACACAAATTTGGTCGCAAGCGCTTCCCGTAATTTTGGGGCCAGTTGAAGGGTGCCGTCGCCCTGGCGAACGCCGAGATGCAACTCGCGTCCGTAGCGTTTGGTTTCGCCGGGCAGACGGCAGAGCGGGCCTTTGCCAAATTTTTGCATGAAGGCGGCCTGGCTTTCGGCAGGCACCCAGCGGCCGGGCGCCCCGTTTTCTCCTGGAATATGAAGCCATGCCTCTGCAAGAGGCACCTCGCAGACATTGGGGTGCTCCTCCCAGTCGCCGCGCGAACTCCACATTTCCTGCGTGCCTCGGCGCAGAAAGCGGGCCCGTTCGGCATCCACGTGCAAGCCGCAGGGAGTGGGCCCTGTGGTGAGGGCGTGCTCGCATCCCACGGCGACGCTCGCCAGTGAGAAGAGGCGTTCGTTGAGGCGTATCGCGGCGGGCAGGGCGGGATGCCCGCGCAAGGCGGCGTGATGCATGACCGCGAGCAGGGTGGTCCAATCAAGCTGGTTGCTGCGTCTAAGGGGAAGGGGGTGCGCGTCCCCCAGACGCGGGGGGTGTTGGGTGACCAGTGCGTAACCCGTCTCGTCCAAGCCGCGGCGTCCCGCTCTGCCGAACATTTGGAGCAGCTCCGCAGCTGTGACTTTGCGCTCAAAGGCCCCAATGAGATAGGACGTGCCGGAAACGGCGACGGAGCGCATTGAAAAATTGATGCCGGCGGCAAGTCCCATGGTTGCCACAACAACGCGCAGTTGTCCCGCTTTGGCAAGGGGTTCGACAAGCTGTGCGCGCTGCGCAAAAGACAGGCCGCTGTGGTGAAAGGCGACGCGGTTTTTGAGGAGGCGCGCGAGATTGCGGCCTGCGAGCTGCGTCTGGGATTCGGACAGCGACAGGGGCTGGCACGGAGGGAGAGTCGCCGCGATTTCAGCGGCCAGTTGTTCGGCGGCTTTTCTGCGCGGGGCAAACAGGAGAATGGGGCCCAAATCCTCGGAGAGAGCGTTTCGGATCATTCGGGGCCACCAGGAGCGGATGGCACTGGGGGAGCGGTCGCTCAGGTTGGGGAGGTCGATTTCTTCAAGTGGCACGGGCCGTTCGCTGTGTGATACGAGACGTGCCTTGCGCCCGATTCTGTTGAGCCAGCCGACAACGTCCTGCGGGTTGGAGACTGAACCGCTCAGAAGGAGGAGTTGCGTGTTCTCGGGCGCTAGGGCGATGGCGAGTTCGTAGTGCACGCCACGCACGGGGTCGGAAATCATCTGGTACTCGTCGATGACGAGGAGTCTGGGGCCGTGGCCTTCAAGCAAGCGTGTGCGCTGGGTTTCGAGTGTGGCGACGACAACGCGTCGGTCTAACCCTTCAGCGAGATCGCCGGTGGCGATGCCGACATCCCAGCCGCGTTTGCGCCACTCTGCAAGTTTGTCATTCGCAAGGGCCCGGGTGGGCACGGTGAAGACAGCCTGCCCCTTGAGTGTGCCGTAGAGCAGTTCAAAAATGAACGTTTTTCCCGCGCCCGTGGGGGCGTGGACAACGACGTCAAAGCCTTCCCGCAGCGCCAACACGGCCTGCTGTTGCCAGAGGTCTGGGATCGTCAGGGATTGGATTGGGGCTGAAAGGTGCATGACTCACGGCGGGAGTTTGATGGAACTTTTTAACAAGCTGCCCTTGGGCAGCCTGGCCGTTTGGTGGTGATACCCACCCCGCGGAAGTTAAAATTCCCGATTCCCTCGGCCTTCCTCGCGCGCGTGGCTCACCCCGTTTCCAACATTTTCTAAAGCAAGCAGGGCAACCACCGCACGGCGATGGCCGGCGGGCAGGGCAGCCTCGTCTAAAACACGCCCAAGTGCAAACCAGCGCTGATGTTCAGAGGTGAATACAGGCGCCGGTGCCGCGTGTACTTGCAGCGTAATTTTATGGTGAGTGAAGGGATAGGTCGTTTGAAAAAGAGGCTTCGCCTCCCGGGGGGGCGCAATCACGGGCAGTTTCCACAAACCGCCCGAGCGCCGGCCCTTCTGTTGTTCCAAAAGTACCGATGCGTTGGCGACAATCCAGCACGCGTGTTCATCCAGCGCCACAGTGGCCCGCCGGGGAGATTTGCGCGGGAGGGAATCCGGATCGACGGCGGTGCAGGAGGCGCGGATCGGACAGACGAGGCATTTGGGATTTTTGGGAAGGCACACAAGTGCGCCCAACTCCATGAGGGCCGAGGTGTGCAGGCGTCCGCCGGAACCCTCTGGTAGCAGCGCCTCTGCGAGTGCCCAAACCAACCGTGCTCCCTCGGTGCTATCGATCGGGGTGTGTTGGTTTGAAATGCGTGCTAGAACGCGTGCGATGTTTGCGTCCACGGCGGCGGCTGGCATGTCGAAGCCGAACGCACTGATGGCCCCCGCAGAATAGGGGCCCACGCCGGGGAGTGTCGATAATTGCTTGGGGTCCGACGGGATCTGGCCCCCGAAGTCCGTGACAACCTTTTGTGCCGCGCGGTGCAGGTTGCGCGCTCGCGAGTAATAGCCGAGGCCCTGCCAGAGATGCAGCACCTGCTCCTCAGGAGCTGCAGCGAGGGCGGCCAGCGTGGGAAACTTTTCCATCCAGCGCTGAAAATAGGGAATCACGGAAAGCACCTGCGTTTGTTGCAGCATGAATTCCGAGACGAGGACGGCATAGGGCGAGGGGCTGTCACGCCACGGCAGCGTTCTGCCGTTTTTGTGAAACCAAGCAGCCAGTTGGCGGCGCAGGACTTTTGCGGCTTCTGCGTTCACAAGGACGGGGTGATTTGAAGAACCGGAAAGAATGCCTCGTTTTCGAGGGCGTCTGTTTCTAGAGCATCTGTTCTACAAAACGGCGGGACTCAAAGAAATCCAGCTCGTCGATGCCTTCTCCGGTGCCTGTGAAGCGCGTGGGAATCCCGAGTTCGTTTTGGATCGCAACAACGCAGCCGCCTTTGCCAGAGCCATCGAGCTTTGTCACGATGAGGCCCGTGAGCCCGGTGGCTTCTTTGAATTCGCGCGCTTGGACGAGGGCGTTTCCGCCCGTTGTTGCGTCCACGACAAGCAGCGTTTCATGGGGCGCTGTGGCATCGGTTTTTCCGATGGCTCGGCGCACTTTCGAAAGCTCCTGCATGAGGTTGAACTTGTTGTGCAGTCGGCCCGCTGTGTCACAAATCAAAAACTCAGCGTCTCTCGCCACAGCGGCCTTGTACGCATCGTGGCATATCCCGGCCGGGTCCGCGTTGTAGGGGCCTTTGATCAGTTCGCATCCGATGCGCTCCGCCCACACTTCGAGCTGTTCGATGGCGGCGGCCCGGAAAGTGTCGGCAGCTGCGAGGATCACACTGTGCCCTTTGCGTTTAAGAAGATGTGCCAGCTTTGCCGTCGAGGTTGTTTTTCCCGTTCCATTGACGCCCACAATCAGGATGACCTTGGGGCGGTCGGGTAGGGGCCGCACCATATGGGTGTCGCGTGGCAGGACCTTGAGGATTTCTTCACGCGCCACTTCCACCACTTTCTCGGCGGTCATCTTTTCCGGAAGCGCCTGCAGATTCTTGAGAATGCGCATCGACATTGGAACCCCCAAGTCGGAGCGGATGAGCATTTCTTCGAGTTCTTCCCAGTCTACGGGACGTCCCGTAAAGCGCTGGACCAGAGATTTTAAAAAGCCGAATGCCATGACTTGCGGGGACGAGGGTTGGGAAGAGGGCGTTAGGCGGCGGAAATGCCGGTGGGCGCCTCGGAGGCTATGGATGCCCCTGTGGAGGGCTTTCTGGAGGGGCGGGGAACCTCGGCTCGAATGCGGTCGAGAAGACCGTTGACGAAGCGACCGGAATCCTCGGACCCGAATTGTTTTGCGAGTTCAATGGCCTCGTTGATCGCTACAACAGGCGGGACTTCCGCGTTGTAGAGAAACTCGTACACGCCCAAGCGCAGGATGTTGCGGTCCACGGCTGCGAGGCGGCATAGCTGGTAGTTTTTGGCGAAACGCGTGATGAGTTCGTCGATTTGGACGCGGTGCGTGCAAACGCCCAAGACCAACGCCTCGGCGAAGGCTCGCGCCTTCGGTGCGATGGGATTCCGGGAGGGGATGGGATTGAGCTCGTCCGGGTCTTCCGTCCCGTTGCGCAATTTCCAAAAGTCAGCATCTGGAGCTGTTTTTTCATCCTGGTTGAAATCCAGCTGGAAAAGAAACTGGATTGCAGCCTCCCGGCCTTCCCGGCGCAGGCCGGCTTGCGGGCGATCGCCTTTTTGGTTGCTGCGGGAGTCACTCATGCGGTTTGGGACGGGTGTGGAAGCCTGATGCTTTCGAGTGCGCGCAGCATCCGCACGGCGGCCCGGGCGGCTTCGGTGCCGCGGTTGAGATCGGCCCCCAGGCAGCGGGCTGCAGCTTGCGCTTCTCCCTGCACCAAAAGTACTTCATGGAGTACGGGAAGGTGATGTTTGAGAGAGCTTCCGAGAAGAGCGTTTGTGATCGCCTGCGCGACCAGTGTGGCATGAGCGGTTTCGCCATTCAAGAGGACGCCGAAAGCCGCGATGGCGTCGACTCTCTTGCCCGCGGCAATCAGTTCCACCGCGAGCGGCAACTCAAAGGAACCGGGCACCCGGTGCACTTGGATCTTAGCGCGGGGGCATATGGTGCGCAGTTCAGATTCGAAATGTGAAACCAAGCCGTCTACCCAGATGGGATTATACAGACTGGCTACGATCGCAACCCTCCAAGGGGTGGCGCAGGATTCGGGACGAGGCGGCAGTTGGCTGGACATGAGTAAAGAGCGGACCGCGGGATAACCCGGGTCGGACATTATAGGACACGGTGCGTGCCTCGGCAAACATCAAAATGGGTGTGCGGTGCGGGATGGGTTCTGTTAGAACGAAACCATGTACAAAGCACTGGTAATGTCGGCGCTCGTAATCACGGGGGGCGTGAATGTGGGCCGTCTGGAGGCGGGCGACGGCCTTTCCGGAGTGCCTGCGGGCCAGACGAATGCAACCCAGAAGGCTTCGCCGGGCGTGGATCGCCTTCAAGAAGGTGTGCAGGTTCTGCCGCCCATCGGGTTTGAGTTGGCTTTGGAGGACCGGTTTGAAGGCAAAACTCTCAACCGAGACCTTTGGAGTACCAGCCTGCGTGTCTTTGGAAGGTGGGGTGACCGATATCATAATGACAGCTATCTTAACTATCTGAGCGACGAGGACGTGCTCCTTGAGAACGGGCATCTGCGGTTGCGTGCGGACAACCGCAACGTCGAGGGGGACAACCCACCCGGAGTGTATGATTACAGCGCCGGGATGATTTCATCCCACGACAGCTTTTCGTTTCAATACGGCTACATTGAAATCAGGGCGAAATTTCCCGGCGGTCGCGGCGCCTGGCCGTGTTTTTGGCTGATGCCCCAGCAGCACCACTGGCCGCCGGAGTTTGATATCGCGGAGTATTACGCCGGCAAAAAGATGATGCATTTGGGGCTCTGCCACGGAAATTTTCCGGAAATCAATTGGGACAGCGATGGAAACACCGATGTGGATTTTGAAGGCTCCTGGAACACCTATGGGCTCCTATGGACGCCCGGGCGAGCACTTTGGATTCAGAACGGGGTGGTGAAGAAGGAATCCAGGGGCCTTCACGTGCCTTCGGTTCCCATGTATGTGATCCTTAGCAACGGGGTGAGCAGCCGCATTGGGCCATCGGGGGAACCTGATGCGCAGACGCTGTTTCCAAATTATTTTGAGGTGGACTATGTGAGGGTGTGGCGACAGCCCTCTCTGGCGGCGAGCGAGAAATAGGGCGGGGCCCAAAGCGCCGGACCGCTTGAGGGTGGTGTAAAAGGAACGGGATTAGGCTTCTTTGGAACGGGTGGGCAGGTCAATGGGAGCAGGGGAGGATGTCCGGCGGCGGCGGAATCCAAAATTTTTCTCACTTTGGCACGAAAAAAGGTTGCCAAAGTTTTGTCTTCCCTCATTCTTTCCAGCCCGCTCGTCGGGCCCGCAGGAGAATGTCGCAATAAAGCGGCTTTCGATAGCACTGCATAAACCTATGGCAATCAAAAGATCAAAACGTTATCGCGCCGCCGCCGAAAAGGTGGGCGCTCCACGGCCGCATCCTTTTGCGGAAGCATTGAGCACGCTCAAAAGCCTTCCCGCAACAAAGTTCGACCAAACTGTCACTCTCTCCTTCCGCTTGGGCGTTGATCCCCGTCAGTCGGACCAGATGGTTCGCGGCACCTGTCCGCTTCCTCATGGTTCAGGCAAATCGGTTCGCGTTCTGGTTTTCGCCGAAGGCGCTTCTGCGGAAGCAGCCCGTGAGGCGGGGGCGGAATTTGTGGGGTACAAAGACCTCGTCGACAAGTGCGTTGGCGGGTTTCAGGACTTTGACGTCGCAATCGCCACTCCGGCTTGTATGGCGGAAGTTCGGAAACTGGGGAAAGTACTCGGGCCACGTGGCTTGATGCCGAACCCGAAGACCGGCACCGTGACCGACGACACGGCGAAGGCCGTGCGTGAAGTCAAGGCAGGGCGAGTGGAGTTCAAGCTTGATAAAAACGGAAACATCTCGGTTCCCGTGGGTAAACTTTCCTTTTCCGAAACGGCGCTCCTTGAGAACGGTACGGCAGTGATCGATGCGATCGTGAAGTCGAGGCCTTCCTCTGCGAAGGGACGCTTTGTGGAAAACATCACTCTCGCCTCCACCATGTCGCCTGGGGTCCGTGTGGATTCCACGCCATTCTTGAAATTCTAAGGAGGAACACTCACATGCATCCTGCAAAAGCCTCTATTGTTGAAGACATCGCCAGCCGCCTGAACGCTTCGCCGTTCCTTTTTGTGGCGGATTACACGGGTCTCAAGGTTACTCAATTCTCCGAGCTTCGCAATCGTCTCTACGCCGTGGGCGCCGAGTTCCACGTTGTGAAGAACACGTTCCTGCGTCGTGCTTTGGTGGGCGCTGGAATGCCCGAGATTCCTGATCTCCGTGGTCAGACGGCGATCGTGACCGGTGACAAGGACGTGGCCGCCGCCGCCAAGGTGGTGAAGACGTTCTCTGCTGAGTTTAAAAAGCCTGCGATCCGTGCTGGTGTGGTGGACAACCTTGCGGTCTCCGCCGACCAAATTAATGCAATCGCAGACCTGCCTTCTCGCGAAGTGCTGTTGGCAACCCTCCTCGGGGTCCTTCAGGCGCCCGCGACGCAGTTGGTGCGGGTGCTCAACGAACCCGCAGCTTCCCTCGCCCGAGTACTGCAGGCAAAGGTCGATGCGGAAGGGAAACCCGCCGCCGAAGAACCCGCCGCAGAACAGGCTGCCGCCGAGTAGTTTGGAGCCTTCACGCTGGGGCGGGCCGAGAGGCTCGTCCTTGCTCAAAAACCTTTTGTCGGCGCAAGCCGGCGAGAAACGGGGCCTTCCTCCTTGGGGTTGGCTCCACTTAAAACCCACAACATAAAATAGGTTCCTCGTCGGGGGAAGGGCCCTTTCCCTTAATTGATCCGGAGCTCCGGAAAGCGACGATACCATCAGAAACATATGTCCGATACACACGCATTGGTTGAGCAACTCAGTGGTCTCACCATTCTCCAGGTCGCAGATCTCGTCAAGCAACTCGAAGAGAAGTGGGGCGTCAGCGCCGCCGCTCCTGTGGCTGTGGCTGCAGCAGGCCCTGTGGCTGCCGCTGCTCCCGTGGAAGAAAAAACCTCCTTCGATGTCATTCTGAAGGAAGCCGGCGCTAACAAGATTGGCGTCATTAAGGAAGTCCGCGCGGCAGTTGCCGGCCTCGGTCTGGCGGAAGCCAAGGCTCTGGTTGAAAGCGCTCCCAAGGCCCTCAAGGAAGGTGTCACTAAGCAGGAAGCGGAAGACATCAAGAAGAAGGTCGAGGCCGCAGGCGCCAAGGTCGAAATCAAGTAGTCTTTTTTGGCTTAACGGCGGGATCTATTCCTGCCGTCCCTATTTGCGCGTCCGGCAGGCTCCATTTACGCTTGCCGGGCGTGTCTTTCTCCCAGAAGATCAACAACCCACGGTTCTGATAAAATTATTGATTACCGCAGAGTCGCGCACAATGGCGTCCACCCAGAATTCGCCAACCCACTCCGGGTTGGTCGAGGGACGGGATGGATCGTTCTGTGTGCGCCTCTGCGGTTTTTTGCCCGCAGCCTCCGTATCCACCGAGCCCACTCATGTCTGAGCGTATTAACTTCGGCAAAATCAAGGAAGGCGCCGAGCCGCCAAACCTTATCGAGATCCAGTTAAACTCCTATTTGGAGTTTCTTCAAAAAGACGTGCCTCTAAGCCGCCGCAAAAGCACCGGCTTGCACGCTGTCTTTTCGGAGGTCTTCCCCATCTCCAGCTACGACGAAAAAGTCGTGCTGCAGTTCGATTCCTTCGAAATAGGCGACCCCAAAATGTCCGTCCGCGAGTGCATGCGCGAGTCGCAGACCTTTTCTGCGCCGCTCTATGTCACTTTCTCCCTCAGGGAAGAGCGGGCCACCCGGGAAGAAAAGGTCTACATGGGTGAAATACCCTTGATGACCCCTCAGGGCACTTTTGTGATCAACGGCGCAGAGCGCGTTGTTGTTTCGCAGTTGCACCGTTCTCCGGGCATTGCCTTTGAATCCTCCGTGCATCTCAACGGCAAGGTTCTCTATTCGTTCCGGATCATTCCCGACCGTGGCTCTTGGATGGAAGTCCAGTATGACACGAATGATCTTCTCTACGTTTACCTCGATCGCCGCAAGCGCCGCCGCAAGTTTCTTGCGACCACTCTCCTGCGTGCCCTTGGATTCGGCACGGACGAAGAAATCATTTCTCTCTTCTACGACATCGAGACTCTCAAACTGAGTGACTCTCTTGAGGAGGAGTCCTTTGCCAGCAAGGTGTTGGTAAACTCCGTTTTGGACGGTGAAATCACCGTCGCCCGCGCCTTCGAACCTCTCACCAAGGCGACCATCGGCCAGATTCTCGCTCTTGGAATTAAGAATGTCTCAGTCGTCGACCTCAAGGGTGACGACACGATCATCAAGGCCCTAAAAAAGGATCCTGTTGATACCGAAGAAGAAGCGCTCAAGGAAATCTACCGCCGCCTGCGGCCTGGCGATCCTCCGTCGGTACCGAACGCTCGTGGCCTGCTCAAGAGACTCTTTTTCGATCCCAAGAAGTACGATCTCGGTCGCGTGGGACGTCACAAGATCAACTCCAAACTCGGTCTCAAAGTCAGTCCGGAAGAGCGAGTGCTCACCAAGGAAGACTTTGTTGGCGCGATGAAGTATCTCATCCAACTCCGCACGGGAGAAGGACGTTTGGACGACATTGACCATTTGGGGTCCCGTCGTGTGCGTACCGTGGGCGAACTTCTTGCAAACCAGTGCCGCGTGGGCCTTGCCCGTACGGAGCGTCTGGTAAAGGAGCGCATGGCTCTCTTCGACATGAATATCGAAGGGATGACGCCTCAGAAGCTCATCAACCCCAAGGCTCTCTCGGCGGTGATTCGCGACTTCTTTGGTCGTTCCCAGTTGAGTCAGTTCATGGATCAGACGAACCCCTTGGCGGAGTTGACGCACAAGCGCCGTTTGTCGGCCCTCGGACCAGGGGGTCTGAGCCGTGATCGTGCAGGGTTCGAGGTGCGTGACGTTCACCCGTCGCACTACGGCCGTATTTGTCCGATTGAGACGCCAGAAGGTCCCAACATTGGTTTGATCTCCTCGCTCTCGAGCTATGCTCAAATCAACGATTTCGGATTTATTGAAACGCCGTACCGCAAGGTAACCAATGGCAAAGTCACCAGCAAAATCGAGTATCTCACTGGGGATCAGGAAGAAAACTTCCTCGTCGCACAGGCGAGCGTACCCGTCGACGCGAGTGGCAAGTTCCTGACCGACAAAGTCGCAGTGCGTTCGGGGGGCGACTTCCTTGAGGTTGAACCGGATAAGGTTCACTACATGGACATCTCCCCGAAGCAGCTTGTTTCTGTGGCTGCCTCGTTGATTCCGTTCCTCGAGCATGATGATGCGAACCGGGCTCTGATGGGCTCGAACATGCAGCGTCAAGGCGTGCCTCTGCTCATCTCCGAGGCGCCCTTGGTTGGCACTGGAATGGAAGCCAAGGTCGCTCGGGACTCACGCGCAGTGATTGTTGCCGAGGGCAATGGTGTCGTTGCGAGCGTGACTGCGGATCAAATCGTGATCACGACAGACGGCGAGATTCCCGAGGCGAAGAAGAAATTCCGTCATGATCCTTCGGAGGGCGTGTATATTTACGATCTGCGTAAGTTTATGCGTTCCAATGCAGGCACTTGCGTCAACCAGCGCCCAATCGTGGGCAAGGGAGACAAGATCACCAAGGGGATGGTGGTCGCCGACGGACCAAACTGCGACAACGGTGAACTCGCCCTTGGGCGTAACGTCCTTGTCGCGTTCATGCCTTGGAATGGATACAACTTCGAAGACGCCATCACGATCTCTGAGCGTGTGGTGAAAGAGGACATCTACACCTCCATTCACATTGACGAGTTCGAGTGCGGCGCTCGCGACACAAAGCTTGGTCCTGAAGAAATCACGCGTGATATTCCGAATGTTTCGGAGGAAGCGTTGCGTAATCTGGGACCGGATGGCGTTGTGCGCGTGGGGGCTGAGATTCGCCCGGGTGACATTCTTGTTGGAAAGATCACGCCCAAGAGCGAAACTGAACTCGCACCAGAAGAGCGTCTGTTGCGTGCCATTTTCGGTGAGAAGGCCGCCGACGTCAAAGATACATCGCTGACTGTGCCCTCGGGTACGTACGGCATTGTGATGGATGTGAAGGTCTCCAGCCGCAAGGAAGTTGCCAAGATCAAGCTGAGTCCGAGCGAGTCCAAGCGCCAGCAGAAGGAAGCCGAAGAGCATCACCAGAAAAAGCTGGATGAGTTGCACGAAGAACTCACGGAAGCTCTGGCCAACATCCTGCTCGGTGAAAAGATTCCGCTCGATGTTGTGAACGCCCAGACTGGCGAGATCATCATTCCTGCAAATCGGAAGATCACCAAGACATTGCTGCGCAAACTGGCGCAGGTTTACGATCACGTCGATATCGATCCATCTCCGATCCGTAACAAGATCCGGGATATCATCAGCGAGTTCGAGCCAAAGTTCCAGGAATTGGAAAATGAGCACGAGTCGTCGATGGATAAACTCGAGAGCGGGGATGACATTGATCCCGGCATCATCAAGCAGGTGAAGGTTTACATCGCGTCCAAGCGCAAGCTTTCAGTAGGGGATAAAATGGCCGGTCGTCACGGAAACAAAGGGGTGGTTGCCCGCATTGTTCCTGAAGAAGACATGCCGTTCCTCTCCGATGGCAAGCCCGTTGATATCGTGTTGAATCCGCTCGGGGTGCCTTCCCGAATGAACGTGGGTCAGGTGTTGGAAACCCATCTGGGGGTCGCAGCCAAGGCTCTCGGGTTCAAGGTCGCAACTCCCGTCTTCGACGGCATCAAGGAATCTCAGATTTTTGATTTCCTCAAACAAGCTCGCGAGAAAGAAGGCTTCACTTGGGTGACTGAAACTGGAAAAGCAACGGTTTTTGACGGTCGCACTGGAGACGCATTCGACCAGCAGGTCGTTGTTGGTTATATTTACATGCTCAAACTCGGCCACTTGGTTGCCGACAAGATTCATGCCCGCGCCGTTGGTCCGTACTCTCTTGTCACCCAGCAACCGCTGGGGGGTAAGGCGCAATACGGCGGCCAGCGCTTCGGGGAGATGGAGGTGTGGGCGCTTGAAGCTTATGGCGCAGCCTACACTCTGCAGGAATTGCTGACGGTGAAGTCAGACGATGTTCAGGGCCGTACGCGGATTTACGAAGCAATTGTCAAAGGTGACAACTCTTTGGAAGCTGGCACGCCTGAGTCCTTTAATGTGTTGATCAAGGAAATGCAGTCACTCGGTCTCGATGTCAAAGTCGGGCCGCGCACTGAGAATTCCGGTCCCTTGATTCCTCACGTCACGTTCTAAAAAACCCTTTGGCCATCCGGCGTCCCGCCACGCCGGATGGCCTCATTTTCTGGCGCACCGTCTTTCTTCTGTATGAGTGAAACTCCTTCCTTCCGCGAATTAGTTGGTGATCAGCATCTCCCTGGCTTTGACCAGGTGGGCATCACCGTTGCGGCTCCCGACACAATTCGTCAATGGAGCCTGGGTGAAGTTAAGAACCCAGAAACCATCAATTACCGCACCTTCAAGCCAGAAAAGGGCGGCCTTTTCTGTGAGAAGATTTTCGGCCCTACCCGCGACTGGGAGTGCTCCTGCGGCAAATACAAGCGTATCAAGCACAAGGGTGTGATCTGCGACCGCTGCGGCGTTGAAGTGACGCTTGCACGCGTGCGTCGTGAGCGCATGGGGCACATTGAACTCGCTGTGCCTGTGACGCACATCTGGTTTTACAAGTGTATGCCCTCCCGCATTGGGTTGATGCTGGATATGTCAGGCCGCCAGCTTGAGCGGATCATTTATTATGAAGACTACCTTGTGATCGATCCCGGCCACACCGGTCTCGTCAAAGGTCAGTTACTTAGTGAGACCGAGTACCGTGAGGCTGTGGATTCCTTCGGAGAGGGCAGCTTCGACGCGGGCATGGGTGCAGAGGCTATTCGCAAGCTTCTTGCTCTCATTGACCTCGTGGGCGCTCAGAAGGATCTCGAAGAACAAATGGGCAACACCCGCTCCAAGCAGGTGAAGAAAAAGCTCTCCAAGCGCTTGAAGCTTGTCCAGGGGTTTGCCAACAGTAAAACCCGCCCCGAGTGGATGATCTTGGAAGTTCTTCCCGTCATTCCTCCGGACTTGCGTCCGCTGGTGCCTCTTGAAGGTGGACGGTTCGCGACCTCCGACTTGAACGATCTTTACCGGCGTGTGATCAACCGCAACAATCGTTTGCGTAACCTCCTGCAGTTGAAGACGCCTGACGTCATCATCCGGAACGAAAAACGCATGCTCCAAGAAGCGGTTGACGCCCTGTTTGACAACGGTCGTCACGGTCGGGCTGTCACCGGCGCGGGCAACCGTCCTCTCAAGTCCCTTTCCGACATGCTCAAGGGGAAGGGCGGTCGCTTCCGTCAAAACCTGCTTGGAAAACGCGTCGATTATTCCGGACGTTCCGTAATCGTTATCGGTCCCGAATTGAAACTGCACCAGTGCGGTTTGCCGAAGAAGATGGCGCTTGTGTTGTTCGAGCCCTTCATCATCCGTGTTCTCAAGGAGCGCGGCTATGTGCATACGGTTCGAAGCGCCAAGAAGATGATCGACCGGCAGACGCCGGAGGTCTGGGACATCTTGGAGCAGGTCACCAAGGGGCATCCGGTGCTCCTGAATCGTGCGCCTACGTTGCATCGTCTTTCGATCCAAGCTTTTGAACCTCTATTGATCGAGGGCGAAGCCATTCGGATTCATCCGCTCGTCTGTACGGCGTATAACGCTGACTTCGACGGTGACCAGATGGCGGTACACGTCCCGCTTTCGGTGGAAGCGCAGATGGAAGCCCGCATGCTGATGCTTGCTTCCAACAATATCTTCTCGCCCTCGAGCGGAAAGCCTGTGACGACGCCTTCTCAGGACATTGTTCTTGGTTGCTACTACCTCACCCAGAATCCTCGTAAACACGCGGATACGGAAGGCAAGCGGATGCCGCTCTTCGCCAACGCGGCGGAGGTCGAGTTCGCTCTCACCGACGGTGCGGTGAAAGTGCACGATAAAATTCGTTTTCAAAATCCGAACCTCGGGCAGCACACTGTCTTTGGTGACACCACGGCGCGGGTGATTGAGACCACTGTGGGGCGCGTAATTTTTAACGAGATCTGGCCAGAGCAGCTTGGTTTCTTCAACAAAGCCGCTGGCAAGAAACAAATCTCCGACATTATCTTCCGCACTTATAATGCGGCGGGACATCAGGCCACCGTAGATTCTTTGGATCGACTCAAGAGTCTCGGATTCACCTGGGCGATGCGCGCAGGTGTTTCCATCGGGATTAAGGACATGATCATCCCGAACGAGAAGCAAGTTGAATTGGCCAGTGCCCACAAGCAGGTTGCCCAGGTGTTGCAGCAGTACAAACGCGGGATCATCACCGACGGCGAACGTTACGCTAAGGTCGTGGACATTTGGACGCACGCAGGGGAAGAAATTGCCAACGTCATGTTCCGAACTTTGGAGCACAACGAAGGTCGCAAGGAGTTGAATCCTGTGTATTTGATGGTGGACTCCGGTGCCCGAGGCAACCGTCAGCAGGTGAAGCAGCTCGCTGGGATGCGCGGTCTGATGGCAAAGCCCGACGGTTCGATCATCGAACAGCCGATTACCGCCAACTTCCGCGAAGGTTTGTCCGTGTTGGAGTATTTCATCTCCACGCACGGTGCGCGTAAGGGTCTCGCGGATACGGCTCTTAAAACGGCTGACTCTGGTTATCTTACTCGCAAGCTGGTGGATTGTTCCCAGGACGTCATTATCTCGCTCGAAGACTGTGGCACTGTCAACGGGATCACCGTTCGTCCGATTTACGAAGGAGACGAAGAGGTGGTTGACCTGCGTACGCGCCTCATCGGCCGGACGAGTTGTGAATCGGTCAAGGACCCCGTCTCCCAAAAAGTGTATGTCACCCGTGGAGACATCATCAGTGAAGAGGCCGCTACGGCGATCGATTCGCTGGGGATGGAACAACTTAAGATTCGCTCCGTTCTAACGTGCGAATCCAAGCGGGGCGTTTGTGCTCTTTGCTATGGACGCAGTTTGGCCACTGGTCAGCGTGTGCGTATGGGCGAGGCAGTTGGAATTATTGCGGCGCAGTCGATCGGCGAGCCAGGAACGCAGTTGACGATGCGTACTTTCCACATCGGTGGGGTGGCCTCGCAGACCTTCAAACAGCCAGTCGTTAAAGCCAAGAACGACGGTCTGGTGCGCTACAACGACCTGCGCGTTGTAAAAAGCATCGAGGGCGATTACATTGTTCTCAACCGCAATGGATCCATTACGTTGCACAATGCAACTGGCCTTGAGACGGAGCGCTACAATATGGTGCTCGGAACAGTGATCAGCGTGCCGGATGGGGGGGCAGTGACCAAGGGTCAGGCCTTCGCGCAGTGGGATCCGCACAACGTACCGATTCTGACCGAACACGGTGGGAAGATTAAGTTTGTGGACATGGTTCAAGGTGTGACTGTGAAGCGCGAAGTGGACGAAGCGACGGGCCTGATGGGGACCGTGGTGATCGAACACAAGCAGGATCAGCATCCTCAGATTGTGATCATGGATGAGAAGACGGATGAGGTGCGTGCCAGTTACTCGATCCCGGCAGGCGCCGTGGTTGTTGTTTCCGAGGGCAAAAAGGTTCAGGCCGGGCAACTTCTCGCCAAGACGCCGCGTAAGGTGGCAAAGACCAAGGACATCACGGGCGGTCTGCCGCGCGTGGCGGAGCTTTTCGAAGCCCGTCGTCCCAAGGATGCCGCTGAGATTGCGAAGATCGACGGACAGGTTCAGATCGGCGCCAACGTGCGTGGAAAGCGCAAAGTGATCGTGGTGGATCCTGAAACCGGAGCTGAAGAAGAGCATCTAGTGCCTCTGAACAAGCATCTGATCGTGCTGCAAGGCGACTTCGTGAAGAAGGGGCAGCAGTTGACTGAAGGTCCCGTGCCTCCGCATGATATCTTGGAGGTTCTTGGACCACAGGCGCTTCAGGAACATCTGGTGAACGAGGTGCAGGAGGTTTACCGTCTTCAGGGCGTGGAAATCGCGGACAAACACATCGAAATCATCATCCGCCAGATGTTGCGCAAGGTGAAGGTGAGCGAACCAGGTGACACACAGCTTCTGTGGGGTGACCAACTCGATCGCTTGACCTTTGAAGACGAAAACAAACGCGTTGTGGAGATGGGTGGAAAACCCGCTGAAGCTGCACCGGTACTTCTTGGAATTACGAAGGCGTCTTTGGAAACGGAATCGTTTATCTCGGCCGCATCCTTCCAGGATACGACACGGGTCTTGACGGAAGCCGCTACCTTGGGCCGAGTTGATCGACTGCGTGGCTTTAAAGAAAACGTCATCATGGGACATCTTATTCCTGCAGGAACAGGATTCCCAACCCACCGAGACGTTCAAGTGGTCGGTAATATCGACCGCAATGAACCGGGGGATGAGGTGGAAGAGGCGGCCGAGGCGTAAACAATGCAGTATGGCTCCTCGCCGGATAAAAGGAGGAGGAGCCTTGCTGGTTCTCTCGCGGAGACGCGGAGCTCCGATGAATATGGGTTCTGACCCCAACTTCACTCGGTGCCCGCTCTCCGCTTCTTTTTGCCCGGACATCACGCGCTCGAAGTCCGGAGCCGCCTTGGTCTTGGTGCTTCTTTTGACGGCGGTTTTGACTGCAATGGTCACTCTGTTTTTGTCTACGACTGGCAAATACGTTTCAGTTTCAACCTCGGCTTTAGAGGGGGAGCGTGCGGGACAGATGCTGGAGGTGGCTTGGAAACAGATTCTGACAAATCTTGAGAACGAGATGGTTGCAGGGTCTCAAAACCCTAGCGCGCCTGACGGTTCTCCTTTTGTGTCTTTTCTCACCCCGGCAGGGAAGGGCAGGTTAATGTTTCCGTCCAATGCATGGGCAGCCGTGCCCTCGAGAAATGCGCCGGAGAATCAGCCTAACCTCGTGAAATGGAGCAGCCGAGATGCTGCTTTCTTTAATTCGGACCACGCTCCTGAGGCGTATCCTTGGGCGAAGATTGTGCCACCTGCCTTGCCAGCTGCGCCCGTTTCGAGCGAAGAGCTTTCCAAAAATAAGATTTTTGTTTCAAGTGACCGGTGGAAATTAACCGGTTTGTTGTCACCCGGAGTTCCACCGCCTGTTCCTGACTGGTATCTTTTAACGGGCGGTGGCGAGAAGCGACTGAACCTGCTTACGAACGAATCCAATCCCATCGTTGCGAGGTATGCCTTCATGATTTTTGACGAGGGTGGGCTCGCAGATATTTCCGTCGCCGGGTCTATTTCAAAAGTGAGTCCCTCCTTCATAGGGGCGAAGGGTACGCCGCATTTTCTGGACTTGTGCAGTCTTCTCCGGGACGCGGGAATGTCTGATTTACAAGCTGTTGCATTTAACGATGCATTGATTTCCTGGCGGGACGAGGGGAGTTTGAAGCGTCCGGGATACCCGCTGGATTTGCTTCGCATGCCACTTGGAATTCCCGGGCGGACCCCCATTGGTAACCGGCAGTGGACGGGGCGTGTCGGCCTCACGCGTATGGTCCGGAATCATCGTTCTGGTTTGCCCGACGCGCGGGAAAACTTTTTGCAGTATGTGGGAACATTCAGCCGATCGCTTGAGCAACCCAGTTTGTCTCCTCCCCAGCCTGGTAGATTGGTGCCTTCGCCCCCCCCGATTATGGCCCCTTCGGAAGGGGGGAATGACGGCGCTGGTTGGGATGCGGATCCAAAACACCAAGATTACCTCAAGCGTTTGAACCCACCTTTTTTACAGGTTCGCGTGGTAAAGCCATTTGTGCGGGGGGATGGCAAACGCGCGCAGGTCGGCGAACCGCTGGTCAACAGGCGCTTTCCTCTGACTCGCCTCGCCCTGGTAGGACATCGTGCAGTCGCTGGGGAGGGTAGTGAAATAGAAAGGTTTTTCGGCCTGACACGCGAGTCTGTCCATGAACCCTGGATTTATCGAAATGGAGTATCGAGAATTCTGACTCTCTACGAAGTTTCCGCTCTGCCTGCTGGGCACGCTCGGGAACCAGATTTTATAGAAATGCTGAAAGCCGCGATTCAAGCCGGTGTTTTGGCTCCCAATCATCCTTTGGTGCGCGAGGAGTGGGAGACATCTTTGGATATTGCCGTGATACAAATCGCAGCGAATCTTATTGATCAATACGATGCAGACGATTTTCCAACAGCAATAAGTTTCGCCCCGGAAGATGGCGGGCGGGTTTTGAAGGGCATCGAAGATTTGCCTTACTTCCAAGGTGTCAGAACGTGTGTAAGTACCCGGCAGTCGGAGGACCCGTTTCAAGCGTTTGTTTCGGCCTCAGGAGGCCTAATAAAATTTAGAAGAAAGGCGGGCTCGGGTGAGCACACGGACACGCAGATCTGGCAGAAGGTGTATCTCTGGAATCCCCATCGCTTAAGGAATCTCGGCGTGGATGGAAAATCGTCTAAAGAGCTGAGACTCGTGGTGACGTGTGATAAATCGTTTTCCGTAACGGCGAGACAGGTTGAACCAATGAAGGAAGGGGCGACTGTTGTTCCAGAAGCCGCTTCTCAGCCACTTGCGGAAGAGCTTAAACCTGATGGTGAACAGTTTCGGTTTTTTTCAGACGACGCCCGTCACAACGCTTTTTACAAACCGGTGCCTGTCGGGATCATCGGTCATCAAAAATCGTCCCGAGATTCAGCTGGGAACCTTATTTTTGGGGTGCGCATCGCTGATGTGTTTCGGGCGTTTTCAGCAACAGTGGGGACAAAGACTTACTCGGTGCTGCCCTCTAGTTTTGTAATCGAGGCGCCGCCGTTAATCACCTACCGACTCGAGTACTTTGAGCAGGCGTCCGGACCGGAGGAGAACGATACGTGGGTGCCTTATGATGAAAAGACAGTCCCTTTGTCGCCCGAGATTACGATTGGTACGCGCGACTATAATTTCGAAGGACCTCTTATTGTCTTCCCAGATCCTCGGACATGTCGACTGGGACCCGTTTTAGAGCAGGAGGGGCAGACTCTCGAAGAGCTTGTAAGCACCTATTTTGTGAATGCGGGCGCTTCTTCCATGGACTACGCTGATGCCGATGGCGTGATTCGCCGGGGTATGGGGGCTGCGGCTCCCAAGAATTCTCCCCTGGATGAGATCGCGCGGCCGCGGTTATTAAACAGGCCGTTCCGAAATGTGGGTGAGATTGCTTTTACCTCGTCCGGGAATCCTTGGAAGCAACTGGACCTTTCGACAGCAGAGTCTGGGTATGCTGGGTTGCTGGATATCTTTGCTGTGTCTTCTCTTGAGTTGCCGTCGCCTCTTGCCGCGGGGCGGATCAATCTTAACACCAGACAGCTTCCAGTTTTAAAGGCAGCGTTGAATGGGGCATCTCGAAGCGGAGACGCCGATGAATCGGATCCTTTGCTGAAAGCCGAAGTGGAATCCCTTGCTGCAGCTCTTTTGGAGGAATCCAAGCGCCAACCCTTAAGAAATCTATCTGATCTTGTGGGGCGCTGGAAAGGGATGCCGGGTCAAGGGAAAGGGGGCATTGGGAGCAGTCTCTACGATGGATTCGCAGCGAAGATCAAGCCGTCCTTCGTCGGTGAACCGGCGCGTCAGAGCGCGGTGAGGGCGTTGGCGGATATGGGAGATACGAGGGTGTGGAATCTGCTTATCGACGTGATTGTGCAGACTGGCAGGTACCCGAGAACGGGGTTGGGGTTGGTGGCGGGCAAGGGAGTTGAAGGGTTAAATGCTTTTGTGGTGGCGGCGGAGCGCCGTGCTTGGGTGCACGTTGCCATAGACCGGTTCACTGGAGAGTTGCTCGACAGTCAGGTGGAATTTCCGATCGAGTAGGAGTCGATGTTGATCGCACTTGGCAGTTTTACGGCTTAGACATTCGGCTTTGCCGCGCACGCGTGTTTTGGTGCATAGTGTGTTTTCTATCCTCATGCCCAAAGTCTTTCTCAAAACGTATGGTTGTCAGATGAACGAGCGCGACTCGGAACAAGTCGCCCGGGATCTGGTATCCCGCGGCTATGAACTCACGCAGAGCGAGGCTGAGGCAGACGTGGTGCTGCTCAACACGTGCAGTGTTCGGGACATGGCGGAGCAAAAGGCGATCGGGAAAATGGGGATGCTGAGCCGGTTGCGTTCTGGAAAACCGGAAATGGTGTTTGGGTTTCTCGGGTGCATGGCGCAAAGTCGCGGGGCGGAATTGGTGCGCGACATGGGGCACGTGGACCTTGTGGTGGGAACACAAAAGTTTCACAAGGTCGCCGACTATGTGGAGGATCTGGTGCACCGCCGCCGCCGCATGCGGGATTCCCTCATGGACGACGCTCGTTTTTCCATCGTCGACATCGCAGAGGAGGCTGGTTCGCAGGAGAGCATTCGTGAGCACATCCTGAAGGAGCGTCAAGCCACTGCCTTTGTTTCGATTATGCAGGGGTGTAACATGCGTTGTACTTTCTGCATTGTCCCCAGTACGCGCGGGGCCGAACGTTCAAGGCGTATTTCAGAAATCGTCGCTGAAGTGAAAGGTCTCGCGCAGAATGGGGTTCGCGAGGTGACCTTGCTCGGGCAGATTGTGAATCTCTATGGCCGGCATGAGTTTGATAAAGTGGCTGGCAAAAGTCCGTTTGTGCAGTTGATTGAAGCGGTGCACGAGGTAGAGGGAATTGAGCGCATTCGTTTCACCTCCCCGCATCCAATAGGGTTTCGTCCCGATCTTGTGGAATGTTTTGGACGTTTGCCCAAACTCATGCCGCATGTCCACTTGCCTTTGCAATCCGGTTCGGACCGGTTGTTGAAGCAAATGCATCGAGGTTATACCGCGGCCAAGTATTTGAAGCTTGTGGAAGACATTCGGACCGCGCGGCCAGACATTGCCGTAACCACGGATGTCATCGTGGGTTTTCCCGGTGAAACCGAGGAAGACTACGCGCAGACCCGCGCACTGGTAGCGCAGGTGGGGTTCGATAATGCGTTTATCTTCCGGTATTCACCGCGGAAGGATACGCCAGCCGCCACGATGGAAGAGCAGGTTTCTGAAGAGGTCAAAGAGTCGCGCAACAAGGATTTGTTGGCCATTATTGATGATCTCGCCAAGGAAAAGAGCGCGGAACTTGTCGGGAAATTGGTGCAGGTGTTGTGCGAGGGCCCCAGCAAAACCAACCCGGACACATTGTCCGGGCGCACCCCCGGGAACAAGATCGTGGTCTTTGAAGGCGGACCTCGTCACATCGGAGAAATTTTCGATGTGAAAATCACGCGTTCCACGGGGTTCACTTTGTACGGTGACCCCGCTGTTCTATAGCATGGAACGCGTCGGTTTACAGTATGATGCCTTCTATGGCTGAGACTGAAGGGTTTCGGTATCCACCAAGTAGCGAGAGTGCCGGGCTGTAAAAAATCAGGGCGTGGCAACAAGGAAACCGCTGTCGCGCAACCATTCTTGAAAGCGTAAAGGCCAGTCTCCGGCAGCCGTTGTCGTGCCCTGGCGGTATCCAAAGCCATGCGCGGCATTTGAGTAGATATGGAGTTCCGCTTTGATCCCAGCCTGTTTGTACCTTAGGTAGAGAGACGCCATGCCCTCGGAAATATCGGGCCGGTCTCCGTATCCGCAGGCGATGAAAAGGGGAGGCATGCCTTTTTCGACGGTAAACAAGGAGGATGTGCCCGGGTAGATAAGGCCCTGAAAGTCAGGCCGACAACTTGCTCTTTCGACGGGATCCTTGTCATTGGGATTGCCCGCATCAGATTGCATCGCCGCAAATGCAGCGAGTTCGCCGCCCGCGGAGAAGCCGAGGACGCCAATTTTATTCCCTTGAATGCCCCAAGCGCCCGCCTTTGAGCGGATGGTGCGAAGTGCTCTCCGAGTATCAGCCATGGCATGTTCCTGAACGGTGTACGCGGAGTTTTTTTCGCGTGCGAGTCGGTATTTCAAGACGAAAGCTGCCATCCCGCGCTGCTGAAACCATTCAGCCAAAGCATAACCTTCGTGTCCCAAGCACAGCTTGGAATGGCCTCCTCCGGGTGCAATGAGAACAGCCAGTCCTGTGTTTTTATCGGGAGGCGGTAGATAGGCAGTGATCGACGGGTTGTGGACGTTCGAGACATTTGATCCCTCGAGGGTTTCGCGCTCCGCAACTCTGGCTTCTGAACCCGGTGCGCCGTTTGCCCAGAGCGGGATCGCATCAGGAAGATTGGCGAATGGAGATTCCGCTGCAAGAGCGGGTAGTGTGAGCAGAAGAAGGAGGGAGAGGAGTGATTTCACACAAGAAATCTCTTCAAGCTGACAGGTGGTGTCACGCGCTATCGTTCGCGTTGCCGTCGCTTACTCCTGGGATGCCGCTAGAGTCCCTTTTGGCTTCTGCAAACGCCCCTTGGCTAGGACGAGTGCAGCCAGGCCGCACGCCGCTATCCAAAGATCGCCAAAACGCGTATAGGGGGTCTGTGCTGGGTTGGCGGGCGGGTTCACCACAAATGTGTCGACACCTTCAGTGAAGGCGATAAGGCGTTGGTCAATACGTCCAAGGGGATCGACTGCGCAGGTTTCTCCAGTATTTGCGCAGCGGATCATAGGCAAACGGGTTTCCACCGCTCGAAATTTGGCGTTGGCTAAATGCTGCACAGTTGCGGCGCTACTGCTGAACCAGGAGTCGTTTGTTAAGTTGATCAAGACTTGCGCACCTGCTCGGACAAGAGCGCGCGTTTCGCTCGCGAGGCTGTCTTCGAAGCAGACGAGTGCTCCGATGCGCATGGACGGTTTGTCCAAAAACAAAAGGTTGTCGTCTTTGCCGGGGGCAAGGTCCCCTGGAACCAGCAGCCGAACCCAACGGGGGAGCCAATCCCTAAAGGGCAAGAACTCACCAAACGGGACAATGTGCCGTTTCCGATAGCTTTGGAGCGGAGCATCTTTTCCGGTAATAAGGACGGCGGAATTGTATTCCTGCATCTCCGTGCCCGACGGCTCCAGAGGGCCCGGTTCAATAGTCCCAAGCAAAAGAGGAGCGTTGCCGCGTTCGAATTGCCGAAGGGTAAAGTCGCGGTTTGCTTCGTCGGCAAACATGCCCCGCGGAGTCGCTGCTTCCGGCCATAAAATAAGGTCCGCGGGAGGCTGGATAGCACTGACGACCTGCATTAAATCCTCTATTTTTTTGAGAACAGCATCCTCTTCCTGTGTTTCAAACTTTTCTTCCTGTGGGATATTGGGTTGCACCGCAAGAACTCTGAATGGGACCGTGCCTTTGGTGTTGTATTGCACGACACATCGCACTCCATAGCTCACCGAAATGCCCACGAGGAGGATGGCTGTCATCAGTTCACCCCGAAGGTTGGGGAGTTCGCGGAGGGTTGCCACGAGGAAAATCCGCCTTAGCACAAGCGCCATTATCGTGGTGGTATAAACAATCACGAAGGTGATGCCGTAAACCCCAAAGAGATCCGCTATCTGGATCAGTGAGAGGTTTTCATGGAGAGCAATGCCGGGCGTATTCCAGCCGAACCCCGTGAAAAGCCATCCACGCACCCAATCGAGGGCGACCCATGCACATGCAGCACGCACCGCGAAGGTAATGTTTCGCAAAGATGAGCCGGCATTTGTTTTTGCCGGCTGTGGAGGAACCGCCACAAGCCAGGCCCAAAGAGCGGGATAGACGGCTAGGTAGACGGCAAGGAGGAGGGGCAACCCGAGCAGGGCGGGGCTGTCGAAGAGTCCGGCAAGCTCTGAGAGCCAATAGAATGTGGCGGTGAAAAATGTGAGTCCTGTGGTGTATCCGAGTAGAGCGGCTTTTCTTCCTGAGGTATCTTTCGGGCTCGCCCACAAGGCGGCAAGCAGTGGTAAAAGTGCGATCCAGATGAGAAAGGGCTGGTTCCAAGGCGCAAAACAAAGCGCCAGCGAAACTCCGGAAACACCGGCGGCCAGCCATGGCCAAGCGTTCTTAAAGAGAGCAGATTTCGTCATGTACAGCATGGCAACTATAACGCCTGAGCGGAGGATGCGAGCGATGTTTGCATTTAGACGGCCTGTTTCTTCGTCTGACTGGATGTTTTTGCCGGTGCCTGCTATGACTGGGTTTATGCGTACCCCCAAGATTTTGGCACTGAGTCTAACCGCATTTTTTTGCGGCCCGTTGCTCAACGCGGCCGAGGAAACTGATTTTCTAAAAAACACGCACCAATTAATCTTTGAAGGGGTGCGCAGTGGGGAAGGGTACTTCCGTCCGGATGGCAAGGCGCTCCTGTTTCAAAGTGAACGTGATGCCTCCAACCCGTTCTATCAGATATACCTCCTTGATCTGGAGTCAGGAGATGCCCGTCGTGTGTCGCCCGGCAGTGGGAAGACCACCTGTGCGTTTTTTCAGCCGAAAACGCAGCGGATGCTTTTCTCCTCCACGCACGAAGATCCACAGGCCGAAGCCAAACAGAAGTCGGAATTGGAGTTTCGTGCTTCCGGAAAAACGCGCCGTTATGCTTGGGACTACGATCCGGAGTATGAGATTTACACGGCGAATACGGACGGTTCTCAGATCAATCGCGTGACGGCTTCTCCAGGTTACGATGCAGAGGCGTCGTTCTCTCCGGATGGTTCTTTGATTGTCTTTTCGTCAACGCGTGCGGCCTATCCACTTGAAAATCTGTCCTCGCAAGACCGGGCCCGGTTCGACAGGGATCCCGCGTTTTTTGCGGATATTTACGTGATGAACGCGGACGGGTCCAACGTGCGTCGGATCACGCAAAGCCCGGGATACGACGGTGGTCCGTTCTTTTCTCCGGACGGTAAGCGAATCTTGTGGAGGCGCTTTGATGCGGCGGGCATGAATGCGGATATCTATAGTGTCGCACTTGATGGGGGGGATGTTCGCAGGCTCACTGATTTTGGCTGCATGTCGTGGGCGCCCTATTTTCACCCGTCCCAAAAGTACATTATTTTTACGGCTAACAAGCTTGGGTTCGACAATTTCGAACTTTTTATTGCAGATGCCGAAGGGCGTCGCGAACCGGTGCGCGTCACTTTCACTCCAGGCTTTGACGGCCTTCCTGTTTTTTCTCCGGATGGGCAGCGCTTGAGTTGGACGACCAACCGCAGCAGCGACAAAAGGTCGCAGATACACATTGCGGACTGGAATGATGCGGCTGCGCTGAAAGCGCTGGAGCAAAGTCCTTTGCGTGCGTCTGTTGCAGGGTCGCTTTCTGCGGAGATCCGAGCCACTGATTTGCAAGCGCAGGTGGAGTGGTTGGCTTCGCCGGAGCGTGAAGGTCGTCGTACTGGCAGTGCGGGAGCCAAGGCAGCGGCAGATTGGATAGAGCAATATTTAAAATCCAGCGGGGTTGGAGCGCCTGAAAAAGGTTTTGCACAGGAGTTCGATTTTCCTGCCGGGGTTGCGCTGAAGAGGGAGCACAATTCGCTTCTTCTTTTAACCGGAGCCAAGGAGCAAGTTTTTCAACTCGAGCAAGATTTTCGCCCTTTGCCATTCAGCGACTCAGGTTCGGCCGAGGCCGAAGTGGTGTTTGCCGGCTACGGGTTGTCCGTTCCCGAGGCCAAGGATGCCTTGCGTTACAACTCGTACGATGGAATTGAAGTGAAGGACAAGGTTGTTCTTTTGCTCAGGTATGTGCCAGAGGGCGTGGATGCGGCGAGGCGCGCCCAGCTCAATCGATATGCAGGACTCCGCTATAAGGCCATGCTTGCCCGCGAGCGGGGGGCCAAGGCGGTCCTGGTGGTTTCTGGTCCAGCATCGTCTCAACCGGGCGAGCTCTTAGGGTTGTCGTCAGATAATTCCCTCGCAGGGTCCGGTATCTTGGCTCACTCCGTGAGTCTCAAGGTTGCGGAGGCGTTGCTTGCCGGCACAGGAAAGTCTGTGAAACAGATTCAAGCTGAGTTGGATAACGAGAACCCTCACGTTCCGGGAGGATTTGCCCTGCCTGGGGTCAAGGTGCGTTTGGAGACAGGGGTTGAGCACAAGCGGGGCGTCGATCGCAATGTCGTTGCAATCATTCCTCCCGGACCTAATTCCACGGGAGAGTGGGTGCTCGCGGGGGCTCATTACGATCATCTTGGAAAAGGAGCGGAAGCCAATTCTTTGGCACGTTCCGGCGAGGAAAACGCCATTCACCATGGAGCGGACGACAATGCCTCAGGCACCGCGCTATTGATGGAAATGGGAGCGTTTCTTGCCCAAGAGCGAGCGACAAAACCTGAGCGCTTTAAGCGCGGAGTGATTCTTGGTTTCTGGTCTGGAGAGGAAATCGGGCTGATCGGTTCCGCGGCGTTTGCTGAAAAGCCTCCCGTGGAATTGAGCCGAGTGGTGGCGTATTTGAATTTTGACATGGTCGGTCGTTTGCGTGAGAACCGCTTGAGTTTGCAGGGAATTGCTTCCTCAAAGGCCTGGAAGAAGCTGATTGAAAAACGAAACGTTGCGGCAGGGTTCAATCTTGCTCTTCAGGATGATCCTTATCTGCCCACGGATACTACGAGTTTTTATCCCAAGCGCATTCCCGTACTCAGCTTTTTTACGGGATCGCATGAGGACTATCATCGTCCGAGCGATACGCCCGAAAAGCTTGATTTTTCGGGTTTGGAGCGAGTCACTAAGTTTGCCTCTTTATTGATTCAGGACCTTGTGGAGTCTCCTGAGAGGCCTGATTTCGCGAGGGTGGAACGGTCTGCGCAGCAGGAATCCGGTTCGCGTGAGACATTGCGTGCGTACATTGGGTCTATTCCTGATTATGCAACCGAGGTGAAAGGGGTGAAACTCAGTGGTGTCCGCGCCGGCAGTCCGGCGGAAAAGGGAGGCCTGCAGGGAGGGGACGTGATTGTGGAGTTTGGAAAACAGAAAATAGCCAACATCTACGATTATACCTACGCTCTGGATGCTGTGAAAATCGGTGAACCAGTGGGGGTTGTGGTGGAACGCAAAGGTGTGCTGACCCGTCTGAATGTCACCCCAGAGGCACGGAAGTAAAGCGGGCCGTTGTGTGCACGGTGTGGATGGAGGCTGCCCCTTCTTGGCCTTGTTGTTTGCAAGTCTTGCAGGGGACCGTTTGAATCGTGCAGAGTTCTCTGATGCGTCTTCTATCAATCCTCGGAATTGGACTCTCTGTCACCTTCGCGCCTGCGCTCGTGCTGGCCCAAAGCGCGTTGATCAAAGGCGAAACTTTCCTCAAGCAGAATGCGAAGGAGGCGGGTGTGACCACCTTGCCCAGTGGACTTCAGATCAAGACAATCAGCCCGGGAAGCGGCAAGCAGCCGAAGGCTACGGACACCGTGGTTGTGCATTACCGTGGCCGTCTCATCGATGGCAAGGAATTCGATAGTTCCTACAAGCGGGGCAAGCCTGCCGAGTTTCCGCTCAATCGTGTGATCAAGGGTTGGACGGAAGGGCTCCAACTTTTGAAAGAAGGTGGCAAGGCCGAACTGTATGTGCCCTCGAATCTGGCTTACGGATCCCAAGGTGCGGGCGGAAGTATCGGACCTGATGAGGCGCTTATTTTTGAGGTCGAACTGATCTCCGTTAAATAAAAGGATGGATGTTGCTTGAGCGGTCGGCGGGGCGGGGCGCCATTGTTTAAACGCGCTCAGTGGCGTGTTTTTAAGCCGTCTAGCCAGCGCGAGGGAACTTCCTTTTCCATTGCCAAAAGCGCGCCTATGACGGCACCCCGGTGGCAGTTATCACCGCCGCAATGGGCATTGGCGATGATTCCGGAGGAAAAGTCATCAGCATATTTCCAAGCCAGATATAGAGCCGCGGCAAAGGCGTCCTGAATGTAACAGGCGGTACTGAGATGTTGTCCCACAACCATTTCATCGGGCTCTTTGCTCCATTTCGAGAATTTCTTCTCCCCCGCCCAACCGGATGCATGTTCATAAATGGCTTCTCTGAGCCCGCTGCCAGTCTCGATGGCGAGCAGGATTCGCGCGAATGCCATGGCGGCTTCGATCACCTCTGGACAACGGTGGGTGAGGGAGACATGCCGGCGGACGATCCCCACAAATTCCTCGCCCCCACTATTTAGGCCTGCGAACAAAGCGGGTACGGTGGCAAGGCCGCCGATGTGGATATCGGCGGTGCCGCAGTCTTCGAGTTGTTTGCCTCGTGCCAGATTTGTGAAGAAAGCGCGGTGATATTCCTCCACGTAAGTGTCGCGATGCCACCCCGGAAGCCTCATGCAGTCCACGTAGAGGTGAAGCCACGCTTTTGCATCGTAGCGTCCCGTAGCGTGTACTTGTTTGTAGAGGGCGCTGCTCAGTTGCAGGTTCAGGGTGTTTTCTCCCGCTTCTAATTGCTGATGGTAGTGGACTCCGTGCTGGCCCCAGTATTTGGCCTGATCGTGGAGAATGTCTGCCACTGGAAATTCGGGCTTGTAGCTGGAGCGATGCAGAATGCTGTCTGGATGAGGATTGCGGGGGCAAAGATAGCGGTCAACCAGTCCGTAGTCGCGCTTTAAGGCGATGCGGTCGTAGTACCAGTGCACGGGCATTGCGAGTGCATCCGCAACGAGCGCGCCGTTCAGGGCGGGTAGTCTATCGGTCATGGGACGGTTTGCGATTCCTCCCGCGGAGTAGAGTCCGGGGGAGAGGACGTCAGGGGGTGTAGCGGTGGGCAATCGGCATACGACGGCCCAATCCAAAGGCACGGGTGGTGACTTTGATGCCGGGGGCTGCCTGCGCCCTTTTGTATTCGTTTAAGCGAACGCGGCGCAGGATCCACCGCACAGTTTCGGGCTCAAAACCTTTGGCGATAATATCCTCACAGGAAAGTTGTTCCTCGACATACAAGCGGAGGATTGGATCGAGGATTTCGTAGGGGGGAAGAGTGTCTTGGTCGCGTTGATCGGGCTTGAGTTCCGCGCTGGGCGGTTTGTCGATGGTGTTCTGGGGGATGACTTCGTTCTCGCGATTGATCCAGCGGGCGAGTTTGTAGATGTCAATTTTCGGGACGTCACTGATGACGGCGAGGCCTCCGCACATGTCGCCGTAAAGAGTGCAATAACCAACGGCCAGTTCGCTTTTATTGCCGGTGGACAACACGAGGTGTCCTAGTTTGTTGGAGAGGGCCATTAAGGTCATCCCGCGGAGGCGAGGCTGCATGTTCTCTTCGGTCTCATTGGGAGCAAGGCCCTTGAAAATGTCAGTAAACTGCGCTTGAAAAACCTCGAAGGCGCGTCCTATGGGAATATTGAGAAAATGAATGCCTAGATTTTTTGCCAGTGACTCGGAGTCGTTGATACTTCCCTCGCTGGAATAAAGAGTGGGCATGGTCACTCCGAGAACATTTTCGGGCCCCAGTGCTTCGGCCGCAATGCAGGCTGTCACGGCACTGTCGATTCCGCCGCTGAGACCGAGTACGGCGGACCTGAAGCCGCATTTTTGCAGATAGTCCCTCACTCCCAGCACGAGCGCGTGGTATAAATCTTCGGAGGATTCGCCGAAGGCGATTTGACGCGGCGGGGCGTTGGTGTCGCCTACGCTGTTGGCCTCTCGGAAGGAGGGAAGTGCAAGGCGAGGGAGTCCATCGGCTCCGATCAGGAGTGAATTTCCATCGAACACGAGTTGGTCGTTGGCTCCGATGCAATTGCAATAAGCGATGGCGACTTTGTGTTTTCGGGCAACGTCTGAGAGCATGCTGAGCCGCTGCTGAGGTTTTCCCATTGTGAAAGGAGATGCGCTCAGATTGAGAATGAGAGTGGCCCCTTGTGCGACAAGGTCGCCCACCGGTGAGTTGGGGTAATAGGGTCTGGGGAGATGCGGCTCGGTCCAGATATCTTCGCACAAAGTGATTCCGACAGGGCTCCCGGAAAGTTCTACGATTGAAACGGTTTCCGCCGGCTCAAAGTAGCGGGCTTCATCAAAAACGTCGTAGGTGGGGAGGAGTGATTTGAAGACGCGCGCCACAATTTTTCCGTTCTGGAGAACGGCCGCCGCGTTTCGCAACGGGTTGCCGGTGCCGTGGTGCCGGTCGACATAGCCGACAACGAGGGGAACGCTCCCAGTGGTTGCTGCGAGGTCTTCGAGCGCTGCCAGATTTCGGGGTACAAAATCGGATTCAAAAAGGAGGTCCAGAGGAGGATAGCCCGTCAAGGCAAGTTCCGGTGTGACAACAATGGCCGCAGCCTGAGCGACCAGAGCGTGGTAGGACTCGAGGATTTTGCCGCGGTTGCCTGCCATATCACCGATGGTCGGATTGATTTGCGCGAAGCCAATTTTCATCAGGGATGGGGAATCGTTACAGATTTCAACTTGCGTAGAACCGCCGCGAAACCATCCGGCTCACCGGCCAAAGGGTTACCAGAGCCACCGCAAAGGCTGGTCCCACGCTTTGAGACGCTCCAAACCAGCAGGCCGCCGCCTGAAAGGGAAGCAACAAACGGATGTGTGCGCCAATGAGGGGAGGCAGTGGATTGGGGCGCAACACCAAGCGCTGCAGAAGGCTGAGGCCGCCCAGAAGTGTGGCGCCGAACAGGATAGCGGAAGGAAGTTTGTCCGGGGAATAGAGGGCGTTCTGCACTCCCAGGGCTAATCCCGGAAGCAGCGCAAGCACCGGAAAAAAACGGGGAGCAAACGCGAGCGACGTTTTAGTTTCAAAGCGTGCCAAATTTGTGACTGCGGCGATGTAGAGTCCGGCGGTGACGGCCATCAGTGCGGCGATTGGGACGGAAAACGGGCTTGGGCCCGCAAGCGCGCCAGTGAGCATGCTTAAGGTGCGGCAAAGGCCCATGTTGAGCGCTCCGACGACAGGGACTTTCTTCGTGAGGCAGTTATAAGACCAAACTGCAGCGACAGTCGCAACACCCGCGAGAACCGCTCTTGTGGAGCCTGTGCCGATCAGGAAGAGGATTCCAACGAGGTTAAGCAACCAGTGGACGCGTCTGACGGATTGCAGCGATGCGTGCCCCGCGGGCAAGGGACGACTGGGGCGGTCGGTTTTGTCTTCCGCTAAGTCAACGAGATCATTGAGCAAAAGACCCGCTCCGTAGAAGCAAAGGCTGGATGTTGCCACAAGAAGCAAGGAAACATCGGTAAACCCGGCGTTTGAAATGAGATAGCCTGCGATGGGGTCGCCCGGGACCGTAAACAGATTCGGGGCGCGGAACAACTGCAGCCAAGTTCGCAAGCGGCTTGGGGCCTTGAGCTGGGAGACAGTGGCCGTCGAAAGCATTCGGCAGGAAAGGAGTGCGAACGTGTGACGTCTACGCCTTGCCCTGTCTGTAGCGGTCTGCAATCACGTCCCAATTAAGAATTTGGAGGACTGCTTTGATATAATCCGCACGTTTGTTCTGGTACTTGAGGTAGTAGGCGTGTTCCCAGACGTCAACACACAGGAGAGGGTAGGCGCCCGAGCTCAGGGGACAGTCCTGATTCGCGCTGGATTCCACCACCAGTTTTCCCGCGCGCAAAACAAGCCAGGCCCAGCCGCTTCCAAACTGTTTGAGGCCGGCAGCCTGGATTTGCTCTTCCAAGGCGGTGAGCGAACCGAAAGTTGCGGTGATCGCCTTGGCAATATCTCCCTGAGGTCCAGCGTTTTCTTTTTTGCGAAGCAACTGCCAGAAGAGGGTGTGGTTGTAATGGCCGCCACCTTGATTGCGAATGTCTGTTCGGACGGATTCAGGGGCCGAGTCGAGGTTTTTAAGGAGCTCCTCGATAGTTCGCGAAGCGAGGGTTGGTTCTTTTTCGAGAGCTTGGTTGAGCTTCGCCACGTAAGCTGCGTGATGCTTATCGTGGTGGAGTTTCATGGTTTCTGCATCGATAAAGGGCTCCAGGGCGTCGTAATCGTATCCTAGGGGCGGCAGTTTGTGCACCTCTCCAAGGGCTTGTTGTGCCGTTGAGGCGGTGGAACTCAGGGCGATGGCACCCGTGGAAAGGGCGAGGGTTTTAAGGGCTTCGCGGCGGCTAAGCATAAATGGGATATATTTCGCACCTAATAACCACTCTCTTCGTCAGAATGCAACATTGAGGAATATTTAGAGCGCTCGTATCTCCAGAGAGCGCCGCAAGTGAGGAGGAGAACGGCATCCTGTGCGAGGCGGACGCCGCTTGTGGTGAGCAGGTCCGTGGTGCCAAAGCAGCCGCAACTGACATCGAGGTTTCGAGCCAAAGCGGAACCCAGCGCCGCCATGAAAATGAGGGTTAAACACATCGAGAGGAGGCTCGCTCCGAGCCTGACGCGCGGGATCCAGAGTGCCACGCCCGCTGTGATCTCAAGAAAGGGAAGGAAAGTGGCGACAATTCCCGACGCTTCCCAGGAGAGTAGTTTGTATTGATAAACTGCGACAAGCGTTCCATCGGCATCCTTTAATTTGAGAATGCCGGCGCTCAGAAAAATTCCCGAAACGAGCACCCGTAGGAACGCGCCTAACAAAGTCCGGAACGAAGGTTTTCTTATTCTCTCGGCCACGATGCCCAGCCTCCCTCCAATAAAACGATGTCTTTGGTTTGCAGCTGTTTTTTCAGCAACCTTGCAACCCGTAAAGCGCGGTCACTGCCTGCGCCTTCCCCATAAACTGCGATCTTTTGTCTTCCAACGCGCAGGCGGGTTATGTGTTCGAGGCCCTCGGGGGCGTTTGATTCATCAAACGGAACAGCGTCTGGAACATGATCAAGGTGAAAGCGTTCCGGAGAACGCACGTCAACCCAAACGTATTCACGAGTTCTGGCCTTTGCTTCCGAGGCTTTGAGTTCCCGAAACTCAGGTGGGGGCTTCCATTTCAGCTCAAAACACACGGTCGCAGCCGTCGGAAGCATTGCAATGCCCACGAGCAAAAACAGCTGTTTAAAGCCATAAGGATGGCCTTTGGGAGGCGTCGTATTCAGATGACGTCCACAATTTTACCCGTGCGCGCGCTTTCGTAACAGGCGACAATGATTGAGACGGCGCGCCGCGCTTCCTCTCCAGGAATCATCGGCGCGCGTTTGTCGCGGATCGCCAACGCCAGGTCCTCGACAAGGCGGCGGTGTCCTTCCACGCTGATTGCCTTGGGGTCCGCGGTGCCTCCCCCGATTATTCCGCCCTGTTCGTTGGCCATCACGTTAACGTCGGAAGGAAGTGTTTCGGCAAAGTCCCACCGGACGATTTTGTCGTTTACGATCGCCGCTGATCCTTTGTCTCCAGTGATTTCAATGCGCAGATCCGAACCGGGGAAACTGGAAGTGGCGGCCTCAATGACGCCCAGGGAGCCGTCGGGGAATTGAAGCGTGGCGGATAAAGTATCCTCTGTTTCAATCATTGCGTGCGCCCGGGTGGCGGCGAAGGCACCGACCCGTTTTGGGAGTCCAACGAGCCACTGGAGGAGATCGACGGCATGGATTCCTTGGTTCATGAGGGCGCCTCCTCCATCCAGTTTCCAAGTCCCTTTCCAGTTGGAGGTCGTGTAGTAGGCGTCCGTGCGCCACCACTTGATGTAGGCGCTGCTCAAACTGAGGCGGCCAAAACGGCCGGCTTCTACGGCTTGTTTCAAGAGCTGGGCCCCGCGTCCCAATCGGTTCTGGAAGACGCCGGCGAGGATGCCTCCGCCTTGATGGGCCGCCGCAATGATTTTGTCCACTGAAGCCAGGGAAACATCCATGGGTTTCTCGCACAAAACAGATTTGCCTCCGGCGAGCAGGGGAACCGCGGCCTCGGCGTGCGCGCCACTGGGGGTTGTGATGCATACAGCCTGAACAGCGGGGTCGGCGACAAGCTCTGCGAGGCTGGAGGCGGCGCGCGCGCCGACGAGGGCTGCGAATTCCCGGCATTTGTCGGGCTGCCGTGAATAGACTGAAACCAGTCGCGCTTCAGGAACCTGAGAGATGGCGCGGGCGTGAAATTCGGCAATCATGCCGGATCCAACAATGGCAAATCCGATGGGCTGGCTCATAAATTGTAGAAGAGTGGGGGGGCTGTATATTTGGCTGAATTGTTTGTTTTGGAAAGCATCGAGCGCTGACCCGGAGATCCTGAGCTTAGGGAGCTCTCGGAGACTGGCGTGGGTTAGGCGTTTGACGAAATCTTTTTAGGGCATCCAAGTTGCACGGTGCTTCATTGAATCGCGAAAGGGAGCCTAGTGGCGGATGACTCATAAAAGCATAGAGATGATTTAAAATAGACTTTGGAAGGTTGGAAAAGCTGATAGTTCCAAAGTATGGCATCCCCCAGCGTGATTTTTTGCGGTCTGAGTTTGATTTTAGGCGGGTCAATCTCGTCGCTTTTGGCGCAGGCGCCAGCGGTGGTTTCCCCCGGAACGAGCAAGCCTGAGGCGACTTCGAGCGCTTCGAATGAGGCAGTTGCGGTTCCGAAGAAAGCTCCCAAAAAGGCGCGAGTAATCACATTGCAAATGGCGGAGGGGCTGCGTTTTGATCCCCCCCGTTTGGAGGCTCAACCCGGGGAGTCCTTGCAGTTGGAGATTCAGAACACGGACGTTTCCCACCAACCGCACAACTTTGTTCTCGTGAAACCCGGCATGGTACAGGAGGTGGTGAAGGCAGCGATGGAGATGGGGGAAACGGGTCCCAACAAAGGCTTTATACCTGAGCATCAGGCTGTTTTGGCGTCCAGCGGGAAGGTTGTGGATCCTGAAGGGAAGGTGCAGTTGAAGTTTGTAACACCAGAGGAGGCAGGGATATACGGCTACGTGTGCTCTGTGCCGGGGCATGGAATGGTGATGTACGGGGCTCTTTACGTTGGGGTGCAAATGCCCTCTCTAGCGCAGGACAAAAATATTCCGCAATTAACTTTGGAAAAGGGACTTGTGGGAGGCGGTCGCCGGCCGTTTGTGCAGCGTATTTTCATGCCCGAAGCGGGTCCTGCTCCCATTGCCGTGGCTTTGCCCGGAACCTTGAACTATTGCTTTGACGCGGTGAGCTGCAGGATTCGGTACGCTTGGAGCGGGCCGTTTTTGGATGGAACGCGGCATTGGCGTGGGAGTGGGCGGGATATGGCGGAACTCGGAGACGCCGCTTGGTGGAGTGCCGCAACGCCGCTGATTCGTTTTGGGAGTGGGAAAAGCGATATGAATCCCGAGGCCCAATTTCTCGGCTATGCCCTCAAGGAGGGGCTTCCAGAGTTTCATTTTAAGGTGGGAAAACAGGAGGTCTTTCAACTCGTGAGAGCTGCTGGAAACGTGCTTGAGGTGCGGTTCCGCCTCCCGCAAGTCAAAGCGAAGGTGCTTGTTGTACAAGATTTGAGCGTTGTCTTGAAATGCCCGGACGCGGTGGAACGCAAAGGACAAATGGAGGTCCCGGCGAACAAAGCCAAAGAGTTCAGCGTGTTTTTAGAACGAAAAGACGCGCCTCCCAACAAGGATACGTCGGCCCCAGTTTCCAAGAATTTCCACACCCATACCCCCTGATCATGACCTGCCGAGTCTTCACTTTTAGTTTTGCTGCGATTGGAGCGATGGCTCAGTTTGCCACTGGCGCCGAGAATGTTGCGTTGCCACGGCCTGTGGCCCCTGTGTCAAATCCAGCAGCTGGGGGCGGTGCGGCTTCCGAGCGGGATGCGTTGGTGGCCAAATATTACAAAATTACCGAGGTTAAAGGACCGCAGGGAGTGGATCCGCAGGTGGGTGCTTTATGTCCAATGCCCGACGGGCGTATGGCGGTCGCTTTTCATCGAGGGCAGGTCGCGTTTTACAATCCGTCTAAGAAGGAATGGTCCATCTTTGCAGAAGGTCTGCACGAGCCGTTGGGACTGCTGAATGAACCCGACGGAAGCCTCTTGGTGATGCAGCGCCCGGAGTTGACGCGTCTGCGCGATTCGATTGGCAGTGGCAAGGCGGATACGTATGAGACTGTCTGGGACGGTTTTGGAATGACGGGCAACTATCACGAGTTCGCTTTTGGGCCGGTTCGTAATGCGCAGGGAAAATTGTTTGTGGCGCTGAATCTTGCTTCCTCCGGAGATACGGTATTTCCCGAGGTGAGAGGTCAGTGGCTTCCCGTGGGGCTTGAGCGTAAGGAGTTTTACGGGGATTGGAAAAAAAACAGCAAGCTCGCAGGGCGCATGTATTCGCGGGTTCCGTGGCGAGGGTGGGTGATGGAAGTGGATCCGGCGACGGGAAAGGCCAAGCCCTTCGCAAGTGGATTTCGTTCACCGGATGGTTTGGGCTTCGATGCTGAGGGCAACCTTTTGGTTTCCGACAATCAGGGAGACTGGCGTGGTTCCAGCGAGCTTCATGTAGTGCAGCGGGGCGGTTTTTATGGGCACCCAGCCTCGTTGCCTTGGCGCGAGGATTGGGGAAAGCAGCCGCCGCTTGAGGTGCCGGTTGAGAAACTCAATAAAATACGCACTCCAGCGGCGGTCTGGTTTCCGCATATGTCCTACGCGAACTCGCCCACGCAGATGGTGCGTATTCCTAGGAGTCGCGCCTGGGGGCCGTATGGCGGGCAGGTCGTGATTGGAGAAATGAACGTGCCAAAGTTGTTGCGCGTGACAACGGAGCGGATTAATGGCGTCTGGCAGGGAGCGTGCTATCCGTTTATCGAAGCGCCAGCGTTGAAGGCGGGTTTGCATCGACTGGCCTTTTTAGGAGATGGGCTGTGGGTTGGCCGCACCCATTTGACGTGGCCTGGGGGAGAGAACTTGGGCGTTGTTGAACCGGTGGGAAAGGCGCCGCTGGAAGCCTTGGAAATTAATCTGACGAAGACTGGTTTCAAGGTGCATTTCACTCAACCGCTCTCAGCTTCGTGCAATCAAAAGGATTTGTGGGTGGTTCGCAGATACACTTATGCGTACCACGTGGAGTACGGTTCTCCTGAGCTCGAGGAAGAATGGCTGAAACCAACGGACGTCATTTTAACCGAGGATGGAAACTGTGCGGAATTGATCTTTAGCGAACTTCGCGAGAATTTCGTGTACGATTTTTTCCTTGATAAGTTGTACACAGAAAAGGGCTTGACGCCATTGAATGTCCGAGCTGCGTATACTTTGCGAAAGAAGTTTTAAAGCGCGCGGTCGAGTTTGGCGCCTCCACGCAGGTTGGTGTCCTTGAATGGCGGCATCCCTGAGTTGGGGAATGGTCTTTGTCGTCGAGCTGGGCGAGCCTAGGGAGCGAACCGATTTTCTGCGTGAAGTGCAGGGAAGTCGTCGGGGGCAGGAACTTGGATGGGAGATTAATTTTTGGGCAGGGCCACCTCGAGAGGGGTCCATGAGTTAAGCACTTTGGCCGAGCCTAATTGCCCGTGGGAATTTTCGCCCCAAGCCCACACGGTTCCATCAATCCGCAAGCCCAGCGTGAATGTCTCTCCTGCAACAATGCGTAGCCAGCCTCCTTGAGGAAGAACTTGTGTGGGAGTGACCCGCGGCAGCGTGTTACCCGTTCCGAGCGTGCCTGCAGGATTCTCGCCCCATGCAAAAAGATCTCCTTTGCGAGTGATTCCATACGAGCGACGGCCGACTGCATCGAGGTTGTTCCATTGGGTTTGGGGTCCAGTTTGGGCGGGTGTAATTCTGCTTTGGCGACTTCCGTCCCCGAGTTGCCCGAGTTGGTTTTCTCCGAGGCCCCAGAGCGATCCGTCGGAGCGGAGGCCTATCGTATGTCCATCACCACCAGTTATATAATTCCAGTCGCTTTCGGCGTCAATGCGGCTTGGCCTGGTTCTGTCACGGCTTGAGAGGACGCCAGTTCGCGCAGAGTACCCGTCGCCCCAAATCCAGGCGGAAGAGTTTGTAGCGAGGGCATAGGTGCTCGTTTTTCTCACAACAAGCTGCTTGATCTGAGCGCTGACGGGAATTTTGACCGGTTGCGTGCGTTGGATTCGATCTCCTAAACCGAGTTGGCCATGAGTGTTTTGGCCCCACCCCCACAGGGACCCATCAAAGAGAACCGCAAAGCTTGATTCATGACCGCACGCAATGAGGATTGCCGGGAGCGGAAGGGAGACTTTTTTGGGCGTTGTGGAATCAGTTTCTCCGGGGACTCCTAGGCGGCCATTATCATTGCGGCCCCAGGTCCAAACGGTTCCGTCCTCTCGCAGGGCAAGGGAGCAATCGGTGCCTGCCGCTGCCGCCACCCAGTAATGATCTTGAGAGAGTCGCAGCCCGGTTTGAATGGGGAACGCGCTTCCTTGAAAGGATCCGTCTCCAAGCTGGCCATGGTCATTGGCGCCCCAGCTCCAGATTGAGCCGTCGGGCCGAACGATGATTGCATGTTTATTTCCTGCAGACAGTTGGATCGTTTCTGGGCGCGGTAGAGGGGAGAACACACGACGTTGTCGTTCTGCTGTAATGATCTGAACAGGGAGAGCCGGTGTTTGCGGTTTTTGGGAGACAGGTTGAGGTTTTGGCGGCGCTTGTGTTGGAGCTGGAGCGGGCGCTGGTTTGGGAGAGGCGGGAGGCTCGGGTTTTGGTGGAACTGGCGTTGGAGCGGGTGGAGGAGTTGGGAGCGGTGCAGGCGCGGGTTTGGGAGAGGCGGGAGGCTCCGGTTTTGGCGGAACGGGCGTTGGAGCTGGTGCTGGAGTTGGGAGCGGAGCGGGCGCGGGTTTGGGAGAGGCGGGAGGCTCCGGTTTTGGTGGAACGGGCGTTGGAGCTGGTGCTGGAGTTGGGAGCGGTGCAGGCGCGGGTTT